>NZ_JAHKRL010000227.1 GCF_019396405.1 Nonomuraea rhizosphaerae | reverse complement strand
CGGTCCGGCGCGACCCGCGCCGGACCGACATGGCGGATCAGACGTGGCGGATCAGGGGTAGAGGCCGCGCATCTGGTGCGCCTCGGCCACCCGGCCGACCCCGATGACGTGCGCCGCCTCCCGGAGCGTCAGCCCACGGGCCGACGCCAGCGAGCGGACCTCCGCGTACGCGCCCTCCATCAGGTCACGCAGCTTCAGGTCCACCTCCCCGCCGCTCCACGAGTAGGCCTGCATGTTCTGCACCCACTCCAGGTACGACACGATCACCCCGCCGGCGTTGGCCAGGATGTCGGGGACCACGGTCGTGCCGTTGGCGGCCAGGATCTCGTCCGCCTCCGGGGTGGTCGGGCCGTTCGCGCCCTCGACGATCAGCCGGGCGCGCACGCGCGGCGCGTTCTCGACCGTGATCACGGCCTCCAGCGCGGCCGGCACCAGCACGTCCACGTCCAGCTCGAACAGCTCGGCGTGGCCCAGCGCGTCCGCGTGCGGGAAACCGGACACACCGCCCGACTCCGCCGCCCACGCGCGCAGCGCCGCGACGTCGAGCCCGTCGCCGTTGTGGACCGCGCCCGACGCGTCGGACACGGCCACCACCTTGCAGCCCGCCTCCGACAGGTACAGGGCGGCGGGCCCGCCCACCTTGCCGAAGCCCTGCACTGCCACCGTCACGCCCTCCGGCGAACGACCGAGCGCGCACAGCGTGGCGATCTGCACGCCGCGCGAGGTCGCCCCGGCGCGGCCGAGCGAGCCGCCCAGCGTCATCGGCTTGCCGGTGACCACGCCGGGCACCGAGTAGCCCGCGTTGACGCTGTAGGTGTCCATGATCCAGGCCATGGTCTGCTCGTCGGTGCCGACGTCCGGGGCGGGGATGTCCTTCTCCGGGCCGATCATCGGCAGGATCTCGTTGACGTAGCGGCGGGTGACGCGCTCCAGCTCACGCGGGGTGAGCACGGCCGGGTCCACGGCCACGCCGCCCTTGGCGCCGCCGTACGGGATGCCGACCAGCGCGCACTTCCAGGTCATCCACATCGCGAGCGCGGTGACCTCGTGGATGTCGGTTCCGGGATGGAAGCGGATGCCGCCCTTGGCGGGCCCGCGTGAGACGTTGTGCTGGACCCGGAAGCCCTGCACGACGTCCATGTGCCCGTCCTCGCGGCGAACGGGGACCGAGACGGTGAGCGACCGGCGCGGAGTGGCGAGCATCGTGCGGAGCCCGGGGTCGAGCCGGAGATGCTCGGCGGCCTGGTCGAGCTGGTAGAGAGCGGAGTCGAGAGCCTGGCGGCCGGGTGTGATCAGGGCCGGCGTCCTTGACGGCACCATGACGGTCATGGAAGAGATTCCTCCTGTTGTCGCCTGTCGTGCACGCCCAGAGGCGGGCGCCATTGCCTGCCGTGTTTGGGCGTTCGTGTCATGATCATCCTAGAGCGAGACGTTTTTTGTCGCCTATGCTTTGCGGATTGTCCGAATCTGTTGTGCTCAATTACACCCCCGATCTGGCTGCTGCAAACGTGCCACTCTGGCAGGCTGGAGAGGACAAGGGTGCCGAACTGGAGAAACTGGGGGGCCGATGTCCGCACTGGTCGTCGGACCGATGCTGCGGTACGTCGATTCCACCAGCGCCTCGATCTGGGTGGAGACCGCCGAACCGGGCACGGTCACTGTGGAAGCCGCGGGGCGGACGTTCTCCGCGCGGACGTTCACCGTCCACGGTCACCATTACGGGATCGTGGACCTGCTTGACCTGCGGGAGAACGTCGACTCCTACACGGTGACGCTGGGTGAGGAACGCGTGTGGCCGCTGGACGGGTGGCCGCCGAGCCGGATCCGGCTGTTCCCGTCCGACGGACCCGGCAGGCTGGCGTTCGGCTCGTGCCGCACCAGCGTGCCGCATGACACCGCGTACGTGCTGACCCACGGCACGGACGTGCTGCGCTCGTACGGGTCGCACCTGAAGGAAGCCGCCGAGGACGAGTGGCCCGACCTGCTGCTGCTCCTCGGCGACCAGGTGTACGCCGACAGCCCCTCGCCCGAGATGCTGAAGTTCATCGCGGCCCGGCGCGACGACGAGCCGCGCAAGGAGATCGCCGACTTCGAGGAGTACGCCGAGCTCTACCGCGTGGCCTGGACCGAGCCGGAGATCCGGTGGGCGCTGTCCACGATCCCGACCGCGATGATCTTCGACGACCATGACCTGCGCGACGACTGGAACACCTCCCAGACCTGGCGCGAGCAGATGGCCGCCACCTCCTGGTGGTCCCGCAGAGTGATCTCCGGGCTCGGCGCGTACTGGGTCTACCAGCACCTCGGCAACCTCTCACCCGCCGAGCGCGCCGAGGAGCCCCTGCTGGCCGACCTGATGAAGGGCGCCGGCGGCGAGGCGCTCGACGCCTTCGCCGAACGGGCCGACGCCGAGCCGAGCAGCAACCGCTGGAGCTACTCCCGCGAACTCGGCGGCACCCGCCTGATCATGGTCGACACCCGCTGCGCCAGGCAGCTCACCCCGCGCGACCGGCGCATGCTCGACCCGGACGAATGGGCCTGGCTGGAGGAGGAGGTCGCCAAACCCGCCGACCGGCTGGTCATCGGCTCCTCCATCCCGTTCCTGCTGCCGGAGGGCGTCCACTTCGTCCAGAACTGGAACGAGGCCCTCTGCGACGGCCGCTGGGGCCCCCTGGTGGCCCGCTGGTCGGAGAAGCTCCGGCAGGCGATCGACCTGGAGCACTGGGCGGCGTTCCGGCGCTCCTTCAACGACCTGTCCCGGCTGCTGGTGAAGGTCGGCAAGCCGGTGATGATCCTGTCCGGGGACGTCCACTACTCGTACCTGGCCAAGGTGAACCGGCAGGAGATCTACCAGGTCGTCTGCTCGCCCATCCGCAACCCGCTCAGCCCGGTGCTGCGCTGGGCCAACGTGTTCAGCCAGTTCGGCATCGCCACGCTGGTGGGCGGGATGCTGGCCCGGCTCGCCCGCATCCCGCGACCGCCGTTCCGATGGCGGGTCGTGGCGGGGCCGTGGTTCCAGAACGCGCTGGCCACGTTGACGTTGCCCTGCGAGCTGGAGTGGTGGGAGCCGGCGGGGGAGGGCGTCAGCCGGATCGACGGGGTGCGACTGCCCGACAAACAGGAGTCGTCCCACTGACACCCACCAGGCATCGTCTTCGCCTACGGCTCAGGCAGTGACATTGGGGGGCGCGGCCCCCCAAACCCCCAGCTCAAAGCCGCTTCGCCGCCTTGGCCGATTCATCGGGCGATGATCAGATCCTGTGAACGGCCTGCGGCAGGACGGCAACCACCATCAGACGTAGGCCGGTGATCATGAGTCGCCTGAACTTCGATGTCGAGTATGCCGACGGCATCACCCGCGCTCGGCTGATCGCCGAGTTCGGGCAGGGCGTGATCGAACGCCACTGGCCCGGTCTCTACGAGCCCTACCAGTCCGACGAGTCACGGCAAAACCCCTTCTTCCGCTACGGGGTGAACAACAACAACCAGGAAGAAGTGGCGGTCTACCTCGGCCTGGCCTGGGCCTTCACCGCCGGACGCCACCGGCTCGCCATCCCGACCGTGGGGCGTGACAAGGCGATCCATTCCCTGGGGCAGTCCTACGACTTCGTCACCTGGGAGTACGGGATCGACGCCGAGTACCCCGACTGGACGGCCCGCGCCCCCGGGTTCGTCGTCCCCCGAGTGATGCTGCCTCTCCAGCCGGGTCCCACCGATTGGCAACGTGCGCATCGGTACGAGGCCGCCCTTTTCCCCGTCCACGATCTACGTGAACTGACGGCCTTGAGCGTCGCCACGCTGAGTGACGTCTACGGCACCGTGAACCTGTTCGGCCTCGCCGACGCTGGCCGCAAGAATCGGCTGCTCACGTCACTGCGTGGGCGCTCGAAACCCGAACTGGCGACGCTGCTCGCTCCAGGTGACGTCTTCGTCGCCATCACCATCGGCTGCGACCTGGGAACCTACGAGTCCCTCCTCGTGGTCGCCGCCGGTGACCACCGGCATGCCTGGTCGGCGATCATCGACGAATACCGCCGTCGCATTCACGCCTACGAGGATGCCGTCGACTCCTTCCGGACCTTCGACGACCTTTTCGAGGCGTTGACCGCGCTGCAGCGTCCGGGTCAGTGGTAGCCGTGGATCACCGCGTGGCCCTTGCCCCGGCCGATGACCCACTTGTTGACCGGAGTGGTGACCAGGAAGGCCACCAGCAGTGACAGGGCGAGGCTGCCCCAGAACAAGCCGGAGGTCAGCGTGGCGTCCATCGCGCCGGGGACGGCCAGCACCACGCCGTTGTCCACGATCTCCATCACCAGGATGGAGAGCGTGTCGGCGGCCAGCGCCAGCTTGATCGCGGTGCGCCAGTCCACGCCGGCCCGGCGCAGCGGCATCAGGGTCAGCAGGTAGCCGAAGAAGAAGGCCAGCACCACGGCCACGGCGATGGAGGGGGCGTTGCTCAAGCCCAGCCAGGTCGCGATCACCAGCCCCAGCACCTCGCCGATGGCGCATCCGGTCAGGCAGTGCAGCGTGGCGGAGGCGGCCGTCGCCCACGACGCCTTGCCGGTGTGGTGGTGGGGCGCGGGTGGGTTCTCCTCGGTCATCGGGCACTCCTCGACGGTGCGGTGCGGAGGTCGTCCACCGACACTATACCTGAGGGGGGTATGCGAGGCTGTTCGCCACCTCTACGCGGGCGGTCGCAGTCCTGACTGGATGACCTGGACGAGGCGGCGGATCGCGGCCTTCGACGGCAGTTCGCCCGCCGCCGCGACGGCGTGCAGGCAGTAGCCGGCCAGTTCCTCGGCCGGGACGTCGTCGCGGACCGCGCCCGCTCGGACGCCGTCGGTCAGCAGGTCGCGGACCAGCTCGTGCAGCCGCCTCCGGGCGTCGGCGACGTGATCGTCGCGATGCATGAACGCCACCGGGGCGCTGTCGCCGTGCCGGCGGGACTGCTGGGTGATGTGGGCGTAGGCCTCCAGCACCGCGTGCAGCGCCGCCGCCGGGTCGCCGGTCTGGTCGCGTACGTGGGCGAGATGGTCGAGATGGGTGGTGATCTGCCGCTCGTGCCACACCAGCAGGATCGACTCGACGTCGGAGAAGTACTTGTACAGCGTCGCCCGGCCGATGCCGGTCACCTCGGCGATCCGCGACATGGTGACCGCCCGTAGTCCGTGCTCGGCCACGAGCGCGGAGGTGTGGCGCAGGATCGCCTCCTCCACCTGCTGGCGGTGCGCCTCGATCGTCTCGTTCCACAGCTTCGGCACGTCACTGACGATACGCCATCCAAGGATCAATACATCGTGTATTGATATAGACAGAGTGTTTTGTAAAATGCGGGTGCTGGTCACGCTCCGCCTGCTCGAAGGGATCTGTCATGTCCGAGTTACGCGACCGCGGCGGCAGCGGCGGTGACGACGCCGGCCTGCCCCGGTGGGTGAAGGTGGCGTTCGTCGTCGTCGCGGTGGTGGTTGTGCTTTTTGTCGTCCTGATGCTCGCCGGAGGCCATGGTCCAGGGGGACACGGGTCAGGTGGTCACGGGTCAAGCGGCTACAGTCCCGGCGGTCCGTCGGCGGTGCCGCTGGGCGCGATGGCCGGATCGCCGGGGGGACGGGTGGACGCATGACGACGATGAGGCCCGGTCTGCGCAAGCTGGTGCTCACCGCCCACATCACCGCATCGACGGGCTGGCTGGGCGCCGTGCTGGTGTTCCTGGCGCTGGCCGTCATCGGCGTCACCAGCCCGGACAGCGCGACGGTCCGGGCCGTCTACCGGGTCATGGAACCGGCCGCCTGGTACGCCCTCGTCCCGTTGGCCGTGGCCTCGCTGATCACCGGGCTGGTGCAGTCCCTGGGCGGCGCCTGGGGGCTGGTGCGGCACTACTGGGTGCTGTTCAAGCTGCTGATCAACGTCGGTGCCCTCGCGGTGCTGCTGATGTACACGGCCACGCTCGGCTCCCTGGCTCGCCTGGCCGCCGCCGCCGACGCGGACATGCGGGTGCTCCGCGGGCCGTCCGCGGTGATCCACTCCTCCTTGGCGCTGGTGCTTCTGCTGCTGGCCACCGTGCTGGCCGTCTACAAGCCGCGCGGTCGCACCCCCTACGCGCCGGGCCCGGCCGCCGCCCCGAAGCAGG
This sequence comes from Nonomuraea rhizosphaerae, assembly GCF_019396405.1. Classification (GTDB taxonomy): domain Bacteria; phylum Actinomycetota; class Actinomycetes; order Streptosporangiales; family Streptosporangiaceae; genus Nonomuraea; species Nonomuraea rhizosphaerae. The sequence goes on along the minus strand of NZ_JAHKRL010000227.1, from coordinate 3,898 downwards.
TCAAGAACATTTGACCCGGCCGCCGGGAACGGCGTCCGACCTCACCCGCGCGGGGAACGTACCGTGACCGTCGGGGCTCGCGGAAACCGTCATGACGCGATCGACGTGCGGGAGGGCGCGGCACCATGACCCGCATCCTGTATTGGAACCTGTGCAACTTCTCCCTGCCCAAGCTCTACGACCCGGCGACCTTCGCCACGGCGAACGAGTCCGCCTCGCGGCAGGCCCACATCGTCACCGACATCATGCGCGGGCCGACGGGCGGCCCCGTCCCCGACATCATCGTTGTCGTCGAGGTCTTCTCGCGCACCGCCGACGTCGGCGCGGAGGGGATCGCGCTGAACCCGGGCAGTAATGCCGGGCTGGCCGTGCTGCGGTTGCTGGCCCAGCTCCGCGCGGACCCCGTCCTGGCCGCCAACGGGTCGAACTGGTGCCTCGTCCCGCCGCTCAACCTCGGCGGGATCGGCCAGCAGGAGGCCGTCGCCGTCTTCTACAACGCCACGACGGTCCAGTTCACCGGCCCGAACCTCTTCTACGAGCTCTACGCCCCGCCGGGCGCCGTCGGGCAGAGCCAGCCGGTCGCTCAGGCGACGTACGCCAAACTGACGACGTACCCCGCTCCCTGGGCCGCCGCGATGCCGGCCCTGGGACGGACCACCAGCTTCCCGCAGATCCCCCAGTCGATCGCCGAGACCCAGTTGGCCGGCGAATGGCAGTACTACGACACGACCACCACCGCCCGCCCGATCCCCTCGCCGCCGCCGCCCGAAATGCCGGACAACCGGCTGAACTTTCCCCATGCCGGGTGCCGGGGGCCGTTCTACACCCGCTTTCTCGACGTGGCCGGCAAGCGCACCATCAACCTCTTCAGCGTGCACACCTCCCCGGCCACGGCCACGGGCGCGGTCAGGAGACTGGCGGACGTCAGCCAGATCACCACCGTCAGCGCGGGCGAGGTCAACGTCCTGCTCGGCGACTTCAACGTGGACACCTTCGAGGGCGCCGCCGAGGCCTACACGAACCTGCTCACCGGCTCGGGCGGCATCTACACGCTGCACCTCGACTCGCGGACGGGGCAGACCGGCGACCCCGTCCCGGTCCGCAAACCGTACTGCATGACGCACCTGCTGTCGGCCGCGCAGGGGACGCCGTACAACGACAAGAACGTGACGCCGGATCCGCAGCACAACGCCTACCCGCGCTTCGGCTACATGGGCTGCTCGGGGCAGCCGGTCAGCGACTCCGGCGCGATCGACAACATCCTCACGGCGTACGGGTACAACGGCCAGGCGGCCGGTGTCACCGTCGTCAACACGCTGACCGGCACGCCCTACGACCTCTTCCCCGCTCCGCCGGGGGTCACGGCGGACCTGACGAGCGGCCGGCCCTTCCCCGTCGGCATCCCGGCCAAGATGCTGACCAAGAGCCCGCCGGCCTTGACAGGGAGCGGCGGAATCACGCCGAACGCCGGCGGGGCCGCCTTCCTGGCGCAGATCTTCCAGGGCTGGGACTACCTCGGCAAGAGGTTCAGCACCAGCGACCACCTGCCCCTCATGATCGACGTGTAGGGGCGGGGGACATGAGCCTTCTCGATCTGCGGTCCACGCTGCAGTCCCAGGCCGACGCGAGTGGCGCCATCACCGTCGCGGAGTCCACCCTGACGGCGGCCGGGCTGACCCCGGCGGCCGGGTTCGACGGCACCGTCCAGGCCGCGCTGGGGCTGACGCGGGACCTGTCCGTCGCGGTCACCGGTCAGATCCCGGCGCCCGAGGGGGACCAGCTCAGCGTCCCGGGCACGGCCACGTTCCTGGGGGTGACGTCGGTCCCGGCGCTGGTCGTCTTCACCTTGGAGACCGGCGGCACGGTCGACGCGCTGATCGTCGCCACGCTGCCCGCGGACTGGGGGTTCGGCACCAGCTTCCAGTCGCTGCAGGTCGCGCCGTTCACCACGATGACCGTGACGCAGCCCGCGTTCCTGGTCACCACGGCCGCCACGACCAGCTACCTCTGGCAGGAGAAGGTCCCCGCCCTCACCCTCGTCAAGGGGCTGAACCTCGCCGCGTTCCTCGGGCTCGACGGCCCCGCCGCCCTGCTGATGAACCTGGTCGGCAGCCTCACCGCCGGCGACGGCGTCGTGCTGTGCGGCACGATCGATCCGGCGACCGACCCGCCGCCCGTGACGCTGACCGGCGCCATCGACGCGCTCATCACCGCCGACACCTCCTTCGTCCTGTCCCTGCCCGTCGTCCAGGTGACCGGCGAGACCGACGAGAACGGCTTCCTGGCCTACTGGCTCTCCTTCAGCTCGACGCTCAACGTCGGCGGGAAGCCGTTCAGCACCTTCCAGGCCGCGCTGATCGAGGGAACGCCGAACCTCTGCCTCACCATGGCGGCGACCGACGGCACCATCACGGCCGGCGAGATCACCGCGCTGATCGGCAACGTCGACTACACGAAGTCGATCCCGTCCGAGCTGACGGACGTCTTCTCCTCCGTCGGGCTGACCACTCTCGGCGCGACCTTCAACGCCGACACGGGTGAGGTCATGGACATCACCGGCGGGATCGGCACGAAACAGCCCTGGCAACTGGGGCAGTTCGACCTGGAGAGCATGACGCTCACCTGCTCGGTCCTGACGCCGTTCGGCACCCCGGCCGTGCTGGCCTGTTTCACCGCCACCGCGCAGATCTTCCCGGACGTCTTCCAGGGCGTCTTCGCCTTCGAGCTCACCGCCGACCCGGCCGGTGACCTCAGCATCGGCGCCGGGTTCACCGGCCTGGTCCTTCTCCAGGACCTGGTGAACGGGATCTCCGGCGGCGACGTCGACCTGCCGGCCTGCCTGCGGCAGCTCACGTTCGAGAACTTCGGCATGACCTTCACCAAGACCGGCGGCGGCTACGACTGGCAGATCCACGGGACGGCGCAGGACTCGTTCACGCTGAACCTCGACACCGGGCCGCTGGACCTGTCCGTCACGGTGCTCGCCGCCTCGACCGGCGGGCAGCTCTCCTTCGTGCTGCGGGGCGGCCTGCTGATCGGCGAGCAGTTCTTCGACGTGGAGATCGACCTCGACGCGGCCGACAAGAAGCTGACCGCGTCCTGGACCGGGTGGGGGCAGCCGCTCGGCTTCGCCGACGTCGCCGCCGCCTTCGGCTGGACGTCCATGCCCTCCGTGCCGTCCGACCTGGACCTGGGGCTCACCGCCGCCACGCTGATCTACGACTTCAGCGACGACAGCCTGGCGTTCGGCGCGCAGTCGCGGACCTACGGCGATCTCTCCTTCGCCACCCTCAAGACCGGCCAGACCCGCGTGTGGGTCTGCTGCCTGGCCTCCGGCCAGACCTTCAGCCTGTCCGACCTGCCGCTGGTCGGCGACGAACTGGCCGAGATCGAGAACGTCTCCATCGGCGACCTCCAGGTGCTGATCGCCGGCGCGCCGATCCCCGACCCGAGCGCCCTCAACGGCCTGATCGGCGGCCTCGGCGCGGACTACCCGCTCCTGCCGTCCACCGGCGTCCCGGGAACCCTGCTGGTCTCGGCCGTCCTGCAGCTCGGCGGCGACCGGCTGCCGGTCAGCGTCGGCCTCGGCGGTCCGAGCGGGCTGCGGGCACCCGCTCCCGCGTCCTCCGACGGGGTCACCTGGTTCACCGTCCAGCGCAGCTTCGGCCCGGTGTCGATCAACCGCATCGGCGTCCTGTACCAGTCGAGCGAGCAGGCCCTGTGGTTCGAGCTGGACGCGACGCTGGCCTTCGGCCCGCTGACGTTCGACCTCCAGGGGCTGGGCGTCGGCTCGCCCCTGACCGGCTTCGCCCCCGAGTTCTGCCTCCAGGGCCTCGGCGTGGCCTACCGGCAGCCGCCGCTGGAGATCGCCGGCACCCTGATCAACATGGAGCCGCCG
>NZ_JAHKRL010000226.1 GCF_019396405.1 Nonomuraea rhizosphaerae | reverse complement strand
GCCACGAGGACGGCAGGCGACAGACCGTCTACCCTAACGGTCCGGGGGCCGCGGCCCCCGGACCTCGACTCGGGGAGAGAAGTTGAGCACCAGGTACGCCCTCGTCGGCCTCGGCCACCGCGCGCAGATGTACGTCGACGCCCTGCTGGGCGACTGGCGTGACACGGGCACGATCGCCGGGCTCTGCGACGTCAACCGGTCCCGCATGGACTACCACGCCGAGCGCATCGGCGAGCAGGTCCCCCGGTTCGAGCCCGGCGAGTACGGCAAGCTGCTGGAGCTGGCCGACGCCGTCATCGTCACCACCGTGGACGCGACCCACGCCCGCTACGTCGTCGAGGCCCTCGACAAGGGGCTCGACGTCATCGTGGAGAAGCCGCTCACCGTCGACGCCGAGGGCTGCGCGGCCATCGCCGCGGCGGCCGAGCGCAACCCCGGCAAGCTGGTGGTCACCTTCAACTACCGCTACTCGCCCCGCAACTCGGCGGTCAAGAGGCTGCTGAACGAGGGTGCGATCGGCGACGTCACGTCGGTCCACTTCGACTGGGCGCTCGACACCATCCACGGCGCCGACTACTTCCGCCGCTGGCACCGCGACAAGGCGAACTCCGGCACCCTGCTGGTGCACAAGTCCAGCCACCACTTCGACCTGGTCAACTGGTGGCTGGCGGCGGCGCCCGAGCTGGTCTTCGCCCAGACCGACCTGCGCTTCTACGGGCAGGCCCTGCCCAGGGGGCCGCGTCCGGCTCGCGGGCAGGGCGCGCCGGGGCTGGGCACCGATCCCTTCATCCTCGACATCTCCACCGACGAGCGGCTCAAGCGCCTCTACCTGGACGCCGAGCACGAGGACGGCTACATCCGCGACCAGGACGTGTTCGGGCCGGGGGTGACGATCGACGACAACATGTCGGTCCTGGTCAGGTACACGAACCGGGCGATGATGACGTACTCGCTGACCGCGCACGCCCCGTACGAGGGCTACCGGGTGATCTTCAACGGCACCGAGGGACGTCTCACGCTGGACGTGGTCGAGCGGCCGTGGACGCCGGTGGACGCGGCGATCGACCCGAGCGCGGCGGGCAAGGAGCACCTGGCCGGCGCGGGGGAGCGGCTGACCCTGCACCGGCACTGGCACGAGCCGGAGCAGATCACCATCGAGCAGGGCGAGGGCGGCCACGGCGGCGGCGACCGGCTGCTGCTCGACGACGTCTTCCGCGGCCCCGGCGACGACCCGCTGGGCCGTCCGGCCGGCTACCGGGACGGGATCCGCAGCGTGCTCGTGGGCGTGGCGGCCACCCGCTCGGCCGCCCTGGGCATTCCCGTGCGGCTCGCCGCGGACGGCACCCGCCTGGTCGAGGCTTGACGGCCGGGAGCCGGGCGCTGCGGCATCTGGGCGAGTTCTCCGGGCTGGCCGGGCTCGCCGAGCGGCAGCGCGGCCTGTTCCCCGACGCGGCGCCGGGCCCCGAGCTGGCCGGGGCGGCCCGTGAGGCGATCGGCACGCTGGACCTCGCCGTACGGGACGTGCGGGTCGAACGTGAGTGGACGGCGGGCGGCGTCGCCGGCCAGGAGCTGTCCTGGGACGTGGGCTTCGGCCCGCGCACCCACGCCTACCTGCTCAAACCCGCCGGAGTCGAGGGCAGGCTGCCCGGCGTGGTCACGCTGCACTGCCACGCGAACATGAAGTGGGCAGGCAAGGAGAAGATCGCCGACGGCCCCGGGCCGCCGACGGACGAGGTGCGGCGGCTGCGCGAGTGGATCTACGGCGGGCGGGCCTTCGCGACCGAGCTGGCCGGGCGCGGGTTCGTGGTGCTCGCGCACGACGTGTTCGGCTGGGGCAGCCGCCGGTTCGCGCCGGCGGACATGCCCGACCGCGTGCTGGAGGACGCGGGGCTGCCGGACCCCGCGGCCGTCCTCGCGGCGGGCCGCTACGACGAGGCGGCCCGGCATCACGAGCACGTGCTGGAGAAGTACTGCACGGTGCTCGGCACGTCCCTGGCCGGCGTGGTGGCGGGCGAGGACCTGGCCGCCGCCGCGTACCTGCGCTCACGGCCCGACGTCGGCGAGGTCGGCTGCGCGGGCCTGTCGGGCGGCGGGCTGCGGGCGGGGCTGCTCGGCGCGTTCGACCCGGACATCCGGGCGGTGGTGATCGCCTCGATGATGACCACCTACCGCGACGCGCTCGACGGCTACGTGGCGGGACACACCTGGATGTTCTTCCCGCCGGGCCTGTCACGTCTGTGCGACTGGCCCGCCCTGGCCGCCGCCCGCGCGCCGCGGCCGCTCCTGGTGCAGTACGGCGAGCACGACCAGCTCTTCCCGGCCGAGGGGATGCGGGCGGCGGACGAGGCCATCACCCGCCGCTACCCCGGCGGCGGCTACGAGGGCGTCTTCTACGACTCCCCGCACGCCTTCGACGTCCCCATGCAGGAGCACGCCTTCGCCTGGCTCACCCGCCACCTGCGAGCCCAGGACCCACGAGGCTGACCACGGCGTCAGGCGACAGCCGTCCGTCGGCGACCACCACGGTGACCTCACGGCTCAGCTCCTCCTCGAACGTCAGCGGCGTGTCCCAGGCCAGCGCCGTCCCCACCCCGGGGTACTCGGCGACCCGCACGAACCACGGGTCCCGCGACTGCGCGAACACCAGCGTCCAGTCGTCGCAGGCCAGCGCCAGCCAGGGCGCCCGGGAGCCGTGCACCTGCGCCTCGCCCTCCCGCGACGCGGTGAACACCCGCAGCCCCGGCGCCCCAATGGGCGCCCGCCAGAAGAAGCCGCCGTACCCGGCGCCGGTCCTGCCCTTGGTGGCCGAGCTGTGGATCGTCAGCGGCGCGCCGGTCAGGTTCCGCAGCCGGAACCCGAACCGCAGCTCCCATGCCCCGGGCAACGCCCCGGCCCGCACGCTGCGCCGCTCCTCGGCGACGGGGCTCTCCCCGGGCCGCTCCCACAGCAGCGTCTCGGTGAACCCCGACGCCGTCCGCTCCTCGAACGCCACGTGCCGCTGCCTCCCGTGGTCGTCCAGCCAGGCCGGCCCCTGGTCGCGGACGTAGGTCCGGCCGCCCCAGAAGTTGCGCCCGCCGACGTCCGTGACGGCAACCCCCGCGCCCAGGTGGTGCGGGTGGTCGGCGGGCCGCGTCTCGGTCACCACGGTCCCGCCCAACGTGCGCACGGGATGCAGGTACGGGCGCGGCGCGGCGGTGATCGGCAGATCGGGCCGCGTCACGTACTCCGCCACGACCTGTCCGCCTGCCACGAGCGGCACCGCCCAGCTCGCGCCCGCCTCGGAGAACAGCTCCAGCCGGTCCGCGCAGCCGCTGACCAGCTCGGCGATCCCGTCGAGCACCGGCCCCTCGCCGGAGAGGTCCTGGTGGTGGCGGGCGATCGGCAGCGGGTCCTGGGCGACCCTGATGGCCTCCATGACCTGCATGAACGCCCCGGTCTCGCGGATCGGCACCAGCAGCGGCCCGCCGGTCCGTACGTGGGAGACCAGGTTCTCCAGCAGGTCGGCGCGCGGGAAGCGGCGCACGGGGCCGTCGCCGACGCGCACCTCGTCCGTCGTGTAGGTGAAGGTGATCCTGCCCTTCGTGCCGTGCACCACCACGTACGGCTCGTGCCGCTCGCCCGCGCACAGCGTCACGGCGGCCACGATCGGCGGCCCGTCCGCCAGGTGGATCCGGACGGCGGAGGTGTCGTCGGACTCGATCGGGTTGGCGTGGAACAGCTCCGTCTCCACCGACGTGACCGCGCCCCGCTCGTGCGCGCCGGCGACGGCGAGCGCGGTGGCGACCGCGTGCGCGAACGGGTTGGTGAGCGCGCCGTCCACGACGTCCACGCCGTCCAGCCGCCTCCTGCCCGCCCAGTAGCTGCGGGTGAAGTAGGAGGCGGGCCGTGGCCAGGCGCCGGCCACTCCGATGCCGCGCACCCGCCCGATCACCCCGTCGGCGACCAGCGCGCGCACCGCGGGCAGCGCCTCGGAGGCGAGGCTCTGGAAGCCCACCTGGCAGGCCAGCCCGGCCTCGGCGGCGGCCCGCTCCATGCGCTCGAAGTCGGCCAGCGTGGCCGCGGTCGGCTTCTCCACCAGCACGTGCGCGCCCGCCTTCAGCGCGGCCAGCGTCAGCTCCGCGTGGGTCGGGATCGGCGTGGCCAGGATCGCGATCCGCGCGCCGGTCCGCTCGATCAGCCCCGGCAGGTCGGCGGAGACCTCGGGCTCGCCGAGCCCCTCCAGCGGCGGGACCGGCCGCACCTCGCAGACGCCGGCCAGCTCGACCGTCCCGGCGAGCCGCCGCAGCCGGTCCAGGTAGTGGGCGCCGTAGCCGTGCGCGCCCGCGAGAACGACCCGCATGCTCACCTCCAGCGGAGGCCGAGCCCCCGGTGCTCGCCGACCAGCGCCTTCGCCTCGCCGATCCGGACGGGGAAGGGCTCCTCCAGCAGCCCCAGCGCGGCGAACGAGGCGTCCTCGACCTCCTCCGCCATGCACGGCAGCGGCAGCGCGAGCGCGAGCTGCGCCGACACGTCCGGCAGCAGGTGCGGGTAGACGGGCACGTCGAAGGCCCGCGCCAGCTCCGCGACCCGCAGGAACGGGGTGATCCCGCCGACCCTGACGACGTTCGGCTGCACGACGTCGCACGCCCCGGCGCTCAGCAGGTCGCGGAAGCCGTAGACGGTGTAGACGTTCTCGCCGACCGCGATGGGCACCTCCACGGACCCGCGCAGCTCCACGTGCGCGGGCACGTCGTCGGCCGGCAGCGGCTCCTCCAGCCAGTGCAGCCCGTACGGGGCCAGCGCCTCGACCGCGCGACGGGCCCGGAACAGGTCCCAGCGCTGGTTGGCGTCGATCATCAGCAGCGTGTCCGGCCCGATCACCTCGCGGACCGCGGCCACCCGCTCGACGTCCTCGGCCAGGTCCGGCCGGCCCACCTTCATCTTCACGCCGGGATAGCCGGCGGCCTTCCACCGTCCGGCCTGGGCGACCAGCTCCTCCAGCGAGTAGTGGAGGTTCACGCCGCTGCCGTACACCGGGACGGTGTCCCTGCGCCTGCCCAGCACGTCGGCCAGGCCGCGTTCGCCGCAGCGCAGGTCCCACAGCGCCAGGTCCACCCCGGCCAGCGCGACCGTGGTGATCCCGCCCGGCCCGGCCTCGCGCAGGTGCCGCCACAGCCGGTCCCACACCACCTCCGGGTGCGGGTCCAGGCCGATCACGGCGTCGCGGACGTCGTTCTCCAGCAGAGCCTGCACGGCCCGCGCCCCGATCTGCGGCGTCCAGGAGAACCCGGTCCCCGTCCGGCCGTCGGCCAGCGTGATCTCGACGACCATGACGTGGTTGACGGGCACGTCGGGGCCCCACGGCCGGGGCAGCTCGGCCGTGTGAGCGCTCACTCTCAGGTCCTGGATCATGACGCGCCGGCCAGCGAGCGTCCGTGCTCGATGAGGACCTTCAGCTCGGCCACGTGCTCGGGCGTGGCGTCCACCAGGGGCGGGCGCACCGGCCCCGCGTCCAGGCCGCTGAGCCGCACCCCGGCCTTGACCAGGGAGACGGCGTACCCGGGCACCTTGGAGCGCAGCCGGACGAGCGGCTCGTAGAACTCGGTGAGCAGGTGGTCGGCGCCGTTGTTGAACGCGGTGGCGATCTCCGGCGCGAACGCGAAGACGGCCGAGGAGTACAGCTCCACGCCGATGCCCCGGTAGGCGCCCATGGTCAGCTCGGCCGTCGGCAGCCCGTTGAAGAACCTGAAGCCGTCGCCGATCTCCCTGCGCACGGCCAGCACGGTCCGCTGGATGAGGTCGATGTCGCCCAGCCCGTCCTTCAGCCCGATCACGCCCGGGATCCTGGCCAGCTCGACGACCTGCTCGGGAGCGGGCGCGACCGCGCCGCGCTGGTAGATGATCACCGGCAGGATCGCCGCGACGGCCCGCACGTACGCGGCGAAGCCCTCGGTCGGCCCCTTGGCCAGGTAAGGGGGCATCAGCAGGAGCCCGTCGGCGCCCGCGGCACGGGCCGCGCGGGCCTGACCCAACGCCGAGCCGAGCGGGCCGCCCGCGCCGGCGAACACCGGCACCTGCCCCGCCGTCGTCCGCACCGCCACCCGCACGGCCGCGGCGTGCTCCGACTCCGACAGCGCGGGGAACTCTCCGGTGCCGCAGGCCGCGAACACCGCGCCGGGCCGGTGTCGCAGCCCGCGCCTGATGTGCTCGGCCAGCACCTCTTCGGCCAGGCTGCCGTCAGGGGCGAAGGGGGTGACGGGGAAGAAGAGGACTCCGCTGAGGTTCATTGGGTCTCCAGTTCGGTACGCCAGGAACGCTTGGCCGTCCAGCCCAGCATCCGCTCCGCCTTGGCGGAGGTGAAGGCGGGCGCCGTACCGGTGAGGCCGGCGGCGGTGGCGGCCGTCGAGGGGATCACCGCGGGCAGCGCGCCGGCCAGCGGCTCGCGCGCCAACGCGTCGGCCGCGCCGGCGAAGAACACCTCGCCGCTGGGCAGCTCGGGCAGCCGCTCCAGCAGCACGTCGATCAGGTCGGAGGCGTCCCTGGCGTCGAGGTAGTTGAACAGCGAGACCCCGGCGACGTCCGGCCGGTCGAGCCGCTCGACGATCGTGTGGCCCGACTGGGTCGGCGCCCCCGCCCACTCCTCGGGGGCCACCACGAAGCACGGCCGCACGGCGGCGAAGGACGTCGTCCGCGAGGCGCGGGCGAACGTCGCCATCGTCTGCTCGGCCACGAGCTTGGACAGGTTGTAGGCGTTCCACGGCGCGACGGGGTGGTCCTCGTCGATCGGCAGGTAGCTGGGCGCCCAGCCGCCGGGCGCGCCGTAGCCGATGACGGTCGGGCTGCTGGCCACGATCACCCGGCCGACGCCCGTGTTGCTCGCCGCCTCGCACACGTTGAAGGCGAGCTGGGTGTTGGTGCGGAAGATCACGCCCTCGGCCCGGCTGAACGGGGTGGCGATCGCGGCCAGGTGGACCACCGCGTCGGGACGGAAGCGGGCCATGACGTCGTACGTCTCGCCGAGGTCGGTCAGGTCGGCGGGCAGCGCGACCGCGGCCTCGGCCGGGGTGCCGGGGATGACGTCGATGCCGATCACCTCGTGACCGGCCTGGGCCAACGAGACGACCACGCTGCGTCCTAGCCGGCCGGCGCTGCCGGTCACCAGTGTTCGTGTCATCGGTCGTTCACCACTCCCGTCGAATACGGCAACCGGTTGCAGAAAGTATCGAGGCGACAGCAGGAGAACGTCAAGGTCCCTCAGGTCAGGCCGCCTGCCGATAAGAAGAGATATGGTGGGCGTTTAGCGGAAAAATCCTGCGGTGGTGGCTGATTGACAGCGATACAAACGATTGCACTAAAGTACTAGGGGCGGTGGAGGAGGCCAGGCGTGGCGGTGACGATTCGTGACGTGGCTGAGGCGTCGGGCGTGCACGTCTCCACGGTGTCGCGGGCGTTCTCGGCCCCCCACCTGGTCAATCCGGAGACGCGCACCCGCGTGCTCGCCATCGCCGAGGACCTCGGCTACCGGCCCAACCGCGCCGCCAGGGCCCTGACCACCGGCCGCACCCACAATATCGGCCTCATCGTGGCCGACATCGCCAACCCCTTCTTCCCGCCGTTGATCAAGGCGGCCCAGGCGCAGGCCAGGCTGCGTGACTACCACGTCTTCGTGGCCGACACCGACGAGGACCCGCAGGTCGAGGAGGACCTGATCCAGACGTTCACCAAGCAGGTCGACGGCGTGCTGCTGTGCAGCCCCCGCCTGACGAACCGGACGATCGAGCGGCTGCGCGAAGAGGTGCCGTTCGTGGTGGTCAACCGCCGGGCCAAGGGCATGCCGACCGTCCTGATGGACGTCGGGCGCGGCGCCAGGATGGCGATCGAGCACCTCACCGCGCTCGGTCACCGCCGCCTCGCTCTGGTCACCGGCCCGAGCGGCTCGTGGACCAGCAAGGAGATGCAGGAGGCGGCGGCCGCGACGAGCGAGGTGGACGTCGTCTTCCTCGGCCCCAACCCGCCGACCGAGCTGGGCGGCCTGGCGGCGGCCACCGACGTCGTCGCCTCCGGCGCGACCGGCGTGCTCGCCTACAACGACCTGGTCGCCATCGGCCTCATCGAGGGGCTCGCCGAGCGCGGCAAGGAGGTGCCCGGCGACATCAGCGTGATCGGCGTGGACGACATCGTGCCGGGGCGGCTCAGCCGGCCGAAGCTGACCACGATCGCCATGCCCACCGCCGCCGCCGGCCGCATCGCCGTAGACCTCCTGCTCCAGTCGGTCGACTCGGCGGCCACCGCGGCCGCCACGATGCTGGAGACCGCCCTGATCGTCCGCGAGTCCACGGGAAAGGCACACAGATGATCTTCGGAACGCTGCCGTCGGGTGAGCAGGTCGAGCGCGTCGAGCTCGCCTCGGGACGGCTGCGCGCGAGCGTCCTCAGCTACGGCGCGATCCTGCAAACGCTTGAGGTGGCGGGCGTCAACGTGGTGCTCGGCCTGGCGACGCTGGAGGAGTACCTGAGCCGCAGCCGCTACTTCGGCGCGGTCGTCGGCCGCTACGGCAACCGCATCGCCGGCGGCCGCTTCACCCTCGACGGCGTCGAGCACCGCCTGCCGCTCAACAACGGCCCCAGCAGCCTCCACGGCGGCAACCACGGCTTCGACCGCAGGGCGTGGAAGGTCGGCCAGGCCACCGACTCGTCGGTGACGCTCACCCTGACCAGCCACGACGGCGACCAGGGCTACCCCGGCACGCTCAACGCCTCGGTCACCTACACGCTCGACGACGACGCGCTGCGCCTGGACTACTCGGCCGAGACCGACTCCCCGACCGTGGTGAACCTGACCAACCACTCCTACTTCAACCTCACCGGCCGCGGCGACGTGCTCGGCCACATGGTGCGCATCGACGCCGAGCACTACCTGCCCGTCGACGACGACAAGATCCCGACCGGCGAGCTGGCCCCGGTCAAGGGCACGGCCTTCGACTTCACCACCCCGCACGCCGTCGGCGCCCGCTACGACGGCGCCTACGACCACTGCTACGCCCTCGACGGCGACATCACGGTCACCGTGCCCGGCGGCCTGACCATGGAGGTCACCACCACCGAGCCGGGCGTGCAGTTCTACGCCGGCGGCATGCTCGACGGCGTCGCCACCCCGTTCGGGCCGCACGCCGGGCTGTGCCTGGAGACGCAGCACTTCCCCGACTCGCCCAACCAGCCGCAGTTCCCCTCCACGGTCCTGCGGCCGGGCGAGACGTACTCCTCCACGACGACCTACCGGTTCACCACCTGACCGGTGCGCAGCGCGGCCGTGGCCCTGATCACCAGCAGGGCCATGTCGTCGTGCGACGGCTCCGCCCCGAACGACTCCACCGCCTGCCGGACCCGCTCGGCCACGGCGTGCGCGCTCAGGCCCGTACAGGCTCCCAGGATCTTGGACAGCCCGTCGTCGTCGTCGAGCAGCCGGTCACCGTCGCGCCGCTCGGTCACGCCGTCGGTGACGCACAGCAGCAGCTCGTCGGGCAGCAGCTCGAACGACTCGGTGTAGAACCCCGCGTCGTCCTCGATGCCCAGCAGGAGCTGGGAGGTGGCGACCGGCCTGACCTCGCCGTCGGCGCGCAGCAGCAGGGGCGGCGGATGGCCGGCCGCCGCCACGGTGCACAGCGCGCCGCCCTGCGGCAGCGGGGTCAGCTCGCCGCACAGCAGGCTGAGGAAGCGGCAGTCCTCGCCCTCGTCCAGCAGCGTCTTGTTGAGCCGGTCGAGGATGCCGGCCACCGTGTAGTGCTCCTTGGCCAGCAGGCGTACGGCGTGGCGGGCCAGACCCGTCACCGCGGCCGCCTCCGGGCCGCTGCCGCACACGTCGCCGAGCGCGAAGCACCAGTGGTCGCCGACGGTGAACAGGTCGTAGAAGTCGCCGCCGACGTCGGCGCCCTCCTCGGCGGGCTCGTACACGACCGCCGACTCCAGGCCCGGCATCGAGGCCACCCGCACCGGCAGCAGGCTGCGCTGCAGCACCCGTGACGTGGTCGCCTGCCGCGCGTACAGCATCGCCGTGTGCAGGTTGAGCGCCACCAGGCGGCACAGGTCGGCCAGCAGGTCGGCCAGTTCGAGCGGCAGCGTCGGCTCGGTGCGGCCGATCACCAGCGCGCCGTGCGACCTGCCCTGGGTGAGCAGCGGGAACGACAGCACGGCCTCGGGCCCGACCGGCCACGCCACCTCGCCCAGCGTCGAGCGCGGGATGACGGGCAGGGCCTTGCGCAGGTCGGCGTTGTGCCGCTCCTCGCTGTGCCACACGTGCGCGAGCCTGGTCATGCCCGCCAGGTCGGTCAGGTAGACGGCCGCCCAGGTCGCGATCTTGGGCACCACGAGCTGCGCCGTCAGGGCCGCGATCAGCTCCTCGTCGTGCACGCCCGCCAGCAGCTCGCCCGCCTCCGCCAGGAACGACAGCCTGCCCCGGTGCGCCCGGTCCTGCTCGGCCATCCGCTCGCGCTGGACCGTCACCGCCACCTGGTCGGCGATGTGCTGCAGGCTCGCGGTCAGCTCCTGGTCGAACCGGCCCGGCTCGGCGGCCGTCACCACCAGGTAGCCGGTCACCTCGCCGGCCACCATGAGCGGCGCGCACGCCAGCGACCTGGCCTGGAGCTGCTGGGCCAGCTCGACGTCCACGGCCAGCAGGTCCTCGATCATCGTGGGCGCCTTGCGCTCGGCGCCGAACACGCCCGCCGCCACCACGCCCACCAGGCCCGCCGTCGCGCCCACGCCCGCCGCGACGCCGAACTGCCCGCCGCCGTCGGCGGGATCGCTACCGTAGCCGGTCCGGTGCCGGTCGCCGCCCGTGGAGGCGTCGGCGCGGACCAGCACGTACGCGGCGTCGCCCGAGCTGGACACCTGGACGATCTGCGCGATCGTGTCGAGCCGTTCGGCCAGCGGCATGTCGTCGTCGAGCAGATCCTTGATGCGCCTGCCCGGCTCCCGCCTGAACGGGGCGGGCGGCGAGGCCAGCACGTACCGGTGGTCGCTCGACACCACCATCCAGATCGCCCTGCGGTCCTGGGAGCGGCCGTCGGTGCGCAGGTGCGAGATGTAGACCGGCAGCAGGTCGCCGTCGAGGCGGCGCATCCGGCACTCGCCCCGCCACCGGCCCAGGTCGAGCGTGTCGGCCAGCGACAGCGCGTACGGGCCGTGGCCGCCCCAGGCGACCAGCTCGGCCAGCGGCCGGCCGGTGACCTGCTTGGCCGGCCAGCCGAGCAGTGCCTCCGCCTCGGTGTTCCAGGCGACGATCCGGCCGTCGAGGTCGCTGACGACGACCCCGACGTGCAGGCTCTCGACGGGCGCCGCGATCTCGGCGGGCGCGGACGCCGGGACGCCGACCGTGCCCTCGTGATGGTCGCCGCGCTCGGCCAGCTCCAGGCGCACCCACACCCGTTTGGCGGTGCCCAGGTACGTGACGCCCCAGGCGTCCGCGAGCATGCCCGCCAGCGCCAGGCCGCGCCCCGAGACGGCCAGGGTGTCGGGAGGCGCCTCGGCGGCCGGGACGATCCGGGTGGGATGGTGGTCGTCCACCAGGATCTCCAGCCGGGCCGGCGCCGTGTCGGCGTCCAGGCGGCAGGTCAGCTCCAGCCCCGTGCCCGCGTGCACCACGGCATTGGTGACAAGCTCGCTGGTCAACAGCACGGCGTCTTCGGCCAGATGGCTCAGTTGCCATTCGCCGAGAACCTGCCGCACGAAGCGCCGTGCGGCGGAGGGGGCATGAGGAGTGCCGTCGAAGGCCGTGCTCGACATGCGGGTCGTGTCCACTGTGCGTCCTAGAACATCACTCGATGTGGCAGTTCGGTCACTCTCAGAGTGGCAGACTGAGGGCCTCCGATACCTCCAGTTGTGAAGAAGGCCGCCATGGTCACGCAGTTGGACCGACAGATCGACCCTGGATCGCTCCACCACGCGCAGCTCCGGCCCCTGCTCGTGGCCCTGCACGGGCTGCGCGACGGAAACTTCCGGGCGAGGCTGGAGGTGCCGCCCGATCCGTTCATGGCGGAGCTGGCGATCGCCTTCAACCAGGTGGTCGAGCGCAACGAGCACCTGGCGGGCGAGCTGAGCAGGGTCCGGGGCGAGGTCGCCAGGCAGGGTCACCTCGACGAGCGGCTCACTCCCAGTCCGGGGGCGGGCGGCTGGGCGGCCAACGTGACGGCCGTCAACACACTCATCGACGCGCTGGTGATCCCGGCGGCCAAGGCGACCCGGGTGCTCAACGCGGTCGCCGACGGCGACCTGTCGCAGCGGGTCGACCTCCAGGAGGACAACCGGCCGCTGCGCGGCGGCCTGCGGCTGATGGGCAAGGCGGTCAACCGCATGGTGGACCAGCTCGCGCTGTTCTCCGGCGAGGTGACGCGGGTGGCCCGCGAGGTCGGCACCGAGGGCCGGCTGGGCGGCCGGGCCAAGGCGCAGGGCATGTCGGGAAGCTGGCGCGACGTCACCGAGGCGGTCAACGCGATGGCCGGGCGGCTCACCGCGCAGGTACGCGACATCGCGGTGGTGACCACGGCCGTGGCCAGGGGCGACCTGACCAGGAAGGTCACCGTGGAGGCCACCGGCGAGCTGCTGGAGCTGAAGCTGACCGTCAACACGATGGTGGACCAGCTCTCGGCGTTCGCCAGCGAGGTGACCCGGGTGGCCCGCGAGGTCGGCACGGAGGGCCAGCTGGGCGGCCGGGCCGAGGTGAGGGGGGTGTCGGGCACCTGGAAGGACCTCACCGACAACGTCAACTTCATGGCCTCCAACCTCACGACGCAGGTCCGCTCGATCGCCCAGGTGACCACCGCCGTGGCCAACGGAGACCTGTCCACGAAGATCACCGTCAACGCGCGCGGGGAGATCCTGCAGCTCAAGGACACCATCAACACGATGGTGGACCAGCTGTCGGCGTTCGCCGACGAGGTCACGCGCGTGGCCCGCGAGGTCGGCACCGAGGGCCGGCTCGGCGGTCAGGCGCAGGTGCGCGGGGTGAGCGGGGTGTGGAAGGACCTCACCGACAACGTCAACTTCATGGCCTCCAACCTCACCACCCAGGTCCGCGACATCGCCCAGGTCGCCACGGCCGTCGCCCAGGGAGACCTCAGCCGCAAGATCAGCGTGGACGTCAAGGGCGAGATCCTGCAGCTCAAGGACACCGTCAACACGATGGTCGACCAGCTGTCGGCGTTCGCGGCCGAGGTGACCCGGGTGGCCCGCGAGGTCGGCAGCGACGGCCGCCTGGGCGGCCAGGCCCAGGTGCGCGGGGTGAGCGGGGTGTGGAAGGACCTCACCGACAACGTCAACTTCATGGCCGACAACCTCACCAACCAGGTCAGGTCGATCGCGCAGGTCGCCACCGCAGTCGCCAAGGGCGACCTCAGCCGCAAGATCACCGTCGAGGTGAAGGGCGAGATCCTCGAACTGACCAACACCATCAACACGATGGTGGACCAGCTCTCGGCGTTCGCCAGCGAGGTCACGCGGGTGGCCCGCGAGGTCGGCACCGAGGGCCAGCTGGGCGGCCGGGCCGAGGTCAAGGGCGTGTCGGGCACCTGGAAGGACCTCACCGACAACGTCAACTTCATGGCCGACAACCTGACCAGCCAGGTGCGCAACATCGCCCAGGTGACCACCGCCGTCGCGGACGGCGACCTGTCCAAGAAGATCACCGTGGACGCGCGGGGTGAGATCCTGCAGCTCAAGGACACCATCAACACGATGGTGGACCAGCTGTCGGCGTTCGCCGACGAGGTGACCCGGGTGGCCCGCGAGGTCGGCACCGAGGGCCGGCTGGGCGGTCAGGCCCAGGTGCGCGGGGTCAGCGGGGTGTGGAAGGACCTCACCGAGAGCGTCAACTTCATGGCCTCCAACCTGACCAGCCAGGTCCGCAGCATCGCCCTGGTCACCACGGCCATCGCCAACGGCGACCTGTCCAAGAAGATCACCGTGGACGCGCGGGGTGAGATCCTGCAGCTCAAGGACACCATCAACACCACCGTCGACCAGCTCTCCGCGTTCGCCGACGAGGTGACCCGGGTGGCCCGCGAGGTCGGCACCGAAGGCAGCCTCGGCGGCCAGGCCCAGGTGCGGGGCGTCAGCGGGGTGTGGAAGGACCTCACCGACAACGTCAACTTCATGGCCTCCAACCTGACCAGCCAGGTGCGCAACATCGCCCAGGTCGCCACCGCCGTCGCCAACGGCGACCTGTCGAAGAAGATCGACGTGGACGCGCGCGGCGAGATCCTGGAGCTCAAGACCACGATCAACACGATGGTCGACACCCTGTCCTCGTTCTCCTCCGAGGTCACCCGGGTGGCCCGCGAGGTCGGCTCGGAGGGCAGGCTCGGCGGCCAGGCCGAGGTCGAGGGCGTCTACGGCACCTGGGAGCGCCTCACCAAGAACGTCAACGAGCTGGCCGGCAACCTCACCACCCAGGTCCGCGCCATCGCCGAGGTGGCCAGCGCCGTCGCCCAGGGCGACCTCAGCCGCGCCATCAGCGTCGAGGCCAAGGGCGAGGTGGCCGAGCTGAAGAACAACGTCAACCTCATGGTCGCCAACCTGCGCGAGACCACCAGGGCCAAGGACTGGCTGGAGAGCAACCTGGCCCGCATCGCCGGGCTCATGCAGGGCCACCGCGACCTCGTCGAGGTCGCCGACCTCATCCTGCGCGAGCTGACGCCGCTGGTCAGCGCCCAGTACGGCGCGTTCTTCCTGGCCGACCCCGACTCCAGCGAAGGCGGCCTGGCCTTCATCGCCGGCTACGGCGCCGCCCACGACAGGGACGTCATGCCCGCCGCCGGCACCCCCGGCCCCGGGCTGATCAGGCAGGCGGCGCTGGAGAAGAAGCGCATCCTGCTCGACAACGTGCCGCCCGACTACATCAAGGTCCACACCGCGCTCGGCGAGGCCGCCCCGGCCAGCGTGGTGGTGCTGCCGATCCTGTTCGAGGACAAGGTGCTCGGCGTCATCGAGCTGGCCTCGTTCAGCCGCTTCAGCGACGTGCACCTCGCCTTCTTCGACCAGTTCGTGGTCACCATCGGCGTGGCGATCAACACGATCATCGCCAACTCCCGCACCGAGTCGCTGCTTTCGGAGTCGCAGCGGCTGGCCCAGCAGTTGCAGGGCCGCTCGGACGAGCTCCAGCGCCAGCAGGCCGAGCTGCGCAAGTCCAACGCCGCCCTGGAGGAGAAGGCGCACCTGCTGGCCACCTCCTCGCGCTACAAGTCGGAGTTCCTCGCGAACATGTCCCACGAGCTGCGCACGCCGCTCAACAGCCTGCTCATCCTGGCCCGGCTGCTGGCCGACAACCCCGAGGGCAACCTGTCGGCGCAGGAGGTCGAGTTCGCCTCCACGATCCACAACGCCGGCAGCGACCTGCTCCAGCTCATCAACGACATCCTCGACCTGTCCAAGATCGAGGCCGGGCGGATGGACGTGCGGCCGGAGAAGCTGGCGCTGACCAGGCTGCTCGACTACGTGGACGCCACGTTCCGGCCGCTGACCGTCGACCGCGGGCTCACCTTCGAGATCGAGGTGAACCCCGGAGTGCCGCGCGAGCTGTACAACGACGAGCGGCGGCTGCAGCAGATCCTGCGCAACCTGCTGTCCAACGCGGTCAAGTTCACCTCGGTCGGCGAGGTGCGGCTGGCGGTGTCGCGGGTGCGTGGCCTCGACAGCCCCGTGCTCACCGACGCCGACGACGTGCTCTCCTTCGCGGTGAGCGACACCGGCATCGGCATCGCCGCCGACAAGCTGCCGGCCATCTTCGGCGCCTTCCAGCAGGCCGACGGCACCACCAGCCGCAGGTACGGCGGCACCGGCCTGGGCCTGTCCATCAGCAGCGAGATCGCCCGGTTGCTCGGGGGCGAGATCCACGCCAGCAGCCGGCCGGGGATCGGCAGCACGTTCACCCTGTACGTCCCCGCCCGCTGCCTGACCTCCACCGTCGCGGGCGAGCCGGAGGAGCGCGAGGAGCCGCAGTGGCGCGCCGAGCCGGTGCGCAGGACCGCCGAGAGCCGTACCGGCCACCAGCAGGGTCATCAGCAGGGTCATCAGCAGGGGCACCAACAGGGTCATCAACAGGGCCACCAGCAGGCCCAGCAGCCGGGGCAGCAGCAGGCCGAGTGGCCCTCCGGCGACAACGGCGACGACCTGTGGCAGTCCTCCGCCAGGCTGTCGGAGCTGAGCGACGGCCCGGTCGGTGCGGCGCTGTCGGGCAGGCAGGTCCTCATCGTGGACGACGACATCCGCAACGTCTACGCCCTGACCCACGTGCTCGGCCGGCTCGGGGCGGAGGTCGTCTACGCCGAGAACGGCCGGGAGGGCATCGAGGCGCTCGAACGCGAGGAGAAGATCTCACTGGTCCTGATGGACGTGATGATGCCGGAGATGGACGGCTACGAGACGCTGGCGGCCGTACGGGAGATGCCGCGCTTCTCCGACCTGCCGATCATCGCGCTCACGGCCAAGGCGATGCCGGGGGACCGGGAGAAGACGATCTCCTGCGGCGCGTCCGACTACGTGCCCAAGCCCGTTGATCTCGATCACCTGCTGGAGGTGATGCGCGGGTGGCTCGCGGGGGAGAGGGAGAGCCCTGTATGAACCGTCAGGTCAAGATCCTGCTCGTGGACGACAAGGACGAGAGCCTGATCGCGCTGGAGGCCGTGCTGCGGCCCCTCCAGCAGCAGCTCTTCAAGGCCAAGTCGGGCCAGGAGGCCATGAAGCTGATGCTGCGTCACGCCTTCGCGGTGGTGCTGCTCGACGTGCTCATGCCCGGCATGGACGGGTTCGAGACGGCGACGCACATCAAGCGGCTCGACCAGACGCGTGACGTGCCCATCATCTTCCTGACCGGCACCGAGCCGGGGTCGGGGGCGGCCTTCCGCGGGTACGCGGTGGGGGCGGTCGACTATCTGACCAAGCCGTTCGACCCGTGGGTCCTGCGCTCCAAGGTCGCGGTGTTCATGGAGCTGTTCCGCAAGAACGCCGTGCTGCAGGAGCAGACGGCGCTGCTGTGCGACCTGGTGCAGAACGACACCGTGCTGTCGCGCAACGCCGAGGCGCTGACGGAGTTCGCCGACCGGCTCGGGGTGGTCGAGGCGCGGCTCGACGGGCTGGCGGGCTCGTGCGCGGGGGACGAGGGGCTGCGGGGGGTGATCAAGGACCTGGCCGACAAGGTGGCGGCCATGCAGGCGGCCTTCGACACGGTCAGGTTGTGACGGGCGGGGTCCGGCTGTGAGTGTTCTCGGCGTGCCTGAGTGATTTCAGGGGTGTCTGCGACGTACCTTTGGCATCATGGCCACCCGTACGCCGAAAAGCGCATCGAAGGGGCCGGCGAAGCGGTCGAGCTCCGCTACGTCCGCGAGCTCTGGCCGCTCGACCCCCGCCAAGCGCGGAGCAAGCCCGGCGGGGCGGCCGAGGGCGAAGGGGAGCGCGTCGGCCCGCAAGCAGTCCCTGACCCACCAGGACCCGATCAGCTGGGTCTTCACGATGATCGCCAGGCTGGTGGTCGGGCTATGGATGCTGCTCGCCAACGGCATCGGCAGCACGGCGCGCGCGCTCGGCAAGAACGCCCGCGAACTGGACCCGGCGCACCGGCGCGACGGGGTGGGCCTGTCGGTGCTGGCCGGCGCCATCGTGCTGGCCGCGATGACGTGGCGCACCGCGCCCGGCACCGTCGCCGGCGTGGTCAGCACCGCCGTGCACGCGATCTTCGGCTCCCTGGCATGGGCGCTGCCGCTGCTGCTCGGCCTGCTGGCCTGGCGCTACCTGCGCCACCCCGACCAGAACGCCGACACCGGCCGCATGGTGATCGGATGGGCGGCGCTGCTGGTCGGCGTGCTCGGCGTCATCCACGTGGCCAACGGCACGCCCTACCCGGCGGGCACGGCCAGCGACGGCATGGACAAGGTGTCGGCGGCGGGCGGCATCATCGGGTTCATCGTCTCGGCGCCGCCGATGAGCATCCTGCCCCCGTGGATCACGATCCCGCTGCTGCTGCTCCTGTCGGGGTTCGGCGTGCTGGTGATCACGGCCACGCCCGTGCACCGCATCCCCGAGCGGCTGTCGGAGCTGCGCCACCTGCTGTTCGAGCGGCACGCGCCGGCCGAGCAGGCGAGTCCCGCCAAGCGGCGGACCAGGACCAAGAAGGACGAGGGCGCCGAGAAGGGCGAGTCCGTCAAGCCGTACGACACGCCCGTGCTGTCCGAGAGCGACAAGCGGGCCGACCACTCGCCGGAGATCGTGCCCGGGCTGGTGGACGAGGAGGAGCCGCCGGTCACGCCGGTCAGGAAGACCGAGCCGCCCGAGCCCACTCCCGCGCCGCGCAAGGTGGAGCAGCTCGTGCTCTCCCCGCAGGCGGGGCCGTACAGCCTTCCTGACCTGCAGTTCCTCAAGCCGGGAAGCGCGCCCAAGCCGCAGACCAAGGCCAACACCGTCGTGGTGAACGCGCTGACCAGCGTGCTGGAGCAGTTCACGATCGACGCGCAGGTGATCGGGTTCACCCGCGGGCCGACCGTGACCCGCTACGAGATCGAGCTGGGGCCCGCGGTCAAGGTGGAGAAGGTCACGGCGCTCACGAAGAACATCGCGTACGCCGTCAAGTCCGCCGATGTCCGGATTTTGTCGCCTATCCCGGGGAAGTCGGCGATCGGGGTGGAGATCCCGAACGCCGACAAGGACCTCGTGGCGCTCGGCGACGTGCTGCGCGCCCAGGTGGCCCAGGGCGACCACCACCCGATGATCGTCGGACTCGGCAAGGACGTCGAGGGCCGCACGATCGTGGCCAACCTCGCCAAGATGCCGCACCTGCTCATCGCCGGCGCGACCGGCGCCGGCAAGTCGGTCTGCGTCAACGGCCTGATCACCTCGATCCTCATGCGCGCCACGCCCGACGAGGTGCGCATGGTGCTGGTCGACCCCAAGCGCGTGGAGCTGTCGGTCTACGAGGGCATCCCGCACCTGATCACGCCCATCATCACCAACCCGAAGAAGGCCGCCGAGGCCCTCGAATGGGTCGTGGGCGAGATGGACCGCCGCTACGACGACCTGGCGGCCAGCGGGTTCCGGCACGTGGACGAGTTCAACAAGGCCGTCAAGGCCGGCAAGCTGCAGCCGCCCCCGGGCAGCGAGCGGGTCTACCAGCCCTACCCGTACCTGCTGGTGATCGTGGACGAGCTGGCCGACCTGATGATGGTCGCTCCGCGCGACGTCGAGGACTCGATCGTGCGGATCACGCAGCTGGCCCGCGCGGCCGGCATCCACCTGGTGATCGCCACGCAGCGGCCCTCCGTCGACGTGGTGACCGGCCTGATCAAGGCGAACGTGCCCTCGCGCCTGGCGTTCGCCGTCTCCTCGCTGACCGACTCGCGGGTCATCCTCGACCAGCCCGGCGCCGACAAGCTGGTCGGCCAGGGCGACGCGCTGTTCCTGCCGATGGGCGCCAGCAAGCCCATCCGCATCCAGAACGCGTTCGTCTCGGAGAAGGAGATCGCCGAGATCGTCGAGCACTGCAAGACGCAGATGCAGGTCGAGTACCGCGACGACGTGGCCGCCGCGCCCGTCAAGCGGGAGATCGACGAGGACATCGGCGACGACCTCGACCTGCTGATCCAGGCGGCCGAGCTGATCGTGACCACGCAGTTCGGCTCGACCTCGATGCTCCAGCGCAAGCTGCGCGTCGGCTTCGCCAAGGCCGGACGGCTGATGGACCTGCTGGAGAGCCGCAACGTGGTCGGCCCCAGCGAGGGATCCAAGGCGCGCGAGGTGCTCGTGAAGCCCGACGACCTCGCGGGTTTGCTGGCCGACTTGCGTGGCGAATGACCCCGGTGCACGTCCGTCCCATGATTACTGATTGAATGGGAATCATTACAGTACGTCGTGGGCGGGGAGGCGATTGCCGTGCCGGAGCAGAGCACAGGGGCCATGCTGGCGGCAGCCCGGAAGTCGGCCGGGCTGACGGTCACGCAGCTGAGCGAGACCACCCGCATTCGTGAGGCGATCATCCACGCGATCGAGCGTGACGACTTCTCGCAGTGCGGTGGGGACTTCTACGTGCGAGGCCATATCAAGGCCGTCGCCAAGGCCGTCGGGCTCGACCCGGACACGGTGGTCCACCTGTTCGAGCAGGAGCACGGCGGAGGGCCGGCGCCGGTGCGGGCCGCCGCGGTGTTCCAGGCCGACCGCCTGATCAAGCTGGGGGAGCGGCGCGGTCCCAACTGGACGATGGCGCTGGGCGTGGCGCTGGCGATCGTGATGGTGTTCGGGGCCGTGCGGGTGCTCGGCGGCGGCACCTCCGACGAGGTGCGCACGGCCGACGTGCATCCCGTGCCCGCCAACAGCCCGATCACCGAGCGGCCGCGCGCCAAGCCCTCGCACGCCGCGGGCAAGGTCATCGCCGCCAAGGACCTGGTGGTGGTCAAGATCAAGGCCAAGCGGTCGTCGTACGTGAGCGTCCGCGACGCCAAGGGGCGCAAGCTGTTCTCGGGGACGTTGAAGGCGGGCAAGAGCTCGACGTGGCGGGCCGCGACCAAGGTCCAACTTCTCCTCGAAGACGCCGGGGCCGTGTCGCTGCAGGTCAACGGCAAGAACTTGGGCCGTCCCGGCGCTCGCGGCGAGACCGTGCGGCGCACGTTCGGGCCTTCTGCGCCGCGACCCAGGTAGCCCGTGCGCCGGGTAGTGGCCAACTCCCGATACCGTAGTGTTCACCATGTCATCCCGCCGAACCGCATCGCTGATCACCCTGGGCTGCGCGCGCAACGAGGTCGACTCCGAGGAGCTCGCCGCGCGACTTGAGGCTGCCGGTTGGCAGCTCGGCGACGACGACCCCGACGTCGTCGTCGTCAACACGTGCGGCTTCATCGACTCGGCGAAGAAGGACTCCATCGACACGCTGCTGGCCGCTGCCGACTCCGGGGCCAAGGTGGTCGCCGCGGGCTGCATGGCCGAGCGCTACGGCAACGAGCTTGCCGAGGCGCTGCCCGAGGCCAGCGCGGTGATCTCCTTCGACGACTACTCCGAGATCGGTGGCCGCCTCGACGACGTGCTGGCCGGCAAGCCGCTCAAGCCGCACACGCCACGGGACCGCCGCACCCTGCTGCCCATCTCGCCGGTGGAGCGTGCCAGCGCTCCCAAGGCCGCCATCCCCGGTCACGGGGACCTGCCCGAGGGCCTGGCGCCCGCCAGCGGCCCCCGCGTCCTGCGCAAACGGCTCGACGAGAGCCCGGTCGCCTCGCTCAAGCTCGCCTCCGGCTGTGACCGGCGCTGCACGTTCTGCGCCATCCCGGCCTTCCGCGGCGCGTACGTCTCGCGCGACCCGGAGGAGCTGATGGCCGAGGCCGACTGGCTGGCCCATCGCGGCGTCCGCGAGCTCGTCCTCGTCAGCGAGAACTCCACCTCCTACGGCAAGGACCTGGGCGACCTGCGGGCGCTGGAGAAGCTGCTGCCGCGCCTGGCCGCCGTCGAGGGCATCGAGCGGGTGCGGGCCAGCTACCTGCAGCCGGCCGAGCTGCGTCCCGGCCTGATCGAGGTGCTCGCGGCCACCGAGGGCATCGCCGCCTACTTCGACCTGTCCTTCCAGCACGCCAGCGGCACCCTGCTGCGCCGGATGCGCCGGTTCGGCGACCCCGAGCGCTTCCTGGGGCTGCTGGAGAGCGTCCGCGGGCTGGCGCCCGAGGCGGGCGTGCGCTCCAACTTCATCGTCGGCTTCCCGGGCGAGACCGAGAAGGAGTTCGAGGAGCTGGTCGGCTTCCTGGAGGAGGCCAGGCTCGACGTGATCGGCGTGTTCGGCTACTCCGACGAGGACGGCACCGAGGCGGCCGGCTTCGACGGCAAGCTGTCCCAGGACGTCATCGACGAGCGCGTGCGCGTCCTGACTGAGCTGGCCGAGGAGCTGACCTCGCAGCGCGCGGAGGAGCGCATCGGCACGGAGGTGGACGTGCTCATCGACGACGACCTGGGCGACGGCGGCTACGAGGGCAGGGCCGCCCACCAGGGGCCCGAGGTCGACGGCTCCGTGACGGTCCAGGGCATCGGCCTGGTCCGCGGTCAGATCGTGCGTGCGGTGGTGGTCGACGCCGAGGGAGTTGACCTGATCGCCCGCATCAAGGCCGCCAGTCCATGATGAAGGACGAGCGCCGCGTGGTGAGCCCGTGGAACATCGCCAACGTCCTCACGGTCCTCCGGTTGGCCCTCGTCCCCTTCTTCGTCGTCTGTCTCTTCCTGCCCGGCACGGGCTGGCGCCTGGCCGCCCTGGCGGTGTTCGGGGTGGCCTCGCTCACCGACCATCTCGACGGCGAGCTGGCCCGGCGCTACGGGCTGATCACCGACTTCGGGAAGATCGCCGACCCGATCGCCGACAAGGCGCTGACCGGAGCGGCGCTGGTGTGCCTGTCGCTGCTGGGCGAGCTGCCGTGGTGGGTGACGGTGCCCATCCTGGGGCGCGAGGTCGGGATCACCGCGCTGAGGTTCGTGCTGCTGCGGCATGCGGTCATCCCGGCCAGCTACGGCGGCAAGGTCAAGACGGTGCTGCAGATCGCGGCCATCGTCCTCTACATCCTGCCCGGCGACTTCGACCCGGTGCGCTGGGTGGTGATGGGCGCGGCACTGGTCGTCACCGTGGTCACGGGGGCCGACTACGTGATCCGGGCGATCAGATTACGGCAGGTCGCCAGACGGGCGCGCGGGGAGTGAGCATGGCCGACGCGGCGGAGGTCCTGTCCCTGCTCGTGCGGCGCTCGGCCACGCTGGCCGTGGCCGAGTCGTTGACCGGCGGATTGATAGGGGCCAGGATCACTTCAGTCTCGGGGGCTTCCAGGTCGTTCAGGGGTGGGGTCGTGTCCTACGCAACTGATCTGAAACATACGCTCCTAGGGGTGCCGGAAGATCTGCTGCGGCGGGAGGGCGCCGTGCACCCGGAGGTGGCCGCGGCGATGGCGACGGGGGTCGCGAGGCTGTGCGAGGCCACATATGGTCTGGCGGTGACCGGTGTGGCGGGCCCGGAGCCGCAGGACGGCAAGGCCGTCGGTACCGTGTACGTGGCCGTCGGCACTCGTGACGGGGAGATTTCAGCGCGACAATTGAGACTGAATGGGTCTCGCGAACGTATCAGGGTAGAGACGGTGGACGAGGCTATCGATCTACTTGCAAGTGTGCTTAAGGAGAACAAGGGGGAACATACCGGGTGATTACCGCGTTACGTCCCGAGCGAACATCCGGCGCACGGTCTGACGCGGTGTCGGTCGATACGGGTACGGTGGAGCTGTGAGTGAGGTCCGTGAGCCATCTGCAAGCACCCAGCGCCCGGCAGGCGGGCCCAACGAGCGAGCACGCAATGAGTCACCGCGGAGTGAGGCACGAGCGGCGGGTCAGGGGCGGAGACGCCCGATGATGACGGCGAGGAGCATGTACGAGCCGAAGAAGAAGACCAACGGGCGGCACGATCCGATCGCGCGGGGCGTGGTGAAGTCATCCACGCCGGGGAGGGAGCGACAGATGATTCTGCTGCGTCAGCTGCTCGGTGATGTGCTGAGGCGGTTGCGAGTGCGGCAGGGACGCACTCTTCGTGAGGTGTCCACGCTGGCACGTGTTTCGCTTGGCTACTTGTCCGAGGTTGAGCGCGGCCAGAAAGAGGCGTCATCGGAGTTGCTCGCGTCGATCTGCGGCGCACTGGGCGTTCCGTTGTCGCAGGTGCTGCGTGAGGTTTCCGACCAGTTCGCGCTGGCGGAGCTCCAGGCGGCGCCCGTCCTCGCCGACATGCCGGAGCACGAGCGCATCCCTCTTTCCGAGACGGTGCCCGGGTCGATCTCCGACTCGGTGTTCCCCGAGGTCAAGGACATGGTGGCTGCCTAGCGCGGTTGGCAGTCGCCGCACCACAGGATCAGCCGTTCCTGTGGCTGCGCCCCCATCTCCCCGCGACTGATGCGCGTGCCGCATCGGCGGCAGGGACGACCCGCCCTGCCGTACACCCATGTCTGGCTGGCCGGACGGCGATCGCCGGTGGTCACCGTGGAGGCGTGCGCCTTGTTCGCCTCCAGCAGCCGCTGAGCCAGCCCTACGAGTGCTTCGAGGTCCTCGATGTCGCCGACCCTCCGCCAGGGCCAGACGCCCCGCAGGAACAACGTCTCGGCGCGGTAGATCGTCCCGATTCCCGCAAGGTTGCGCTGGTCGAGGAGCGCCTCCCCGATCGTCCGGTCCGGTGTGCTCCTGAGGCGTCGTACGGCCTCCGCCGGATCCCAGTCCTCGCCCAGCAGGTCCGGGCCCAGATGCCCGACGACCCGGTCCTCCTCGGCCGTCTTCAGCAGGTCCACCATCCCCAGCTTGAGGCCGACCGCCTGCCACTGCTCGTTGGCCAGCACCAGGCGTACGACGTCGCCCGGCGGGACCCGGCGGTGCGCGGGCCTGACCTGCCAGCTCCCCTCCATGCGCAGGTGCGTGTGGACGGTCAGGCCGCCTTCGACGCGGGTGAGCAGGTGCTTGCCGCGTGACAGGTTCGCCAGGACAGTGCGGCCGGTCAGGTCGGCCGTGGCGTGCCGGGGCACCCGGAAGTCCGAGCGGGTGAGCACCCGGCCGTCGAGGGCGCCCCGCAGGCGCGCGGCCGTGCGGTAGACGGCATCTCCTTCGGGCATGCCCCCAGTCTAGGAACCTGGCCTCTTGTGGCGTTCACCCGTGGGCTGACCTGCCGCGTCCGTCGTTCGAGGCGGTGGCGCGCCGGGCGTCAGGAGGCCGATCCGCAGGCCGGAGCACGTCGGGCGGCGGCGGCCGGGATCCGCGGCGCCCGCGTCTCCGGGACGCCACGGTCGCGTAGCAGTCAGGCCACGAACTCCGACCCGCCGGACAGCAGGGGATGGACGGTTGACGCGAAGGGGGGAGGGGTCAGTCCCAGGCGGCGGGGTCGGCGGCGAGCTGGCGGACGCGGTCGGGCAGGGTGCCGCTGGCGACCTGGTCGAGGGTGACCTCCTCCAGGATGGCGCGCTCCGTCGCCCGCAGCGCGATCCACACCTGCTGCAGCGACTCCGCGGGACCCCGGTAGCCGACATGCTCGGGGCGCTCGCCCCGTACGTTGGCCAGCGGGCCGTCCACCGCGCGGATGACGTCGGCGAGGGAGATCTCGGCCGCGGCCCTGGCCAGCACGTAGCCACCCTCAGGACCCCGCTGGCCGCGCACGAGCCCGGCGCGGCGCATCTGGAGCAGGATGTTCTCCAAGTACTTGGGTGGCATGTCCTGCTCCTTGGCGAGCTCGCCCACGGTGGTCGGCCCGGCACCGGCCGCGGCGAGTTCGGCGGCGGCACGCAGGGCGTAGTCGACACGAGCGGAAAGGCGCATGTTGTCGATTATCCCTCCTGGTCAACACTGGTTATGCGCAACACCGCCAGAATGGGCAGATGATCGGAGTACCGCAGGCGCGGGGCCTGCGCGGACACCGCCGTCAACCCCTCGCTGACCAGCACGTGGTCGATGCGCTGGACCGGCGCGTCGGCGGGTGAGGTGAGCGGGTCGCCCAGCGCCGTCAGGGGATCGGAGAGCCCGGCGGACTCCAGCACCCGCATGGCCGGGTCGCCGGGGCGGGTGTTCAGGTCACCGGCGAGGACGACCGGCCTGGTGGCGGCCAGGTCGCGGACGATGGCGGCGACCTCCGGCGCCTGGCCGCCGGGGGCCTGGAGATGGGTGTTGACGATGCCGACCTCCCTGCCGCCCACCTCGACCACGACGGCCTGCGCCTGCGCGCCCGTCGGGTAGTCGTGGCGGCCCAGGGGGTGCGACCGTACGCTCTTGACCGGCAGGTTCGTCAGCACGGCGTCGCCCCCGAC
>NZ_JAHKRL010000225.1 GCF_019396405.1 Nonomuraea rhizosphaerae | reverse complement strand
CGCCTCGGCGGCGTCCATCGCGGCCGCCTCCTCCGGCGTGGGGGCGGTGCCGCCCAGGTGCCGAGGCTGCCACCACACCCCCGGCGGGATCTCCGGGTACGTGCGCTGCGCCCGGTCCACCAGCTCCGACAGCCGGGCGTGCAGGTCGGCGGTGTGCTGGTTGACGTCCTCGCCGCGCTTGGGGTGCATGGGCTCGCCGATCAGGATGGTGATCGGGACGTGCCGCTGGGTGAGCTTCTTGGCCCGCCCCTTGGTCCAGATCCGCTGGCTGCCCCACAGCGCCATCGGGATGATCGGCACCTTGGTGGCCTGCGCCATGCGGATGGCGCCGTTCTTGATCTCCTTGACCGTGAACGACCGGCTGATCGTCGCCTCGGCGAAGACCCCCACCACCTCGCCCGCCTTCAGCATGCGCAGCGACGTGGCGTACGAGCCGGCGCCCGCGCCGCGGTCGACGGGGATGTGGTGCATGCCGCGCATCAGCGGCCCCGAGATCCGGTTGCGGAAGACCTCCTCCTTGGCCATGAAGCGCACCAGCCGCTTGGCCGGCAGCGCCCCGAACCCGGCGAAGATGAAGTCGAGATAGCTGATGTGGTTGCTGACCAGCACCGCTCCCCCGGTTCGCGGCACGTGCTCGGTCCCCTCCATGTGGAAGCGGTAGTCGAGGACGCGAAAGAGGGTCCGCGCGGTGGCGATCACCGGCGGGTACACGATCTCAGCCATGACCAGAAGGTAGCCTACTCAGGCGGCGCGGACGGTAGTGGGCAGCGCGACCATGCCCCGCACGTTGCCGTGCGCGGTCCGCCGGATGCCGCCGGGGTCGATGTCGTAGCCGGGGGCGACCGCCCGCGTCAGCTCCTCCAGGGCCACGCGCGCCTCCAGCCGGGCCAGGGGCGCGCCGAGGCAGTAGTGCCGCCCGGCGCCGAAGCTGATCAGCCGGGAGGTGTCGCGGCCCAGGTCGTAGACCTCGGAGCCGGGGAAGACGTCCTCGTCGCGGTTGGCCGAGCCGACCAGCAGCCACACCCTGGACCCGGCCGGGACCGTGACGCCGTGCAGGGTCGTGTCCTCGGTGAGCCGCCGGGCGGCGCCCTGCGCGGGCGAGTCGTAGCGCAGCGTCTCCTCCATCCACGGCGTGATCGCCCCGCCGAACGCGGCGGCCCGCTGCCCAGGGTTGCGCCAGGCCCAGTACCAGGCGCCGTTGAGCAGGTGGGTGGTGGTCTCCGAGCCGGCGCCGAGCAGCAGGAAGAGGAACGGGACGATCTCCTCGTCGCTCAGCCCGTCGTCGCCGACCAGCACCGAGACCAGGTCATCGCGCGGGTCCTTGCGGCGCTCGGCGACGATCGCGGCGTAGTACTCGCCTAACGAGAACAGGGCGCGTAACCCGTTCTCGCCCGGCGCGCCCCGGTTGTGCCTGAGCAGCACGCCGTTGCGGTGGCGCACGTCGGCCCGCTCCGACGGCGGCACGCCGACCAGCTCGGAGATCACGTCGAGCGGCAGCTTGGCCGACAGGTCCCTGGCGAAGTCGAACGTCCCCCTCTCCAGGCCCTCCTCGACGTAACCGCGGGCCAGCCGCCTGATCATCGGCTCCAGCGCGGCGACGCGCCGCGGGGTGAAGCCGCGTGAGATGACCGCGCGCATGCGGGTGTGGTCGGGCGGGTCCATGGCCAGGAACGACAGCATCGTGCGCGCCCGCGGCCCCCAGACCCCGTTGTCGAGCACCGGTCCGTGGTCGCTGGAGTAGCGTGCGGTGTCGACCAGGGCGGGCGCGACGTCGTCGTAGCGCGACAGCGCCCAGAAGTCGAGTTCCTCGTTGCGGTAGACCGGCGCCTCGTGCCGCATCCGGGCGTACACGGGGTAGGGGTCGTCGTTGACCGCCGGGTCGTACGGGTTGTAGTGGAGTTCCACCCTGCCCACGGTAGGACGCTTGCCCGCGCGGGGAAACGGCGAGATGTTCTGACCATGAAGAAGCTCATCAACGCGGCCGAGACGGCGGTTGACGACGCGCTCGCCGGGATGGCGGCGGCCCATCCCTCGTTACGGGTGCGCGACCGGGTGGTGTACCGCGCGTCCGGGCCGCGCGCGGGCAAGGTCGGGCTGGTCTCCGGCGGCGGCTCCGGGCACGAGCCGCTGCACGCCGGTTTTGTCGGGTACGGCATGCTGGACGCGGCCTGCCCCGGAGAGGTGTTCACCTCTCCGGTGCCCGACCAGATCATCGAGGCGACCGCGGCCGTGGACGGCGGCGCGGGCGTGCTGCACATCGTCAAGAACTACACCGGTGACGTGCTGAACTTCGAGATGGCCGCCGAGCTGTGCGAGGACGTCGAGGTCGCCAGTGTGCTGGTGGACGACGACGTGGCCGTCCAGGACTCGCTCTACACGGCCGGCCGCCGCGGCACCGGGGCGACGCTGTTCGTGGAGAAGATCGCCGGGGCGCTGGCCGAGGAGGGCGCGCCGCTGGCCGGGGTCGCGGCGGTGGCGGCCGCGGTCGACGAGCGCAGCCGCTCGTTCGGCGTCGCGCTCACCTCCTGCACAACGCCCGCCGCGGGCAAGCCGACGTTCGACCTGCCCGAGGGCGAGGTGGAGCTGGGCATCGGCATCCACGGCGAGCCGGGACGCACCCGGGTGGCGCTGGCCTCGGCCCGCGAACTGGCCGGGGTGGCGATGGACGCGATCCACCGGGACCTGCCGCTGGAGGGCGACCTGCTGGTGCTGCTGAACGGCATGGGCGGCACGCCGCTGATGGAGCTGTACGTGGCCTTCGGCGAGGTGGAGTCGTACATCCGCGGCAAGGGGGCGCGTGTGGCGCGGTCGCTGGTGGGCAACTACGTGACGAGCTTGGACATGCAGGGCTTCTCCGTGACGATCTGCCGCCTCGACGACACGCTGACGCGCCTGTGGGACGCGCCGGTCGAGACGCCGGGGCTGCGCTGGGGGCGCTGATGGAGCATCTCGACATCACCTTGGACACGGCCTTCTTCGTCGCCTGGTTCGAGGACGTGGCCAGGACGGTCCGGCTGCACCGCGACCGGCTGATCGAGCTGGACGCGGCCATCGGCGACGCCGACCACGGCGCGAACCTCGACCGCGGCCTGTCCGAGGTCCGCGCCGCGCTGGCCGGCTGGCCGCCGACGTCGCCGATCCAGGTGCTGGTCTCGGCGGGCACGACGCTGATCCGCCGCGTGGGCGGGGCGTCGGGGCCGCTGTACGGGTCGCTGTTCCGGTCCATGGGCAAGGCGCTGGAGCCGCCGGTGACCCTGGCCGGGTTCGCGGCGGCGTTCGACGCCGGGGTGGTGGCGGTCGAGCGGCTGGGCAAGGCCGCGCCGGGCGACAAGACGATGGTGGACGCGCTGGTCCCGGCGGCCCGCGCGCTGGCGCTGGCCGTACGGGACGGGGTGGCGGCGCCGGAGGCGTTCGCGCTGGCCGGGCGGGCGGCCGAGGACGGGGCGCGGGCGACGGTCCCGCTCCAGGCCCGCAAGGGGCGGGCGAGCTACCTGGGCGGGCGGAGCGTCGGCCACGAGGATCCGGGCGCGGCCTCATCGGCGCTGATCGTCGGCTCCCTGGCGACCGTGGCGTCCGGCCTGCGGCAGGTGCCCGGGGACACGTGAGGGCCAGGGACACGTGAGGAGGGTGTCGTGGCGGTGGGAATCGTGCTGGTCGCGCACAGCGCCGGCCTGGCGGCCGAGGCCGTCGCGCTCGTCCGCGGGATCGCCGGGGCGGACGCCCCGGTGGCGGCGGCGGGCGGCACCGCCGACGGCGGGCTGGGCACGAGCCTCGACCTGATCGAGAAGGCGGTCGCGGCGGTGGACCAGGGCGACGGCGTGGTCATCGTCCCCGACCTGGGCAGCTCGGTGCTGACGGCGCTGCTGGTGGAGGACCCGGGCCGGGTGGTGGTGGCGGACGTGCCGTTCGTGGAGGGGGCGATCGCGGCGGCCGTCACGGCGGGCGCCGGTGCGGCGCTGCCCGCCGTGCTGAGCGCCGCCGAGGACGCGTGGAGGTACCGCAAGTTCAGCGACTCCTGAGTCGTCCGGTCAGTGGCCTTTGAAGGCCTCCTCCAGCCACCACGAGCCGCGGCTCCTGGTGACCTTGGCGTGCACCAGCAGCGGCCGGTCGCGGGGCCCCTTCAGCCATTCGGCCACCCCGCCCAGGTCGCCCGGCCCGGTGACCGTCACGGCCGCGAACCCGTACCCCCCGGCGACCGCCGCCAGGTCCGCGCCCGGGAAGGTGACCGTCCCGAGCGGATGCCCGTGCGGCCCGAAGTGGTGCACCTCGGCCCCGTAGGCCTCGTCGTCGTAGACGACCACCACCATCGGCAGCCCGAGCCGTACGACGGTGTCCAGCTCGGCGACGCCCATCAGCGCCCCGCCGTCGCCCAGCGCGGCCACCGGCAGCCGGTCCGGCCGGGCCAGCGCGGCGCCGATCGCGGTGGCCAGCCCGAGCCCGACCGACTGGAACGCCTGCGTGAAGCAGAACCCCTGCTCGTCGGGCACGTCGAGGAACATCGACGGGTAGCCCATGAAGTTGCCGGAGTCGACGGCGACGATCCGCTCGGCGGGCAGCAGGTCGTCGAGCCCGATGGTGAGCGTGCGCGGGTCGATGAGCCCGTCGCCGCTCTCGTCCTCGTACGGCACCGCCTGCCAGCGCCCCTCGGCCCGGATCCGCCCGGCGAGCTCCGCGGACCGGTAGCCGGACCTGCCGGTGCCGCCGAACGGGTCGAGGGCGACCATGGTGGCGCGGGCCGTGGCCGCGCAGTCGCCCGCCAGCCCCAGGCCGACGGGCCGCTGCGCGCCGAGCGCGGCCTCGTCGATGTCCACCTGGACGAGCGTGGCGTGCTCGCCGATGAGCTGCCCGTGACGGGTGGTCCACATGTTGAGCGCGCACCCCCATCCCACGACGAGGTCGGCGGCGCCGATCAGCTCGGCGGTCAGGGGCGTGGCGAAGCCGCCGCTCACGTCCAGGTCCCACGGGCTGCCGCGGAACAGGCCCTTGGCGACGGCGGAGGTGGCCAGCAGCGCGCCGGTCAGCTCGGCCAGCTCCTCCAGCTCGGCCCTGGCGTGCCGGGCGCCGCGCCCGGCGACGAAGACCGGCCGCCGGGCCTGCTCCAGCAGCTCGGCGAAGACGTCGAGCCGCGCGCCGGGCGGCGTGGCGAACGACGGGCTGGGCGCGCCCGCCACCACCCGCTGGGCCGCGGTCATCTGGTCCAGGACCTCGCCGGCCAGCCCGTGCCAGGGGACGATGTCCTGCTGGACGTCGAGAGGCAGGTTCAGGACGACCGTGCGCCGTTCGCCGGCGGCCGTCCTGTAGGCGGTCAGCGTGTCCTCCACGGCCTGGCCGCCCGCCGTGACGCGCATGGGCAGCGCGCCGACCGAGGCGGCGAGCGTGTCCTGGTCGATGTGGAAGTTGGAGCGCGCGTCCGTCGCCTCGCCGGTCAGGACGATCATCGGCGTGCGGCTCTTGGCGGCCTCGGCGATGCCCGTCATGGCGTTGGTCAGGCCGGGGCCCTGGTGCACGGACACGACGCCGACCTTGCCGGACATCCGGGCGTACGCGTCGGCCATGGTGGCGGCCCCGCCCTCGTGGCGGGCGGCGACGAAGCGAACGCCGTGCTCGACGAGGGCGTTGGTGACGTGGAAGTTGCCGCTGCCCACCACACCGAACGCGGTGCCGACCCCCAGTTCGGCCAGCACCCGCCCGACGGCTTCTGCAACGATCACCGCTCGACCAGGGCGAGCACCCGCACCGGGCTGCCCGAGCCGCCCACGATGGGCAGCGGCGGGGCCAGCACGACCGCGCCCGTCACCGGGAGGCGGTCGAGGTTGCGGAGCTGGGTGAGCCCGTACTTTCCGGCCCCGAGCAGGAAGGAGTGGCACGGGAAGGCCGGGTCGAACGAGTGCGCCGCGCCCGCGTCCGTGCCGACGGTCTCGACGCCGAGCCCGAGGATGGGCGTCTCGCTCGCCAGCCAGCGGGCGCACTCGACGGAGACGCCGGGGGTGTGCGGGCCGGTCTCGTTCGCGTTCAGGAAGGCGGCCTGGTCGGCGGACCTGGTGTCCCAGCCGGTGCGGTACAGCAGCCAGCCGCCCTCGGGCAGCGGGCCGTTGGCCCGCTCCCACTCCTTGACGTGGTCGACCTGGAGCAGGAAGTCGGCGTCCTTCTCCGCCTCGGCGGCGAAGTCGAGCACGACGGCGGGCGCCAGGAGGCTGGAGGTCGGCACCTGGGAGATGTCCTGGCCGTCGCGGGCGGTCACCCAGTGGACGGGCGCGTCGAAGTGGGTGCCGGTGTGCTCTCCGGTGTGGATGTCGTTCCAGTACCAGGCGGGGCCGCGGTCGTCGTAGCGGCTGATCTCCTCCAGCCGGAACGGGATCGTGTTGCCGAACGGCTCGGGCAGCTGGAGGATCGGGGTCTCCTGCGTCAATGGCGCGGTGAGGTCGACCACCTCGATGGCTCCGCCGCGCACGCTCTCCACCAGGCTCCGCAAGATCGACATGTCATCCTCCTTGTTGGGCTGGCTGCATCCTCCTACATGCGCGGACCTGGGTCTATGAGCGGTACCCGCAGCTCACACCTTTGCTCACGCCTTGGTCCACTCGGCGCAGCCGCCCGTCTGGAAGGCCTTGTCGGTGGCCAGGATCGTCACGCTGGCCGGGCCGTTGGGCATGCCCGCCGCGATCACGTCGCTGACCTGGACGGACTCGCTCCTCATCCGGGCCCAGTAGCACATCTGCTGGCCCGCCAGGGGGCCGGTCGTGCGGTAGGTGCCGGGCTGGATGTCGCGGCCCACCACCAGCACGCGCATGCCGGACAGCCCGCTGGGCGGCAGCGAGCCGACCGGCGCGGAGGCCGTGGGCTGGGCTCCAGTGGGCTGGGCTCCCGTGGGTTCCGTGGCGGGCGGCTGGGCGGTGGTGGCGGGCGCGGCCGGATCGGTGCCCGGCGGGGCCGAGTCCTTGATCGTGACCGTGATCGAGGGCGCCTGCGACGTGCGGGCCGGCGGCTCCCCCGAGCCCATCCCGGCGAAGAACCCGATCAGGAAGCCCAGCATCCCGGTCAGCCCGGACGCGAGCAGGATGATCGTCGGGCTGTTCGTCGCCCGGGGGTACTCGGGGGGAGGAGGCCCGTACATCACGGGAACAAGCGTCCCATCCGTGTCAACGGCCGCGGCGACCGGCCAGGTCAGCGGTGCAGGTAGTCCACCAGCGAGGCCTTCTCGGTCTCCAGCTCCTCGATCGCGCTCTTGACCACGTCGCCGATGCTGACGATGCCGACCAGCCGCCCGTCCTCGACCACGGGCATGTGGCGGAAGCGATGGGTGGTCATGGTCCTGCGCAGCTCGTCGACGTTGTCGCGCGGCCCGACCGTGCGCACCTCCGAGGTCATGATCGAGGAGACGGGCTCGTCGAGCACGGCGGCGCCCCGGTCGTGCAGGCGGCGGACCACGTCGCGCTCGGACACGATGCCCGTGATGGTGACGCCGTCGGCGGAGACGACGACCGCGCCGATGTTGTGTTCGGCCAGCTTGGCGAGAAGGTCTCGGACCGTGGCCTCAGGCGTCACGGTGGCGACGTCACTTCCCTTGCCACGCAGGATCGTCCCGATGAGCATCTGCATCACCTCGGCTCTCAGTTACCCCGAGTGGACTTCCGTTAAGCGCTCCACCCGCGTGCTTTCAGGCAAGCAAGCACGTGGGGGCTGGTCAAGCGTTCACGTAGGCTGCTTGCCGTACCTGCGACTGCCGAAAGGGAGCAAAGATGACGGAACCGCTCAACACCGGCAGTCATGACCTGCCCGTCACCGACGAGCTGGCCGCGTACATGCGCACCCGGTGGGCGGACACGCGGCGCACGGACGTGGCGGCGCTGCCGGTCGCGCCGTGGGCGGCGCGGCGGCGGGCCGCGCTGGCCGCCCGCTTCCCTGGCGAGCGGCTGGTGATCCCGTCGGGGACGCTGAAGGCGCGCAGCAACGACAGCGACCACCGCTTCCGGCCGCACAGCGCGTTCGCCTACCTGACGGGGGCGGGCGAGCCGGACGACGTGCTGGTCGTCGAGCCGTCGGGCGAGGCCACCCTGTACATGCGCCCGCGCTCGCCGCGCGAGGACGGCCAGGAGTTCTACCGCGACCGGCGCCACGGCGAGTTCTGGGTGGGACGCCGCCCCGACCTGGCCGAGGCGGCCGAGCTGTACGGGCTCGACTGCGCGCACATCGGCGAGCTGTCGCTGAAGGGGCCCGCCAGGGCGCTGGGCGGCATGGACCCGCGGGTGGACGCCGCGCTGCCCGGGGACGCGGAGCTGGCGGGCTTCCTGTCGGAGATGCGGCTGATCAAGGACGAGTGGGAGGTCGGCGAGCTGCAGGCGGCCGTGGACGCGACCGCGCGCGGGTTCGAGGACGTCGTGCGGGCGCTGCCGGCGGCGCTCGGCCACCCGCGCGGCGAGCGCTACCTGGAGGGCGTGTTCGGGCTCCGGGCGCGGCTGGAGGGCAACGCGACCGGGTACGAGAGCATCGTCGCCTCGGGCGCGCACGCGTGCGTGCTGCACTGGATCCGCAACGACGGCGGCCTCGACCCGGCGAACCTGCTGCTGCTGGACGCGGGCGTGGAGTCGGACACGCTGTACACGGCCGACGTCACCCGCACCCTGCCGCTGTCGGGCACGTTCAGCCCGGTGCAGCGGCAGGTGTACGAGCTGGTCCACCAGGCGCAGGAGGCCGGGATCGGCGCGCTCAAGCCCGGCGCCCGCTTCCGCGACTTCCACCTGGCCGCGATGCGGGTCATCAGCGAGGGCCTGCACGAGTGGGGCGTGCTGAGGCAGTCGCCCGACGAGCTGATGGAGACCGGCCTGTACCGGCGCTACACGCTGTGCAGCAGCGGCCACATGCTCGGCCTGGACGTGCACGACTGCGCGAAGGCCCGCTCGGAGGTCTACCTGGACGGCGTCCTGGAGGAGGGCCAAGTGCTGACCGTCGAGCCCGGCCTGTACCTGCAGCCGGACGACCTGACGCTGCCCGAGGAGCTGCGCGGGGTGGGCGTCAGGATCGAGGACGACCTGGTGATCACGGCCGGCGGGGCCCGCCTGATGTCCGGCGCGCTCCCCCGCCACCCGGCCGACGTCGAGTCGTGGATGGCGGGCCTGCTGGGCTGACCCGTCCCCTGACCCACTCCTCACTCCGGGCACATAGGACACAGTCAGGTCACGGTTTGTAGTTAATTGACCACATGTGACCCCGGTCTCATACCTTTTCGTGGAAAGCATCGACTTACTGGACTACCCGTCAGTAAGGTGACGGTTCCGTAGTCGGCCGGTTCCGCGAGGTGATTCTTCAGGTGTCCGGATACGTCGCCCGGAAGGCCGGGTCCGTGCTGGGCCAGGTGGGCGATCTGTTCGTGATCGTCCTGGAGGGCCTGCGCCGCAGCTGGGACGTGCGGAGCTGGTGGTGGGAGTTCGTGGACCAGTGCTGGTTCCTGGCCCGCGTCACCTCCGTGCCGGTGCTGCTGGTGTCGCTGCCGCTCGGCGCGACCGTCGCCCTCCAGGTCGGCGACCTGGCCTGGCAGCTCGGCGCGGCCTCGGCCACCGGCAGCGCCGTGTTCGTCGGCCTGATCCGCGAGGTGGCGCCGCTGGCCAGCGCGCTGCTGATCGCCGGGGCCGGCGGCAGCGCGATGACCTCCGACATCGGCGCGCGGCACATCCGCGACGAGCTGAGCGCCATGGAGGTCATGTCGGTCAACCCGATCCACCGCCTGGTCACCCCGCGCATGTGGGCGGCCAGCACGGTCGCGGTCTGCCTGTGCCCGCTGGTCATCCTGGCCGGGGCGAGCGGCGGCTACTTCTTCAACGTCGTCGTGCAGGGCGTGACGTCCGGCGCGTACTTCGACGGCGCGCTGTCGCTGGTCGTCAGCTCCGACCTGTACGTGACGCTGTTCAAGGCGTGGATCTTCGGCTTCGTCGCCGCGGCCGTCGCCTGCTACAAGGGCATGACGTGCGCCACCAGCCCCGTCGGCGTGGGCCGGGCGGTCAACCAGGCGACGGTGGTGACGTTCATGCTGGTCTTCGCCTTCAACTACATGATCTCGGCCGTGTACTTCCTCGCCTACCCGCCCAGGGCGCTGTGATGGCCGCGCCTGTCAGAACCGCGTGCACCGCCGGGCTCAGGCTGGCCACGACCGGGCGGGAGTGGGCCGAGCGGTTCGCGACGCTGGCGAACTGGCCGCTGTTCGTGTGGAAGGTCCTGTTCTACTCGGTACGGGACGTGATCCTGCGCGGCAAGTACTTCAAGGTCGTCATCCGGCAGGTCAGCGACGTGGTCGTGGGCGTCGGCGCGACCGTCATCGGCGGCGGCATGATCTTCGTGGTGTTCACGATGGCCTTCGTCGTCGGCGCGACCGTCGGGCTGCAGGGCTACCAGGGGCTGGCGGCGATCGGCGCCGAGTCGTTCATGGGGCTGGTCGGCAGCTTCGCCAACGTCCGCGAGATCACCCCGATCATCGCCGCGACCGCGCTGGCCGCGCAGGTGGGCTCCTCGTTCACCGCCGAGCTGGGCGCGATGCGGATCTCGGAGGAGATCGACGCGCTGGAGGTGATGGGCATCAACGCCTTCACCTACCTGATCTGCACCCGGGTGGTGGCGGCGCTGATGGCGCTGGTGCCGA
Source organism: Nonomuraea rhizosphaerae (assembly GCF_019396405.1). Lineage (GTDB taxonomy): Bacteria > Actinomycetota > Actinomycetes > Streptosporangiales > Streptosporangiaceae > Nonomuraea > Nonomuraea rhizosphaerae. The sequence goes on along the minus strand of NZ_JAHKRL010000225.1, from coordinate 4,129 downwards.
TCTACCTGATCGCGTTGTTCGCCAGCTTCTTCGCCACCCGGCTGATGAGCACGGTGCTGTTCGGGCTCGCGCCCGGCGTCTACGACTACTACTTCTACCTGTACCTGCCGGTCAGCGACATCGTGTTCAGCGTGGCCAAGGTGGCGGTCTTCGCCTTCACCGTCATCGTGATCCACTGCTACTACGGCTTCCACGCCACCGGCGGCCCTGTGGGCGTCGGGGTGGCCGCGGGCCGCGCCATCCGCCAGTCGATCGTCACGATCGTGCTGCTCAACCTGCTCCTGTCGTACCTGTTCTGGGGTGGCGGCGGCAGCGTGAAGCTGACGGGGTGAGTGATGGGACGCGACGGGTTCTCCCTCCCGGTCCGCGCGGGCATCGCGCTCGCGGTCCTGGTGCTGCTGGCCGCCGCGGCGCTCCTCGTCGTACGGCAGGCCGCGCAGATCAACGGCACCCGGATCGACGCGGTGTTCGCCCGGGCCGGGCAGGGCCTGGACCACAACTCGCCGGTCAAGATCCGCGGCATCACGGTCGGCGGCGTGAGCGGGATCTCGCTCGACGCCAAGGGCAGGGCCGTGGTGAGCATCCACGTCGACCCCGGCGTCAGGGTCCCGGCCGGCACGACCGCGGCGATCGAGCCGGCGTCGGTGTTCGGGCCGAAGTACCTCTCGCTGAAGCTCGGCGCGGGCGAGACCACCGGCCCCTACCTGGGCAGCGGCGCGGTCATCACCAGGACCGAGGAGCCGCTGGACCTGTCCGACACGCTCGGCGCCGCCTACCGGGGGCTGGACGCGGTGGACCCGCGCGAGGTCAGCGTGATCGTGCACACGATCGCGCAGGGGCTCGACGGCGAGGGCACCCGGCTGCGGGAGCTGATCGGCGACGCCGGCACGGTCGTGGACGTGGCGCACCGGCAGCGGGCGCGGGCCAGGCAGTTCCTGCGCGACGCGGCCGCGCTGTCCACCGCGCTGTCGGACAAGGGCGACGAACTGGTGTCGATCTCCTCCGACGTCAACGTCATCACCCCCGACCTGCTGGAACGGGCCGACAAGGTGCGCGTCCTGCTGAACGAGGTCACCTCCGTCAGCGACCTGGGCGCGCACGGGCTGCGCGCGCACCGCCAGGACCTCCGGGCGGGCGCGCACTCGGCCGAGCGGGTGGCCGCGCTCATCTACGCCCAGCTCGGCCTGGCCGGGGACGGCGTACGCGGCCTGAACAAGCTGATCGACCTGCTCAACGAGCTGATCGAGGCGCCGGGCCCCGGCAACAGCCGCCAGCTCCAGGTGGAGGCGTTCGTCGCGACCGACATCTGCGAGCTCGTCGTCGGCGCCTGCGGCCGCACCGACGGGAGGGACTGACGTGGCGCTGTCGCGAGAGCGGGTGGCCCGGCGCTGGACGCTGCTGCGGGTGGCGCTGTTCGTCGGCTCGACGATGGCGCTCATCGCGCTGATCACCGTGCAGATCGCCCGGGTCAACACCAGCGGCGGCTACCGGCTGGTCGCCACGTTCGACGACGTGTCCGGGCTGCTGGAGGGCGACCAGGTGAAGATCGCCGGGGCGCCCGTCGGCCAGGTCGAGACGATCAAGGTGGTGAACGGCCGCGCCGAGGTCACCATGGAGGTGCAGGACGCGGTCACGGTGCCGCCCGACACCGAGGCGGCCGTACGCTGGCGCAACGCCGTCGGCCAGCGGGTGGTCTACCTGCTGCCCGGCACCGCGCCCGGCCGGATGGCGCCCGGCTCGCGCATCGCCCGCACCTCCTCGGTCGTCGACATCGGCAAGCTCGTCAGCGACCTCGGGCCGCTGACCCGCAGCCTGGACCCCGACCAGATCAACCAGCTCCTCACCGCCGCCGCCAGGTCGCTGAAGGGCAACGACAAGAACATCCCGAGGCTGCTCGACAACGTCAACGTCATCACCACCACGGTCAACGAGCGCAAGCGGACCATCCAGCAGCTCCTGGAGGACTACGCCACCGTCACCGGGGTCGTCGCCCGGCGCGACAAGCAGATCGAGCAGCTCGTCGACAACCTGGTCACGCTGTCGGAGGCGTTCGCCGGCAACCGCAGGCTGATCGACGACTCGATCGTGGAGCTGACCGCCACCGTGCACACCACCGACGAGGTACTCGGCAAGAACGCCGGCGAGCTGGGCGCGCTGGTGGACCACCTGGCCGGGCTGACCGGCGGCATCCGGCGCAACATCAACGGCGTGGACAAGGTGATCAGCACGTTCCCGCCGCTGTTCGCCCGCGCGTACACGACCGTGGACCGCGGCCGGTACTTCATCACCGCGGTCCCCTGCGTGGCGCTGGGCCCCGCGCCGTGCCCGTACCCGATGAACACGCCGCCGCCCCTGCGCGGCAGCACGCGCGTCCAGAGTTCCGAGGAGCTGCAGAAGCTCATGGTCGGTGAGTGATGGCGCTCAAGTCCTTCCGCGACCGCAACCGGCACGTCGTCGGCCTGGTGTCGCTGGCCGTGCTCGGCGCGGTGCTGGTGGCCACGTTCCTCGTCGGCAACCTGGGGCTGCTGGAGGGCGGCTACTCCATGTCGGGGGTCTTCGTGGACTCGGGCGGCCTGAAGAGCGGCAACGACGTGCGGGTGGCCGGGGTGCGCGTCGGCAAGGTGACCGAGGTGCGCGCCGACTACGCGCAGGGCAACGTGGTCGTCACCTGGAAGGTGGACGACGGCGTCCGGCTCGGCCGCTCCACCCGGGCCGACATCACGCTGTCGAACCTGCTCGGCGGCCGCTACGTCAAGCTGTCCGGCCCCGTCGGCACCCCGTACGTGGACCAGCTCCCCGAGGCGCAGCGGCGCATCCCCATCACCCGCACGGGCGTCCCCACGCTGATCAACGACGCCATCAAGGACGCCACGAAGTTCGTGCAAAGGCTGGACACCAAGGCCGCCGACGACCTGCTGACCGAGCTGGGCAAGATCGACACGAGCAAGCGCGGCCGGATCACCAAGCTGCTCAGGAACGTCGGCGACCTGTCGGACACGATCAGCAAGAGCGAGCCGCAGCTGCAGAAGCTGCTCGACAACGGCTCCCGGATCATGGACCTGCTGGAGCGCAAGGACAAGCAGCTCGGCCGCCTCATCGACGCGATCACGGTCATGCTGGACGAGCTGCGCGCCCGCCGCGACGAGCTGCGCCGGCTGCTCGGCGACGGCAGCGACCTGGTGCGCAGCACCACCAGGCTGATCAACGAGCACGAGAAGACGCTGGTGCAGGTGCTGGACGACACCGGCGCGATCACCACCAGGCTGGACGGCAGCAACAAGCAGTTCAACTCGCTCCTGGCGTGGGCCGGCCCGACGTTCTCCGGACTGTCCACGATGGGCGGCCAGGGCCCGTGGCTGGAGGCCATAACCACGGGCCTGGGCCCCATCAACCCCGAGGTGCTGGCCGTCATCAAGAAGGATCGGCAGGCCCAGCGGTGAGGCGGCTGCTGTCGGCCCTGCTGGCCGGGACGCTGCTGGTGGCCTCCGGCGGCTGCTCGCTGCTGGGGCCGGAGCCGTACCGGCTGACCGCGATCTTCAGCAAGGCGCCCTCCCTGTACGAGCAGGCGCGCGTCAAGGTGATGGGCCTGGACGCCGGATACGTGACCGGCATCCGGATCGAGGGCGACAAGGTGCGCGTGGAGCTGTCGGTGGACCGCGAGGTGCCGCTGCCCGCCGACGTCAAGGCCGTCGTCGCGCCGCAGAACACGCTCGGCGAGCGCAACGTCGTCCTGTACCCGCCGTGGAAGCCCGGCGACCGGCGGATCGCCGCCGGCGCGACGATCCCGCTGGAGCGCACCGACCTGCCGGTGGAGATCGACGACGCGCTCGACGCCTTCACCAAGCTGACCGACGCGCTCGACGAGGACAAGCTCGGCGACGTCGCCGGGAACCTGGCCCGCGACGTAAGAGGACGCGGTAAGACGATCAACAACGCGATCGCCGACACCGCCCGGCTCACCGACACGCTGGCCAAGCAGGACCAGCAGCTCATCGACCTGGCCAAAGGGCTCGACAAGCTGGCCACCAGCCTGAACGGGCGCCAGAAGCAGGTGACCGGCGCGATCGACTCCTTCTCCGAGGCCGCCGCGATCCTGGCCGAGGAGCGGCGGCGGCTGCGGACGTTCGTC
>NZ_JAHKRL010000224.1 GCF_019396405.1 Nonomuraea rhizosphaerae | reverse complement strand
CCGACCCGCTCGCCTGGCCGCTGCCGCCCGCCGCCGTGACGCATCCGCGCACGGCGGGGACCTTCTCGCGGGTGCTGCGCCGCCACGTCAGGGAGACCGGCCGCCTCACGCTGCTGGACGCGGTGGCCCGTTGCAGCCTCCTGCCCGCGAGGGTGCTGGAGGAGGCCGTGCCCGCCATGCGGCGCAAGGGCAGGGTCCAGCCCGGCTGCGACGCCGACCTGGTCGTCTTCGACCCGGAGACGGTCACCGACCGGGCCACGTACGCCCGCAGCACCACTCCGTCGGCCGGCTACGAGCACGTGCTGGTGGGCGGCTCGTTCGTGGTCCGGTCGGGGGAGTTGGTCCTCGACGCGCTGCCCGGCCGCGCCGTCCGGCGCTGAGCCCGGCCCTCGGCCCGCGACATCCTGGCCCCCGGCCCGTGACATTCCGGCCCCCGACACGCGACATACGGGGGGCGCCCTCCGGCGAATAGGGGTGGGGCACGGGGAGGTTCGCCGGTGGAGATCCGTTCGTTGCGTTACGTGGTCACGCTGGCCGAGGAGCTGCACTTCGGGCGGGCCGCGCGGCGGCACTACATCGCGGCGCAGCCGTTCGGCCGGCACATCCAGCGGGTGGAGCGGGAGGTCGGGCGGCGGCTGTTCGAGCGGACGAGCCGCCGGGTCGCGCTGACCCCGGCGGGGGAGCGGCTGGTCGCGGAGGCGCGCAAGGTGCTGGCGGCCGTGGACGGGCTGGCCGAGGTGGCGCGCGAGGACGCGCCCTACGACGGCGCGCCGATCAGGGTCGGGGTGCTCGGGTTCGGGCTGGCCGAGGCGTGGCCGGCGCTGGTCGAGGTGGCCGCCGGGCAGGTTCCCGGGCTCGTGCTCGACCATCGGGAGCTGGACCTGGCCTCGCAGTACGACGCGGTGCGGCTGGGGCGGGTGGACGTGGGCGTGGTGCAGTACGTGGGGCCCGTGGATGGGCTGGTGTTCGACCGGGTGGTGTCGGTGCCGAGGGTGGCGGTGGTGCCGGCGCGCTCGCCGTACGCGGACGCGGAGCGGCTGACGGGGACGGACGTCGCCGACGCGGCCTGGATCGGCATGTCGGCGGGGCATCCGGCGCTGCTGGAGTGGGCGGGGACGGCCGCGCAGTGGAGCAGGGACCCGGTCAACGTACGCGTCCCCGCCGCGATCCCGACGGCCGTGGCGATCACCGGGCGGCTCGGGCTGCACGCGGAGGCCGCGCGCCGGTTCTACCCGCATCCCGGGGTGCGGTTCGTGCCCATGGAGGGGCCCGCGTGCGAGGCGGCCATCGCCACCCGCGCCCGCGACGACCGGCCGGGGGTGGCGGCCTTCCGGCGGGCGGCGCGGTTGCTGGCGGATCATAACTTTTCCGGCTGATGATGCCCGCCCGGCCCCCGTGGTGGAGTCGTCCGCATGGGACATCAGAGCGCCGCCGGCCCGGCGGCACTACGCGAGATCGTGCCGGGGGTCCACGCCTGGGTGCAGCCCGGCGGCACCTGGTGGGTCAACAACGCGGGCGCGGTGACCGGCGCGGAGGGCACGGTCCTGGTCGACACCTGCGCCACGGAGCGGCGTACGCGGAGGTTCCTCGCGGCGGTCGCCGAGGCGAGCGGGAACGCCCCGGTACGGGCGGCGGTCGTCACGCACCAGCACGGCGACCACACCCACGGCCTCTCCCTGCTGCCCGAGGACACGCTGGTCATCGGGCACGAGAGCGTCCGTGACGCGGTGCTGGCGGACGTCGTCATCGACGGGTGCCCGCCGTTCTGGTCGCCGGTGCCCGACTGGGGCGCGGTGGTCAGGCGGCCGCCGTCGCTCGTCCTGCGCTCCGGCCTGACGATCCACAGCGGCGGGCGGCGGATCGACGTGGAGCATCCCGGACATCCCGCGCACACGGCCGGGGACGTGGTGGTGTGGCTGCCGGAGGAGCGGGTGCTGTTCGCCGGGGACCTGATCTTCAACGGGCTGACGCCGCTGCTGCTCATGGGGTCCGTCGAGGGGGCGCTGCGGTCGCTGGACTGGCTGGCGGGCTTCGACGCCGCGCACGTCGTCCCCGGTCACGGTCCCCTGGCCGACGCGGGCACGCTGCCCGGGGTGCTGGCCGACCACGAGCGTTACTACCGGTTCGTCCTGCGGACCGCGCGGCAGGGGCGGGAGCGCGGGCTCGGCCCGCTGGAGGCGGCCCGGGAAGCGGACCTGCGGGACTTCGAGGGGTGGGCCGACGCGGAGCGGCTCGTGCTCAACCTGCACCGCGCGTACGCGGACGCGGCGAGTGTGGAAGTGGACCTGTTGGCGGCCTTCGCCGACGCCGTAGCGTTCAACAAGGGTCCGCTGCCGACGGCGGTCTGAGGAGGATTCCATGGAGTTCGTCACATATGTAGGGGAAGACGGCGACCGGGCCGGCCGGGTGATCGAGGACGCGATCTACGGCCTGCCGCCGCACGTGCGGCTGCTCGACGTGCTGGGCGACCTGCACGAGGCGGGCGAGTCGGCGCTGCGCGCGCCCGCCGAGGTCGTGCCGCTCGCGTCCGTGCGGTTACGGTCGCCCGTCCCCGAGCCGCCGACCGTACGCGATTTCATGACGTTCGAGCAGCACGTCGAGGGGGTGGCCAAGCTCATGGACGCGCAGGTGCCGGCCCAGTGGTACGCCGCGCCCGCCTTCTACTTCACCAACCCGTACGCCGTGATCGGCCCGGACGACGACGTGCCGCTGCCGCCGGGGTGCGCGGTCTTCGACTTCGAGCTGGAGGTCGCCGCCGTGCTCGGGCGCGGCGGGCGCGACCTGAGCGTCGAGGAGGCGGCCTCCTGCATCGCCGGGTACACGCTCATGAACGACTGGTCGGCGCGCGACCTGCAGATCGCCGAGATGGAGGTGCGGCTGGGGCCGGTCAAGGGCAAGGACTCCGCCACGACGCTCGGGCCCGTGCTGGTCACGCCCGACGAGCTGGAGCCGTACCGGGCGGGCAACGCCTTCGACCTGCCGATGACGGCGGCCGTCAACGGGGTGACCGTGGGCGAGGACCGGTGGAGCAACATGGCCTTCTCCTATCCGCAGATGATCGCCTACGCGTCCCGGGGGACCGAGGTCAGGCGCGGGGACGTGCTGGGCTCCGGGACCTGCGGCGGCGGCTGCCTGGCCGAGCTGTGGGGGCGCAAGGGGTTCGAGGCGCACGCGCCGCTGGCGGCCGGGGACACGGTCACGCTCAGCGTGGAACGGCTGGGGGTGCAGCGGTGCCGGGTGGTCGAGGGCGTCGCGCCGGGGCCGGACTCGCTGCGGGCGTCGCAGGGCCCGCAGTCGTAGGGCCCGCGGTCGTAGGGCCCGCGGTCGTAGAGGTCGCGTCCCGTTGCAGGGGGCGTCGCGTTTCGCGTTCGTCGCGCGCGCAGGCTAGACTGAGCTGCGATCGTTATCCGATTCGGTCACCGCAAAGCCCACCCGATCCTGCCGAGTACGTATGTGCTTCCCAGGTCGGGTATCCTCTACGGGCCGGGGTCGTTTCGTCCGGCTCGCAAGGCGGAGTAGCTCAGTCAGGCAGAGCAAACGGCTCATAATCGTTGTGTCGCCGGTTCAAGTCCGGCCTCCGCTACTGCCCCTCCCCAGGTCGTCGACCTGGGTTCGGGCATGTCCCAGTCCCGAACGTAGAAAGGCACTCCCACGTGGCTGCCACCGACGTTAGGCCGAAGATCACGCTGGCCTGCCAGGAGTGCAAGCACCGCAACTACATCACGCGGAAGAACCGGCGCAACGACCCGGATCGGCTTGAGCTGAAGAAGTACTGCCCCAACTGCCGCTGCCACCGCGCGCACCGCGAGACCCGCTAGCTCCTGTTCCTGAGCGCGGTCTCGCCAGGGGTGGTCTCCTGGCCACACAGAGCGATACAACCGGCGTCCCCATCGAGGGCGCCGGTTCGTCGTGTGTGCGGGGCCGCTTCGCTGTGTTCGCGGGGGCGCTTCGCCGTGACCTGGGGCCGTACGCGCCCTCCCACGTGCGGCTGAGCGCGCAAAATCACAGCTGTGCCCGGCGACAGCCGAACCTTGTTCTGTTAGCGTCTGCCTAACGGATATGAGGGAGCGCAGATGGCCTTGAACCGCGACTTCGTGGGCCGGACGTACACGTCCAAGTCCTCGTACGAGGTCAGCCGGGTGAAGATCAGGGAGTTCGCGGCCGCCATCGGCGACGGCAACCCGATCTACCGCGACCAGGAGGCCGCCAAGGCCGCCGGGCACCCCGACGTGGTCGCGCCGCCGACCTTCCCCATCGTGTTCAGCCTGCAGAGCGGCGGCGAGGCGCTCGCCGACCCCGACCTCGGGCTCAACTTCGCCATGGTGGTCCACGGCGAGCAGCGGTTCGAGTACCTCCGCCCCGTCTACGCCGGGGACGAGCTGATCACCAGCTCCACGATCACCGACATCCGCAGCGCCGGGCGCAACGAGCTGCTGACGGTCCGGAGCGACGTCACCACGGTCGCCGGCGAGCCGGTGTGCGTCACGTACAACACGATCGTCGAGCGCGGAGGGGCGGCCTGACATGACTGCCACGGTGAAGTACGACGAGGTGGAGGTCGGGCACGAGATCCCGGCCGTCGACTACAGCGTGCGCCGGCTCAACCTCGTGATGTACGCGGGAGCCTCCGGCGACTTCAACCAGATCCACTGGAACGAGCGGTTCGCCAAGACGGTCGGGCTGCCGGACGTCATCGCGCACGGCATGTACACGATGGCGCAGGGCGGGCGGTTCGTCACCGACTGGGTGGGCGATCCCGGCGCGGTGGTGGACTACGGGGTGCGGTTCTCCTCGATGGTAGTCGTGCCCGACGACGACAACGGCGCCACGATCACGGTCAGCGGGGTCGTGGAGGAGAAGCTCGAGGACAAGCGGGTGGTGGTCGCGCTGACGGCCAAGGCGAACGACGCCCGGGTGCTGTCCAAGGCGCGGGCGGTCGTGCAGCTCGCCTAGGGCCGCCCGGCTCGCGCGGGGCCGCCCGGCCGATGATAGGCGGGGCGGGTCTCGGGTACGCGTGTGCCCATGAGCGAAACTGTCACGGTATGGCCCACCGTTGAATCGATTCCCGTCTCCGCGGTCACCGACGGGCCGCCCGGCCGTCTCGGCCCGGTGAGGAGCGCCGAGCAGGCGGGCGCTGAGCAGGTTGCCGGCGCTGGGCAGGTGGCCGGCACGGTGGGCACCGGGCGTGACACCGCGGGCGGCGCCGAGACGCCGCAGGGCGCCGTTGACGACGCGGCGGGTTCCGGAACCGGCCCCGGGCCCAAGACGCCGGCGCGGATCGCCACCGGCGTCGGGACGGCCGGCGCCAAGTCGCCGAACGCCGGGGCGCGCCCCAACCCCGCCGCCGACCTGGGCTTCTCCGGTGACCCCGAACAGCACGGCGACCCGGGCGACGACATGCTGCACGCCCAGCGCGTCTGGGACGCGTCCCTGGCCGTCAACCGGCTCGACGACGTGGGGGTGACGACCGAACGCGAGCGCGTGCTGAACGCCGACATCACGGCCTCCGTGAGCTTGGTCGTCGATGGCTGGCCGCAGGACGTGCGGGCGTGCGTGGAGTCGGTGATCGAGCACACCGACGTTCCGATCCTGGCCATCGACCTGGGGAACGTCGACGGCGCCGGCGACGTCCTGCACGAGCTGGCCCAGCGGCACCCGGAGCGGATCAAGGAGTGGCGCGTCGCCGAGACGCCGGTCTGGCGCGGCGGCACGGCGACCTGGGGCGCGGCGCGGGCCAAGCTGCTGCGCCTGGACACCTCAGAGGTGCACGTGCTGATGGACACCTCGACCCTCCTGGAGGGCGACGCGCTGACGCCGCTCGTCGCGTGCGTGCGGGAGGGAGCGGTGGCCGCCGGCCGTCAGAGCGCCGACCGGGACCCGGCCGTCCAGGACGAATCCGGCCAGGCCCCCGCCCGGATCGGCGCGTTGCGCGGTGACCTGATGGCGGTACGAAGGTCGGCCGCGATCGGCGCGCTGCCCGAGGACGCCGGCACCGCCCAGGACGGAACCCTGGGCCTGTCGCGGGCACTGCACGGCGACCTGGCCGTCCCCACCGACCGCCTCCCCGTACGGACGCTGCGCGGCCCGGACACGTCCTCGGTGTGAGGAGCCTGTAGGACACGGGCGAAATCCGGACAGGGTGCTGTTGGTGCCGAGTCCCTCATAAGCTTGTCCCCCATGGAGAGACTCGCGCCGTACACCACCCTGGGGCTGGGCGGCCCCGCCAGTGACTTCGCCGAGGCAGAGACGGCGGAGCAGCTCGTCTCCCTGATCGCCGAGGCGGACCGGCAGGGGCGGCCCACGCTGGTGCTCGGCGGCGGCAGCAACCTGGTGGTGGCCGACGAGGGGTTCGACGGGCTGGTGGTCCGGGTCGTCACCCAGGGGGTGTCCGTCTCGCGCGACGGCGACGAGGCGCTGCTGACGGTCGAGGCGGGGGAAGACTGGGACGCGCTGGTCGTCCGCGCCGTGGCCGAGGGCTGGTCGGGCATCGAGTGCATGTCCGGCATCCCGGGGCTGGTCGGCTCGACGCCGATCCAGAACGTCGGCGCGTACGGCCAGGAGGTCGCCCAGACCATCAGGTGCGTGCGCGCCTACGACCGCAGGACGCGCCAGGTGGTGGACCTGGAGGCACGGCAGTGCGGCTTCTCGTACCGCGACAGCGCCTTCAAGCGTGATTTGTCGCGACACGTCGTGCTCGGAGTGACGTACGCGCTGGACATCTCGCAGGAGTCCGGCCCGATCGCCTACCAGGAGCTGGCCGGCCGCCTCGGCGTCGAGCAGGGCGCCCGCGTCCCCCTCGCGGCGGCCCGCGAGGCGGTGCTGGAGCTGCGGCGCGGCAAGGGCATGGTGCTCGACCCGGCCGACCCGGACACGCGCAGCGCGGGCTCGTTCTTCACCAACCCGATCCTGTCGGCGGACGAGGCCGGCGACCTGGCCGCCCGCGCGCCTGGCCACCCGCGCTGGGACATGCCCGGCGACTCGGTCAAGGTGCCCGCCGCGTGGCTGATCGAGCAGGCCGGCTTCCCCAAGGGGTACGGGCGCGGCCCGGTCCGCATCTCCACCAAGCACACGCTGGCCCTCACCAACCCCACGGGCGAGGGCAGCACGGCCGACCTGCTGGCGCTGGCCAGGGAGGTGCGCGACGGGGTGCGCGAGAAGTTCGGCGTCACGCTGGTCAACGAGCCGGTGATGGTCGGCTGCGCGCTGGAGGAGCCCGCGGCGGTCGACGGCTGAGCGACCCGCATGGGGTGGCCGGCCCGGGGAATGACGGGGCGGCTGTTATGGTTGTGGGGAAATACCGAGGGGGAGTAGTCCCAATCGCGTGATCGACACGCTGGCGCGTTCTCGCGCCCGGTCACGCGGGCCTGTCAGTTCGGGCGGACGAGACCTTCGGCCTGGTAGCTGCAGTTCGACATGCGCTGCCGGGCCGAACGGCGTGCCCGAAAGACGAACCCCCGGGTCCCGCTTCCGGCCTGGTCGCGCGAGAAGCGGAAGAGGACCGTTGGAAGCGTTCTGGATCAGTCTGGCCGTCATTTTCGTCGCCGAGCTGGGCGACAAGAGCCAGCTCATGGCGATGACGTTCGCCACTCGTTTCAAGGCCTGGCCCGTGCTGGCCGGCATCACGATCGCGACGACCGTCGTGCACCTCGTCAGCGTCGGGGTGGGCGGCCTGATCGGTGACGCGCTGCCGACGCAGGCCATCGCCGTCGTGGCCGGGATCGCCTTCCTCGGGTTCGCGCTGTGGACGCTCAAGGGCGACGAGCTGAGCGACGAGGAGGCGAGCAAGGCGGGGCGCACCACCAGGAACGCGCTCATCGCCGTCACGGTGGCGTTCTTCCTGAGTGAGCTGGGCGACAAGACCATGCTGGCCACGATCACGCTGGCGACGCAGCACGGCTGGGTGGGCACGTGGATCGGGTCGACGGTGGGCATGGTGGCGGCCGACGCGCTCGCGATCGTGGCCGGGCGGCTGCTGGGCAAGCATCTGCCGGAGCGGGCGATCAGGTACGGGGCCGCCGCCGCGTTCGCGGTGTTCGGCATCGCGCTGCTGATCGAGGCCCTGCTGTAGCTACAAGGCTCCAGCTACAGGGTGAGCAGCGACTGCCGGTGCGCCGCCGCGGCGGCCTCGCCCCTGGTGGTGACGCCCAGCTTGGCCAGGATGTTCGAGACGTGCACGCTGACCGTCTTGGCCGAGATGAACAGCTCGGCGGCGATGTCCCGGTTCGTACGACCGAGCGCCACGAGCCGCAGCACCTCCATCTCGCGCGGCGTGAGCAGCTCGGGAACGGCCGCCCCCGCCGGCTGGGCGCCCCCGACCCGGCGGGACAGCGTCTCGATCTCCTCGACCAGCGGGGTCGCCCGCAGCGCGACGGCCAGCGGCCGGGCCACGGCGAGCCGGGCCGCCGCGCCCTCCCTGTCGCCCGACAGCGCGAGCGCGGTGGCCGCCCTGACGAGGGCCTTGGCCTGGTTGTGCGGGCGGCCCAGCCGCTCCCAGGCGGCCGCGGCGGCCTCGAAGTCGCCCGAGTACGACAGCCGGTACCCCTCCGCGACCGGCCCGCTGACCTTGAGCCTGGCCGCCAGGGCCGCGCAGTGCTCGCGGGCGGTCCGTACGCGCTCGGGCTCGGCGGACTCCATGGCGTCGCAGACGACGGTGAGCAGGGCCAGCAGCCGCCAGCCGAGCATCGCCTTCGGCGACTGGGAGGGCCGCGACAGGACGCGCTCGGTCACCAGCAGGGCGGCTTCTGGCTCGCCCCTGAGCAGGTGCCAGCCGATGAGCAGGCGGGCGCTGTTGGTGATGTCCTGGACGAAGTCCTCGGGCCGCTCCTTGATCACGCCCAGCTCCGACAGGATGCCCTCGACCACGTCCTGCTCGCCCCTGGCCAGCGCGATGTCGGCGCGCAGGCGGACCAGGTGGTGGCGGGTGCGCAGCACGGGGCCGAAGGTGAGCGCCTGCTCGACGGTCTCGATGGCCTCGTCCCAGCGGCCGATCGCCTCCAGCGCCTCGGCCCTGTTGGTGAGGCTGAACACGCCGTTGGTGCGGATCCGGCCGTAGTGCTTGGCCAGCCGCCAGCCCTCCTCGCTCAGCGCCAGGGCCTCCTCGGTGCGGCCCAGGTCGGTCAGCGCGTCGATGTTGTTGCCGATCGCCCGGGTGATGAGGCGTCCCGAGCCCTCCTCGAAGCCGAGCTCCATGGCGCGGGTGTTGGTCGCCAGCGTCCGCTCGACGTCACCGGCGATCGAGTAGCCGAGCGCCAGGTTGATCAGCAGGTCGCCTTCGAGGCACTTGTCGCCCAGCTTCCTGACCAGGCGCAGCCCCTCCTCGATGAGCGGCGTGCCCTCCTCGACGTTGCCGATGAGCATGAGGTGCTGGCTCAGCGGCGTGAGGACGCAGGCGCGGTCCAGGTTCGGCTCGGGCACCAGGCGCAGGGCGTGGCGCAGGTCCTCCAGGACGCCCGTCTTGCCCTTGTAGATCTTGAGGTTGGCCCAGCGGACGATCAGCGTGGCGACCCGCGCGGGCTCGCTGCCCTCGTCCAGCTCCTCCAGCGCCGCCTTGACGAACTTGATGCCCCGGTCCAGCTCGCCACCCGCCAGGGCGGCCTCACTGGCCTTCTCCAGCACGGCGGTGTGGTCGGCGCCGATGCGCTCGGCGGCGTCGGGGACCCGGTCCCAGAGCATGAGGACCCGTTCGAGCAGCGGGATGGCCTCGGTGTAGGCGAACGCGCGGAACGACTTCAGCGCCGCCTCCCAGGCGGAGATCAGCGCCCACAGGTCGTTGCGCGCCCCGTACCAGTGGTGGGCCAGCTCCACGGCGGCCCGGCCGGGCGGCACGAGCTTGCGGTCGCGGGAGATCTCCTCGGCGTACCCCGAGTGCAGCCGCTGGTGCTCGCCGGGCAGCAGCTCGTCGTGCACCGCCTCGCGGATCAGCGAGTGGCGGAAGACGTAGGCGCGGTTGTCGGCGATCTGCAGCACGTTCCCGGCGATGGCGGGCCGCAGCGCGGCCTCCAGCTCCAGGTCGGACAGGCCGCTCACGGCGGCGAGCAGGGCGTGGCCGACCCTGATGCCGCCCGCGGCGGCGATGCGCAGCACCCGCTGCGTCTCCTCGGGCAGCCGCTCGACCGAGCCGAGGATGAGGTCCTGCATCGACTCGGGGAAGGTGCAGTCGATGCCGCAGTCGAGCAACGCCTCGACGAACAGCGGGATGCCCTCGCTGCGCTCGAAGACCTTCTCCACCTTGGGATACTCGGGAGCGCTGCCGAGGATGCCGGCCATCTGCAGGGCGACCTCATCCCTCGACAGGCGGGGCAGGTCGAGCCTGAGCACGCCGCTGACCCTGCCCAGCTCGGCGAGTACGGGCCGGAGCGGATGCTGGCGGTGCAGGTCGTCGGAGCGGTAGGTCATGACGATGAGCACCTGGGCGGCGCCCAGGTTGCGGCTGAGGAAGGCGATCAGGTCGCGGCTGGACCTGTCGGCCCAGTGGATGTCCTCGATGAGCAGGATCGTCGGGCGGCTGTCGGCCAGCCGTTCGAGCAGGGTGAGGAACTGCTCGAACAGGCGCGCGCGGCCCGTCTCGGTCTCGCCGTCGCTGCTGGGCTCCCCGAACTCGGGCAGCAGCCTGGCCAGGTCGCGTTCGGCGCCGCCGGGCAGCAGCGCGGCGATCCGGTCGGTGCCCTGCTCCCTGACGAGCTGTCTGAGGGCGGCCGTGAACGGCGCGTAGGCCAGGCCCTCCGTGGACAGCTCCACGCATCCGCCGTACAGCACGTGGGCGCCGTCCCGCGCGGCTCGCTCGGCGAAGCGCTGGACGAGCCTGGTCTTGCCGACGCCCGCCTCCCCGCCCACGAGCACGGCCGTGGCGGCACCCTTTCTGGCCTCGTCGAATGCTTCTGAGAGGCTCGACAGCTCTTTGTCCCGCCCTACGAAGACGGGACTAACCGAACGTCCCAGCATGTCATCCAGCATGTCATGCCTCACTTGCTACTTTCGACGCATTTAGGGCGGGATTGTGGCCCGGCCGCGAGGGAGGTTGCGGCCGGGCACACGTGGGGTTCTCATGAGGAGCGACGCTTGCCGAAGAGCGAGCGGCGCTCGGACTTGTTGCCCTGCTGGGCCTCGCGGACGCGACGGTGCCTGGCGGCCGCCTCGCGCAGCTCGGTGACGTGGCTCTTCATGAGCTGGTACTCGATCTCGGGGCTCATCTTGTGCTCCTTCTTCGTTCTTGCTGACACTCTTAAGGTTCGTCCTAAGGCCCACCCCGCCACATCGGGTGGATGACTTATCTGCCGGGGAAAGTCCAGGCAGGGGGTACCTAGGACATGCCTTATAGATCCGGTTTGGAGCTGAGCCACCTGGTCGGCGATGCTGTTGAGGTGTCAACTCTGACTAGCTCGCTCGCGGACGTCGCCTCATCCGGCGCGACATTGCGGGCATTCCTGCACGGCCTCCCCGGTATCGACCGGGTGGGCGCGGACCAGCGGGCGGCGACGCTCGGCACCCGTTCGATCAAGACCAGCGCCAAGGAGATGGCCATCGACCTGGCCATCTCGATGGTCGACCTGACCACGCTCGAAGGCGCCGACACGCACGGCAAGGTCCGTGCGATGTGCACCAAGGCCCAGCACCCCGGCGAGGGCGCGCCCAGAGTGGCCGCCGTCTGCGTCTACCCCGACCTGGTGGCCGTGGCCGCCGAGGCGGTGCGCGGCTCGGGGGTGAAGGTCGCCTCCGTCGCCACCGCGTTCCCCAGCGGGCGTTCCTCGCTGGAGGTCAAGGTGAGCGACACCGCGCTCGCCGTCGCCGCCGGCGCCGACGAGATCGACATGGTGATCGACCGCGGCGCGTTCCTGTCCGGCGACTACCTCAAGGTGTACGAGGAGATCGTCGCGGTGAAGGCCGCCTGCGGCGAGGCCCACCTCAAGGTGATCCTGGAGACGGGCGAGCTGTCGACCTACGACAACGTGCGCCGCGCCTCCTGGCTGGCGATGCTGGCCGGAGCCGACTTCATCAAGACCTCGACCGGCAAGGTCTCCCCCGCGGCCACGCCGCCGGTGACGATGATCATGCTGGAGGCGGTGCGCGACTTCCGCGACCAGACGGGCCGGCAGGTGGGCGTGAAGCCCGCGGGCGGTATCCGCACCACCAAGGACGCCATCAAGAACCTCGTCCTGGTCAACGAGACCGCGGGCGGCGACTGGCTGTCGCCCGACTGGTTCAGGCTGGGCGCCTCGTCGCTGCTCAACGACCTGCTGATGCAGCGCCAGAAGCTGGCCACCGGCCGTTACGCGGGCCCCGACTACTTCACCCTGGACTAGCCGATGAGCATCTTCGAGTACGCACCGGCGCCCGAGTCGCGCGACATCGTCGACCTCAGGCCGTCGTACGGGCTGTTCGTCAACGGCGAGTTCGTGGACGGCGGCGGCGCCCCCTTCAAGACGGTGAACCCGGCGACGGAGGAGAAGCTGGCCGAGGTCGCGATGGCCTCCGCCGACGACGTGGACCGGGCCGTGCAGGCCGCGCGCAAGGCGTACGGCGTCTGGAGCGCGATGCCGGGCGCCGAGCGGGCCAAGTACCTGTTCAGGATCGCCCGGATCATCCAGGAGCGGGCCCGCGAGCTGGCCGTGCTGGAGTCGCTGGACAACGGCAAGCCCATCCGCGAGTCGCGGGACGTGGACCTGCCGCTGGTCGCCGCCCACTTCTTCTACTACGCGGGCTGGGCCGACAAGCTGGAGCACGCCGGGTTCGGCGCGGACCCGCGGCCGCTCGGCGTCGCCGGGCAGGTCATCCCGTGGAACTTCCCGCTGCTCATGCTGGCCTGGAAGATCGCCCCGGCGCTGGCCTGCGGCAACACCGTGGTGCTCAAGCCGGCCGAGACGACGCCGCTGACCGCGCTGCTGTTCGCGGAGATCTGCCAGCAGGCCGACCTGCCGCCGGGCGTGGTCAACATCGTCACCGGCGCGGGCGAGACCGGCGCCGCCGTGGTCGCCCACCCGGACGTCAACAAGGTCGCCTTCACCGGCTCCACCGAGGTCGGCCGGATCATCGCCCGCACGGTCGCCGGCACCGGCAAGAAGCTCACGCTGGAGCTGGGCGGCAAGGCCGCGAACATCGTGTTCGAGGACGCCGCGCTCGACCAGGCCGTCGAGGGCATCGTCAACGGCATCTTCTTCAACCAGGGGCACGTGTGCTGCGCGGGCTCGCGGCTGCTGGTCCAGGAGTCGGTCCAGGACGAGCTGCTGACGGCGCTCAAGCGGCGGCTCGGCACGCTGCGGCTCGGCGACCCGCTCGACAAGAACACCGACATCGGCGCGATCAACTCGGCCGAGCAGCTCGCCAAGATCCGCTCGCTGAGCGACATCGGCGAGCAGGAGGGGGCCGAGCGCTGGTCGCCCGCCTGCGAGCTGCCCGAGCGGGGCTACTGGTTCCCGCCGACCGTCTTCACCGGGGTGGCGCAGTCGCACCGCATCGCCCGCGAGGAGGTCTTCGGGCCGGTGCTGTCCGTGCTGACGTTCCGCACCCCGGCCGAGGCCGTGGAGAAGGCCAACAACACGCCGTACGGGCTGTCGGCCGGCATCTGGACGGAGAAGGGCTCGCGCATCCTGTGGATGGCCGGCAAGCTCCGGGCCGGGGTGGTGTGGGCCAACACGTTCAACCGGTTCGACCCGACCTCCCCGTTCGGCGGGTACAAGGAGTCCGGGTACGGCCGCGAGGGCGGGCTGCTCGGGTTGGAGGCCTACCTTGACGTGTGATCACAAACGCGCGGACCGGGCGAGGCGGCGCGCGCAGGTGACCCGGGGCCACGCCTTCGCCCGCGCCGGACGGCCGGTCCGTACGGGCTGGTACGCCCACCGCTGCGGCGTGAGCCGGTGCGGCCAGGTGTTCGTGCCGGTCGAGATGTCGCAGGAGATCATGTGGAGGGGGCGCGGCGATGAGTAGGTTGGCCGTTCGCAAGACCTACAAGCTGTACATCGGCGGGGCGTTCCCGCGCTCCGAGAGCGGGAGGTCCTACGCCGTGACCTCGTCCAAGGGCGACTTCCTGGCCAACGCCTCGCGGGCCTCGCGCAAGGACGTGCGTGACGCCGTGGTGGCGGCGCGCAAGGCGTTCCCGGGCTGGTCGGGCGCGACCGCGTACAACCGGGGGCAGATCCTCTACCGGATCGCGGAGATGCTGGAGGGCCGCCGCGCCCAGTTCGCCGAGGAGCTCGGCGGCGGCAAGAGGTCGGCGCTGGAGGCCGTGGACGCCGCCGTGGACCGGCTGGTCTGGTACGCGGGCTGGTCGGACAAGATCGCTTCGGTGCACGGCACGGCCAACCCGGTCGCGGGCCCGTACTTCAACCTGTCCTCGCCCGAGCCGACCGGCGTCGTCGGGGTGATCGCGCCCGCCGACCCGCTGCTCGGGCTGGTCTCGGTGGTCGCGCCGGTGATCGTCACCGGCAACACCTGCGTGGTGGTCGCCGCCGAGGGCGCGCCGCTGCCGTCGATCACGCTGGCCGAGGTGCTGGCCACCTCCGACCTGCCCGGCGGGGTGGTCAACGTCCTGACGGGGCACCAGCGGGAGCTGGCGCCCTGGCTGGCGGCCCACATGGACGTCAACGGCCTGGACCTGACCGGCGTGGACGACACCGAGCTGGCGCTGAGCTGCGAGCAGGCGGCGGCCGAGAACCTCAAGCGGGTGCTGCGCCCGGCGGCCGAGGACTGGCGGGCCGCGCCCGGTCTCGGCCGGATGACGCGCTTCCTGGAGACGAAGACCGTCTGGCACCCGATGGGGGTCTGACGGCCTCGTTCCTGGTGGTCCGTACGGACGTCAGGCGGGTGGGATGTTGGCGTTCAGCCTGAACAGGTTGCCGGCGTCCCACTCGCCCTTCAGCTCCTGGAGTCGCCGGTAGTCGTCCGGTTCGTAGGCCAGGCGCACCTGGGCGGGGTCGGTGTTGCCGCCGTACAGGAAGTTCAGGCTGCGGCCGCCGGTGGACCAGGGCGACACGCTCTCGCGTACGCGGGCGTGCAGCTCGCGCGCGTCGGCGGTGTCGGCGCCGGGGGTGAGCCGGGAGATCGTGCTCTGCGTGTACAGGGCGTCCCGGTGCCCCACGGGGGCCTGGCCCGGCTTGGCCAGCGCGCCGCCCAGGTGCCGCAGCTCCAGCAGGGCGTCCTCGGTCCCCAGCAGCGCGTCCACGGCTCGCGGCGGCAGCTCGCGCAGCAGCGTGTGGGAGTTGTGGCTGGCGAGCGGGCCCGGCGGGTCGCTGTAGATGCTCCCCGACTCCGTGTACGGCATCGTGCGCACGTCGTCCACGACCCGGGGCCCGATCGCCCGCAGCGGGGCCAGCAGGCGCTCACCGTCCTCCCGCGCCCCCACGTACGCGACCCGGACGTGCGCGACGCGACGGCCGCGGAACGGCTCGGGCAGCTCCGGGGAGTCCGGGAACGAGATCACCGCCACGGACGAGGTCATCTCCTCGGGCAGGTCCTGGGTCCAGGCCGCCCAGCCGTGCACCGCCTCGGCCACCCGGTCGAAGAACAGGCCGCCGCCGTACAGGTGGGTGACCGGGACGAGCCCGACCTCCAGCGCGGTCACCACGCCGAAGTTGCCGCGCCCGCCGAGCAGCGCCCAGAACAGCGCCGAGCCCGGGAGCTCCCGCCTAAGCTCGCCGTCGGCCGTGACGACCTCGATGGCGCGCACCTGGTCGGCGGCGTAGCCGTGGCGGCGCGCCATCAGTCCGATCCCGCCGCCCAGCGTGTACGACACCGCGCCCACGGAGGGGGCCGAGCCGGACAGCGGGGCCAGGCCGTGCGGGGCCGCCTCCTCGATGACCCGCCCCCAGCGCACGCCCGCCTCGAACCTCGCGGTGTCACCGTGGACGCGCACGCCCGCCATCCGGCGGGTGCTGATCAGCAGGCCGCCCTCGGCCGCGATCGGCATGCCGTGGCCGGTGGCCTGGACCGCCACGGGCAGGCCGTTCGCCGCCGCGTACTTCACCGCCGCCCGCACGTCGCCGGCGTCCGTCGCGCCCACGATCACGTCCGGCCGGTGCTGGGCGAGCGCCTGGAAACCGGCGCGCTCGTTGTCGTATCCCTCGTCGCCCGGCCGCAGGACCGGGCCCTTCACGTCCGCTATGTCCATGTTTCCACCCTGCCTGCCGCCCCGCGCAGCAGTCAAAGAGATGGATCTGCTGCCAGCTAGCATGTCTGGTTATGGAACTGCGGCAGCTCGAATACTTCGTGACCGTCGCCGAGGAGGCCGGGTTCACCCGGGCGGCGGCCAGGCTCCACGTCGCCCAGCCGGGCGTCAGCGCGCAGATCAGGCAGTTGGAGCGGGAGCTGGGCCAGCCGCTGTTCGACCGGTCGGCGCGGCAGGTGCGGCTCACCGAGGTGGGCAAGGCCGTGCTGCCGTACGCGCGGGCCGCCCTCGCGGCGGTCGCCGGGGCGCGGCTGGTGGTCGACGAGATGGCCGGGCTGCTGCGCGGGCACGTGACGATGGGGGCGGTGACCACGCCCTCCGTGCTCGACCTGCCGGGGATGCTGGCCGGCTTCCACCGGGCGCATCCGGCCGTGGAGGTGACGCTGCACGAGTCCGACCCCGGCAGCCTGGTCGACGCGCTGCGGGCCGGGCGGCTCGACCTGGCGCTCGCCGGGATCGGGGACGGCGTGCCGCAGGGGCTCGACGCGCAGATCGTGGTGGACCAGGCGCTGGCGGCGGCCGTCGCGCCGTCGCACGAGCTGGCCGGCAGGCGCTCGCTCGCGCTGGCCGAGCTGGCCGGCCGGGTGCTGATCTGCCAGCCGCGCGGGACGGGAGGGCGGTCGAGCCTGGAGGCGGCGTGTGCGGTCGCCGGGTTCGCGCCGCGGGTCGCGTTCGAGGCGAGTGAGCCGTACGTGCTGGCGCAACTGGCCGCCAAGGGGCTCGGGATGGCGGTGCTGCCGGAGTCGGCGGCCGTGGGGCAGGACGGGGTGCGGGTCCTGGAGATCACCGAGCCGCGCGTGCGCGGGCGGATGGCGCTGCTGTGGCGGGCGTCGGGCGAGTCGGGGCCGGCCGCGCGGGCTTTCCTCCGGCACGCGCGCCGATGGCTGCCGGACAGCGCTTTCCAGCCGGGCGAAGCCTCTCAGCCGGACGGCGCCTCTCAATCAGACGGCGCCTCTGGATCGGACGGCGCTCAGCAGCCGGGCGGCCCTCGTCAGTCCGCGTAACCGCGTGGCCGGACCGGCGGGTGGGCGTCCGCCAGCTGGGCGGCCAGGCCGAGCAGCTGCGGCTCGCCGCCCGGCGGGGCGATGAGCTGGACGCCGATCGGCAGCCCGCCGGAGTGGGTGGCGATCGGGACGGTGATCGCGGGCCAGCCGCACATGTTCCACGCGCCGGTGGCCGGGGCGTAGCCGACGTTCGCCAGCACGTTGCGCAGGAGGCCGCGATCGCCCCAGCGGTCGGCCTTGGGCGGCACCGCGGCCAGTGTCGGCGTGATCAGCACGTCGGCGTCGCCGAACCACTGGTCGGCGCCCCACCCGTGCCAGCGGGCCCGGCCGCGCTCGCCGTCCAGGCGCAGCGCGCCGAGCACCCGCCCGGCCCGGGCCAGCGCGCGCGTACGGCGTTCCATCCGGCTCCTGTCCAAGGCGGTGGCCGCGGCCGCGGCGCGGACCAGCCAGGCGGCGATCGTGGACGGGCCGAGCGAGGTGGGCAGGCGGCGCTCGTGCTCGACGATGGTGTGCCCGGCGATCCTCAGCGTCTCGGCCGCCGCGCGCACCGCCGCCTGGAACTCCCTGTCCATGGGCAGCCCGACGGGCAGCGGGTGGGGCAGGTAGGCCACCCGCAGGTCGAACGGCTCGGGGCTGTCCTGCGGCGGCTGGGGCTCCCACACCTCGTCGTCGTCCGCCCAGACCGAGCGGAGCATCGCCGGCCGGGGCTCGACCCGCACGCCGCCGCGCCACGACTCGGCCAGCGCGCCGTCGGCCGCCAGCACCGACAGCACGAGCGACAGGTCGGCCACGTCACGGGTCAGCGGGCCGTTCTCGGCCAGCCCGGCCCAGTCGTCCGACGGCGGCGGCACGAGGCCGGTGCCCGGCTTGATGGCGAAGATCCCGCAGCAGGCGCCCGGGATGCGCAGCGAGCCCATCCCGTCGTTGCCCAGCGCCACCGGCACCATCCCGGCCGACACCGCCGCGGCGCTGCCCGAGGACGAGCCGCCCGCCGTGCGCGCCAGGTTCCAGGGGTTGCGGACGGTGCCGTACGCGCTGTCGCCGAAGGCGACCAGGCCCAGCTCGGGCAGGTTCGTCAGCCCGACGATCACCGCGCCCGCCGCGCGTAACCTGCCGACCGTCTCGTGGTCCTTGGGCGCGGGCGCGTCCGCCGTGACGGCCGAGCCGACGCGCGTGGCCTCCCCCGCGACCTCCAGGTTGTCCTTGACCGCGACGGGCACCCCGGCGAGCGGCAGCTCCGCCAGGTCGCGGCGTTTCTGCAGCTCCCGGGCCTCGTCCAGGGCCTGTTTGCGGACCAGCCTGAACGCGCCCACCGCCGGGTCGCGCTCGGCGATCCTGTCGAGGTGCTCCTCGACCACGGTCACGGCCTTGACCTCGCCTCGACGGACAGCCGTCGCGATATCGATGGCGGACTTACCTGCCCATAACATGCATAGAGTTTGCCCAGTTTTACGCTTCGTTGCGAGGCTCCCGGCCTGCCTGTTTCAGCGCGAGCCGCAACGCGTACTCGATCTGCGCGTTGACGCTGCGGAGATCGTCGGCCGCCCACTTCGCGATCGCGTCGTAGACGGCCGGATCGAGCCGCAGCAGGAGCTTCTTCCGCTCAGGCATACAGACTGCCGGTGTTGACCACCGGCTGGGTCGCCCGGTCGCCGCACAGGACGACCAGGAGGTTGGAGACCATCTGGGCCTTGCGCTCCTCGTCGAGGTCCACCACCCCTTCGGCGGCCAGCCGGTCGAGGGCGAGCTGGACCATGCCGACGGCGCCCTCGACGATGCGCGC
Source organism: Nonomuraea rhizosphaerae (assembly GCF_019396405.1). Taxonomy (GTDB): domain Bacteria; phylum Actinomycetota; class Actinomycetes; order Streptosporangiales; family Streptosporangiaceae; genus Nonomuraea; species Nonomuraea rhizosphaerae. Next base: position 1,601 of record NZ_JAHKRL010000224.1, on the reverse strand, counting down.
GCGGGCCGCCACGACCTGGCCCGCCTGCTGGCGCACCAGCATGGCCTGGGCGATCTCCGGCGCGTACGCGAGGTGCGTGATGCGCGCCTCCAGCACCTCGATCCCGGCCAGCTCGGTGCGCTCGCGCAGCTCGGTGGTCAGCTCCGTGGCCACCTCCGCGCCGTCGCGCAGGCTGGTGCGGTCGGCCTCGTGCGAGTCGTACGGGTGCGTGGTGGCCAGGTGGCGCACCGCGGCCTCGGACTGGATCGCCACGTAGTTCTCGTAGTCGTCGACCGAGAACTTGGCCTTGGCCGCGTCGGTGACGCGGTAGACCACGACCGCGGCGATCTCGACCGGGTTGCCGTCGGCGTCGTTGACCTTGAGCTTGGCGGTCTCGAAGTTGCGCACCCGCAGCGTGACCCTGCTCTTGGTGGACAGCGGCAGCACCCACTGGAAGCCCGCGTCCGTGACCGTGCCGATATAGCGGCCGAAGAACTGCACGACCTTGGCCTCGTTCGGGTTGACCACGGTGAAGCCGGTGGCGACCAGTGCGAACACGATGATCCAGGTGATGCCGCCGACCTGCAGCGAGACCAGGGCCGCGACGGCGGCCAGCAGCAGCAGGACCAGCAGGACCAGGAACCCGTTCAGGCGGAAGGCACGTCGTTCCATCGCGACTCCTTGCTATCGAAGTGATATCACCATGATAGCCCATCTAGGCTGGCCGGTGTGAACGGACCATCGCTCGCCACGGGTCAGCGCTCCCTGGGCGACCCCTCGATCACCTATCCGCTCTGGCCGCCGCTGACCCGCGGCTGCCCGAAGACCAGCACGGCCTCGCTCGCCTACCCGGTCGAGGTGGACTACGACTACGCCCGCGTCGGCGCGACCCTCTTCGACCAGGATCCGGGCCCCGACCTCGCGCGATGGTCGCCGCTGCTGCCGCCGCTGCACGCGCCCACGCTGGGCGAGGGCGGCACGCCGCTGGTGCCGCTGGAGGGCGTGTACGTCAAGGACGAGTCGCGCAACCCCACCTGGTCGCACAAGGACCGGCTCAACCGGGTCACGGTCAGCGCGGCCCTGGGCGCCGGCGCGCCTGGCGTGGTCGTGGCCTCCTCGGGCAACCACGGCGCCTCGGCCGCCGCGTACGCCGCCCGCGCCGGATTGCCCGCCATCGTCCTGGCCTCGGCCGCCTCGCCGCCGGCCGTGCAGTCGTTCGTACGCGCCTACGGGGGCAAGGTCCTCACCGTGCCGATCGAGGCGCGCTGGCCGCTGATGCGCGAGATCGTGGACCGGCTCGGCTACCACCCGGTCAGCAACCAGACCGTCACCCACACCGGGCACCCGTTCGGCCCCGAGGGCTACAAGACGATCGCGTACGAGCTGTTCCTGCAGCTCGGCGGGGTGCCTGCGGCGGTGTTCGCGCCCACTGGCTACGCCGAGCTGCTGTACGGGACGTGGAAGGGCTTCACCGAGCTGCGCAAGCTGGGGCTGGCGGCCACGACGCCCCGCATGTTCTCCTGCGAGCCGGCCGCCGGCGGCCCCAACGCGCGGGCCGTCGCCACCGGGGCGCCCGCCGCGATCGTCTCGCTCGGCGACACGGACGCGTACGGCATCGGCGG
>NZ_JAHKRL010000027.1 GCF_019396405.1 Nonomuraea rhizosphaerae | reverse complement strand
CTCGGCCGGGGCGGCGGCCGCCGGGCGGGGAGGTCCGGCGACGGTGACGCGGGGCGCGCGGCGCCGGTGCCGGGCCTCGGCGAGCTGGGCCAGCACCCCGTCCGGGTGTTTGGCCAGGATCATCCCGCCGGTCCCGAACAGGATGGCGCCCACGTGCGCCGACAGCCCCCAGGAGGACAGCAGCTCCGGCACTGCCACGGCGACGAGCCCGCCGAGCACGGCTCCGCCGATCCGCCGCACCCCTTGCAGCACCACGACGGCGAGCCAGACGAACCCGGTGAAGGCGGGCAGGTCGGTGGCGGTGATCGATCCCTTCGACACCGCGAACAGGACCCCGCCCAGCCCGGCCACCGCCGAGGCCAGCCCGAACAGCACGATCTTGGTCCGCGGTCCCGAGATGCCGGACGTGGTGGCCGCCGCCGGGGCCGAGCGCACCGCCAGGACGGCCCGGCCGGACGCCGACCGTTCGAGGTTGCGTACCAGCAGGCCGACCAGCCCGATCAGCGCGAGCAGCAACACCACGCGCACCCGGGGGTCGGAGGTGTCGGCGAACCCGAAGCCCAGCGCGGGCAGCGCCCAGCCGATCGTCCCGTTGCTGAAGGCGTCCACCTGGAACAGGACCTGGTCGGCCAGCAGCGCCAGCGCCAGCGTGGCCAGCGTGAGCACCCGGCCGCCGAGCCGCAGCGCGGGCAGCGCGACCAGCACGCCCACGGCCAGCGCCGCCAGCACCCCCACCAGGATCGCCACGACGAACGGCCATCCGGCCGAGAACGCCCATCCGCAGGTCAGCGCGGCCATGGAGGCGAAGGCGGCCTGGGCGAGGTTCACCATGCCGCCGATGCCGGTCACGACCACGAACGAGCAGAAGATCAGCGCCAGCACGAGGCCCTGCGCGGCGATGCCGACGTAGTACTCGGACCCGGTGAAGGTGAAGGCGAGCAGCAGCACCAGCCCGGCGGCCCAGGGCAGCCGCCGGCGCCACGGGGGAAGGCCGCTCAGGTGGTCGGGGGGCGGGGCGTCGGAGGAGGCGCTGCCCGCCACCCGCTCCCGCGACCGGTTCAGCAGCACCAGCCCGGCGAACAGCAGGATGACCGGCACGGCGGTGCGCAGCCCGGTGATGTCCTGGAGGAAGTCGGTGTACCCAGCGACCAGGTTCTGCACGACGCCGAGCGCCAGCCCGGCCAGGAACGTCACCGGCACCGACCGCAGCCGCCCGAAGACGGCCGCCGTCGCCGAGGCGAACAGCAGCACCGTGTACGCCGTCGCGTCCAGCCCGAGCACCGGCACGGCCAGCACCCCGGCCAGCCCCGCCAGCCCGGAGCCGAGCATCCAGGCCAGGGCCGAGGTGCGGTCCACGTCGATCCCGCGCAGCGTGGCCAGCCTCCGGCGGTCCACGGAGGCGCGCATGCGCAGCCCGTACGGGGTGTGCCGCATGAACGCCCACAACCCCGCCGCGACCACCAGCGAGCAACAGAACGTGATCACCTGGTCGGAGTCGAGCCGGGCGCCGAGCAGTGAGAACCCGGCAGCCGGATGCGGCCCGAGCCCGCGCGGCAGCGTGGTGCCGTCGACCGGCAGCAGCCCGAGCAGGTCCACCAGCAGCAGCCCGAGCGCGGGCAGCGCGATCGTCAGCCCGATCGTGCCGACGATCTGCGCGGTCTCCCCCGCCGTGGACAGCCCCCTGAACATCAGCACGTGCAGGAGGTGGCCGAGCGCGGGCGCGACGACGAACACCGCCAGCGCCCCGGCCAGCCACGCGGGCAGTCCGAGTGCCAGGTTGAGCTGGTAGAACACGAGCGCGCTCAGGAACCCGACGGCGCCGTGGGCGAAGTTGAGCACCCCTGTCGCCGCGTACGACAGCGTCAGGCCCGACCCCATGACGGCGAAGATCGCCCCGGTGACCAGGCCGCTGAGAATGTATCCAAGGATCATTTCAGGGGCACGTTGTCGAAGCACTTCATGCTCTTGGCCACCTGGAAGGCGCCGCCGACCAGCTTGACCAGGGCGCCGCAGCCGTTCGGCTCGGTGTGGTCCTTGGGGTACTGGACCTGGCCGAAGCCGGCGTTCTGGTAGGCGTAGGAGCCGTTGCCCGTGGCCAGGAACTTCTCCCTGGTCAGGTCCTTGCCGGTCTTCTGGAGCATGTCCAGGAAGATGTCGGCGGCCCAGTAGCCGATGGCCAGGTGCTGGGTGAGCGTGGTGCCGGGGGCGACCTTCTCCACGTCGGCCCTGAGCTTGGCGATCTCCGGCGCGCTCGACTCGAACGGCTCGAACATCGGCGCCGCCACCACGCCCTCAAGGGCCTGCGCGCTGGCCGGGTCCTTGAGGATCGCGGCGTCGTAGCTGGTGGCGTCGGTCAGCACGCCCTTGTAGCCGGCCCGTTTGAGCGCGGAGTAGAGGCCGACGTTGAACTTGGTGCCGGCGATGATCGAGACCACGATGTCCGGCGGCCTGCCGCCGTCGGAGGTCATGATCTTGTCGACGTACGGCAGCCAGTCGGGCGGGGGCGCGGCGGCGGGCAGGCCGGAGTTCAGTCCGACCAGGTCGAACCCGGCCGCCTGGAACGACTGCGAGATCGTCGTGCCGCCGTACTTGCTGCCGCTGGAGTCGGTGGTCTGCACGTACACGCTCTTGCCGCTCGCGCCGCCGAGCAGGTCGGCCATCTGCCGGCCCCACCAGGTCTGTGAGCCGGCGCCGGGCTTGGGCGCGAGGCAGCCGTTGTAGCCGAAGCCGGTCTTGGTGCCGCACCACTGCGGCCCGGTCGCCCAGCCGAACCACGGCACGCCCTGCTGCTCCAGGAACGCGGCGCCGCCGAAGTTGGGCGCGTGCACCGGGACCAGCGCGAACACCTGGTCCTTCTGCACGAGCTTCTTGGCCGCCGCGTCGCCCTTGGCGGCGTCCTGGCCGTCGTCCTCGGCGCCGACGAACTCGATCTTGCGGCCGTGGACGCCGCCCTCGGCGTTGGCCCGCTCGAACCTGGCCTTCGCCCCGATCTCGGCGTCCTTGGTGGAGTAGCCGCTGGCGCTGGTCTTGGTCAGCACGCCGCCGACCTTGACGCTCGTGCCGGTCACTCCGGCCGTGCCGCCGTCCCCGCCGCCGCCCGCCTTCTGCTGGGCGGCGCATCCGGACAGGACGAGGGCCGCCGCCAGTACCGCCGCGGCCCGCCGTTGATGTGGTCGCACCATCGTCATCACCTTTGTACGGCAGGCGCCTTGGCCTAGCGCTCGCTTGGTTTCGCCTCAGCGTAGATTCGCCCGCCAGAGGCGTCAACGAGCAATCGCTTGCTCAGAACAACGGGCGGCGGCTAGCGTGAGGCGCATGCTGATGCGCGCCGCCGTGCTGACCGGCTTCCACCGGCCCATGGAGATCCGCGAGGTGGACGTCGCCGACCCGGGCCCCGGCGAGGTGCGCGTCCAGGTCAAGGCGTCCGGCGTCTGCGGCTCCGACCTCAAGGCCATCGACGGCAAGAGCCCCGTCGTGCACACCCTGCCGTTCGTGCTCGGACACGAGAGCGCGGGCGTCGTGGAGAGCGTCGGCGCGGGCGTGAGCAGCGTCAAGCCGGGCGACCACGTGATCGTCTCGATGAGCGGCCCCTGCGGCAAGTGCCGCGGCTGCGGCGCGGGCCGCTTCCACCTCTGCTCGGGCCCCGCCAGGATGACCGCGATCATGGGCGGCGAGCCGCGGATCACACTCGACGGCCAGGAGACGCGCCGCTTCATCGGCATCGGCTCGTTCGCCGAGTACGTGGTGGTCCGCGAGGCCACCTGCGTGAAGATCGCCAAGGACGCCCCCTTCGACGCCATGTGCCTGCTGGCCTGCGGCGTCGTCACCGGCGTCGGCGCCGTCATGAACGTCGCCCAGGTCACCCCCGGCTCCAGCGTCCTGGTCGTCGGCTGCGGCGGCGTCGGCCTGAACGTCATCCAGGGCGCGGCCCTGGCCGGCGCGACCACGATCATCGCCGCCGACGTGGCCGAGCAGAAGCTCAAGCTCGCCGAGCGCTTCGGCGCCACCCACACCCTCGTCCCCGAGGACCTGCCCCGCCAGGTGGGCGAGATCGTCAGGGGCGGCGCCGAGTACGCCTTCGACGTCACGGGCGTCCCCGGCGTCCTGGCCTCCGCCTTCGCCGCCACGGCGCCCGGCGGCGCCACGGTCATGGTCGGCAGCCCGCCGGCCGGCCACCCCGTCGAGGTCGACCCCGCCCTGCTCTTCTCCTCCCGCCGCCTCATGGGCACCCAGGGCGGCGACGCCGCGCCGCACCGCGACCTGCCGATGCTCGCCGGCCAGTACCTGCGCGGCCGCCTCGACCTCAACGGCCTGATCACCGAACGCGTCCCGCTGGAGCAGATCAACGACGCCGTGGACCACGTACGGCGGGGAACAGTGGCCAGGACGGTTGTCGTCTTCTAACCTGACCGATATGTCCTACCCAGATCCTCGTTACCTCGATGAAGCCGGTCAGGCCAGCGCCACGCTCCGCACCGCCGACACCGCCCCCGACCTCAGGATGTACGCGCCCACCGCGAACCCGCGCGGCACCGACGTCCACTACCTGGGCACCGGCGCGACCACCGGCGGCGCGTTCGGGCTGTACCGCTGGGAGATGGGCCCCAAGCCCGGCGGCCCGAGCCCGCACTTCCACCGGACGATCACCGAGTCGTTCTACGTCCTGTCCGGGACCATGCGGCTGTACAACGGCAAGGAGTGGGCGGACGGCCGGCCGGGCGACTTCCTGCACGTGCCCGAGGGCGGCGTGCACGCCTTCCGCAACGAGTCCGGTGAGCCGGTCTCGATGCTCATCCTGTTCACGCCGGGGGCGCCGCGCGAGGCGTACTTCGAGGAGCTGGCCGAGATCGCCATCACCGGCCGCGAGCTGTCCGACGAGGAGTGGGCGGACCTCTGGCTGCGCCACGACCAGTACCCGGCGTCGTGATGCCGCGCTTCCAGCTGTCCGCCACCGTCCTGGAGTGCCCCGACGCCAAGGCTCTCGCGCTGTTCTACCAGCGGCTGCTCGGCTGGGAGATCGGCGACGACGAGGAGGACTGGGTGACGCTACGGCCGCCGTACGGCGGCGGGGCCGGGCTGTCGTTCAACACCGACCCCGGCCACGTGCCGCCGGTCTGGCCGGCCGGTCCCGGCGACCAGCGGATGATGCTGCACCTGGACATCGAGGTGGACGACCTGGCCGCGGCCAGCGCCCACGCGGTCGAGGCGGGCGCGACGGTCGCGGAGTTCCAGCCGCAGGACGACGTCCTGGTGCACCTCGACCCGGCGGGGCACCCGTTCTGCCTGTGGATCCGCTGAGGACCCGCCGGCGGATCGGCTAGGAGACGCCCACCAGCTCCTTGGCGGGGGCGGGCTCCTCCTCGTGCCCCTCCACCGACAGGTTCGGCAGCAGCCGGTCCAGCCAGCGCGGGCACCACCAGTTCAGCCGCCCCAGCAGCACCATCGTGGCCGGCACCAGGAAGCCGCGGATGATCGTCGCGTCCACCGCGATGGCCGCCGCCAGCCCCACCCCGAACGTCTTCACCAGCGGATCCGGGTAGGCGATGAACGCCACGAACACCGCCACCATGATCAGCGCCGCCGACGTGATCACCCGCCCCGTCGCGCCGAGCCCCTCGGCGACCGCCCGCGCGTTGTCCCCGTGCCGCAGGTACGCCTGCCGCACCGACGTCAGCAGGAACACCTCGTAGTCCATCGAGAGCCCGAACAGCACCGCGAACAGCATCAGCGGCACGTAACTCTCGATCGGCACGCTGAAGAAGATCGTCTGCAGGTACGAGGCGCCGTCCGGCGCGTCCATGCCCACCAGCCCGCTGCCCAGCCCCACGGAGAAGACCAGCGCCAGCGTCCCGAACGCGGCCCCCAGCGAGACCAGGTTCATCAGCGCCGCCTTCACCGCCACCACCGGCGCCCGGAAGGCCAGCAGCAACAGCAGCGCGCTGAGCAGCACCACCACGCCGATGACCAGCGGGGTCCGCTCGGCCATCCGGTCGCCGGCGTCCACCAGCGCCGCCACCTTGCCGCCCACGTGCAGGGAGACGCCGGGCACGGAGATGTTCCTGATGTCGCGGACGACGGTGATGGAGCGGGTGTCGCTGGGCGCGTACTCGGGGACGGCCTGGATCATGACGGCGCGGCCGGAGGCGTTCAGCTTGGCGGGGGCGACGTGGGCGACGCCGTCCACGTCGCCGATCTCCCGTACGAGCCGGTCCACGACCGGATCGTTGGCCCGCGCGACCGGGGACGGCAGCGTCGCGACGACGGCCAGCGGCCCGTTGCCGCCGGGCCCGAACCCGGCGGCCACCAGCTCGTAGGCCCGCCGCGACTCCGACCCCTTGGCGCCGTACCCCTCGTCCAGCGGCCCGATCTTCAGCGCCAGGGCGGGCGCGGCCAGGGCGGCCAGCACGAGCACGCTCGACAGGAGCACCCGCCACGGCCGCCGCGCCACCCACGACCCGAGCCCGCTCCACCCCGACGTGTCAGAACCGCGGCGGCCCAGGAAGGGGACGCGCAGCGCGTTGACGCGATGGCCGAGCAGCCCGAGCAGCGCGGGGACCAGCGTGACGGAGGTGAGCACGGCCGTGACGACGGAGATGCCGGTGATCCAGCCGAGCGTGCGCAGCAGCGGGAACCCGCCCAGCAGCAGCGCGCTCAACGCGATGATCACCGTCCCGCCCGCGAACACCACCGCCCCGCCCGAGCTGGCCACGGTACGGCGTACGGACTCCTGGACCGGCAGGCCCGACTCCAGCAGGCGCCGGTGGCGCGAGGTCAGGAACAGCGCGTAGTCGATGCCCACGCCCAGCCCGATCATCGTGGCCATGATGCCCGCCTGCTTGGGCACGTCCACGACGTACCCGAGCAGCCCGATCACGCCGAGCCCCGAGACGACGCTGACCAGCGCGGTGAAGATCGGCACCAGCGCCGCCGCCAGCGTCCCGAACGCGAACACCAGCACCAGCAGCGCGCACACCACGCCGATGATCTCGCTGGGGCCGGTCTTGATCTCCTTGTCGGCCGGGGTCGAGGCGTCGGCCGGCACGACCTCCAGCCCGGCCGCCCGCGCCGGGTCGGCGGCCTTGGACAGCGCCCGCGTGGTCTCGGCGAGCTTGCCGTTGTCGTGGCCCTCCATGCGCACGACGATCAGCCCGATGCGCAGGCTCGCAGCGAGGCCGCCCCGCCGGTACGGCGACTCCACCTGAACCACGTGCGGCTGGGCGCGCAGGCGTTCGACGGCCTGCTCGACGGCCTTCTTCTTCGGCTTGTCGACGAGCAGGCCCTGGTCGGCGTACAGGACGAGCTGCACCGTGCCGCCGGGCGCGTAGCCGGGGCCGAAGCCGTCGAGCATCAGGTCGTGCGCCCGCTGCGCGTCGGTGCCCGGGATGGTCACGTCGTTGCTGACCGGCCGGCCGAGCGCCAGACTGCCGCCCATCAGGCCGGCCGCGGCGATCACCCATAACGCCAGCACGATCCGCCCGTGCCGTGCGCACCAGCCACCCAGCCGTCCCAGAAAGCGCGTCATCGCCAGCTCCCCACTCGACGGCCGTCCTGTACGGTCGTACAGGAATACGATAGATCGAGAAATATCCGGAAGGCTGTAGCTCGACCGGAAATGAGATGATGAACACAGCCGACGACACCCGATCCCGGATCCTGGCGGCCGCCAGGGAGCTGTTCGCGGTCAACGGTTACAAGGCGACCTCACTCGCCGACATCGCCGCCGCCGTGGGGCTGACCAAGACGGCCGTCGCCTACCACTTCCACCCCAAGGACCGGCTGGCCGCCGAGCTGACCGCGCCCGCCGCCGACGACATGCTGGCCCTGCTGGCCGTGGACTTCGCCGGCGACGCGCGGGCGTTCGCCGTGGAGCTGGTCGACTTCGCGGTCCGCCACCGTACGGTGATCCGCCTGCTCATGGAGGAGATCGTCGGGGCCGACGAGGCGCCGCAGGGCTCCCCCGGCGAGGTGATCAGGACGTTCAGGGACGAGATCTTCGACCGGCTGGCGGGCCCCGAGCCCGGCGACGAGGCGCGGGTGCGGGCGTGGGCCGTGCTCGGCGCGGTGCAGTGGGGCGTCGTGCAGACGATGGGCCTGCCGCAGGAGCGGGTCCGCGAGCTGCTGATCCACACGGTCAAGGCGATCTAGCCGGTCCGGCACCCCATGACGCACGACTCGCCGGATCCGGCATCGACCGATATACGTAACCCGATCGCACAAGTGGAGGCTGACATGGAGGCGGACATGGAGGCAGGCATGGTGACGCTCGCCGTCGTCGGCGCGGGCTCACGAGGGACCGCCTACGCCCGCCACGCCGTCAGGTCCGGCGCGGCGCGGGTGGTCGCGGTGGCCGACCCGCGCGGCAGCCGCAGGGACCGGCACCCCGGAGCGGCCCAGTACGAGAGCTGGCGCGAGCTGGCCGCGCTGTCCCGGCAGGCCGACGCGGTGATCATCGCCACGCAGGACGCCGACCACGTCGAGCCCGCGGTGCGCTTCGCCGAGCTGGGCTACGACATCCTGCTGGAGAAGCCGATGGCCGTCTCCGAGGACGACTGCCGGGCCATCGTGGCCGCGGCCGAGCGCTCGGACGCGATCTTCGCGGTCTGCCACGTGCTGCGCTACACGCCGTACACGCGGGCGCTGAAGGCGCTGCTCGACTCCGGGCGGATCGGCGAGATCGTCAGCATCCAGCACCTGGAGCCGGTCGGCTGGTGGCACCAGGCGCACTCGTACGTGCGGGGCAACTGGCGCAGGAGCGACGAGTCCACTTTTATGCTGCTCGCCAAGTCCTGTCACGACCTCGACTGGCTGGTGCACCTGACGGGCCGGCGGGTGAGCAGGGTGTCGTCGTTCGGCGGCCTCAAGCACTTCACCCCCGCCAACCGGCCCGCCGGGGCCGCCGACCGCTGCCTCGACTGCGCGGTGGAGCCGGTGTGCCCGTACTCGGCCAAGCGCATCTACCTCCCGCTGGCCGGCCGGGACTCGTGGCCGGTCAACGTCCTCACCGACGACGTCTCCGAGTCCGGCGTCCTCGACGCCCTCAGGACCGGCCCGTACGGCAGGTGCGTGTACGCCTGCGACAACGACGTGGTCGACCACCAGGTGGTGAACATGGAGTTCGACGGCGGCGCCACCGCCTCGTTCACCATGACCGCCTTCACCCCGGCCCTGCACCGGCAGACCCGGATCTTCGGCACCCACGGCTCGATCGAGGGCGACGGCGACCGGCTGACCGTCACCGACTTCCTCACCCGGGAGACCGAGACCGTCGAGACGCGCCCGACCGGCGACGGCACGGCCCGGGGCGGGCACGGCGGCGGGGACGAGGGGCTGGTGGAGGCGTTCCTGACGGCGGTGCGCACCCGCGACCGGTCGGCGGTGCTGTCCTCGCCGGGCGAGAGCCTGCACAGCCACCTCGTGGCCTGGGCGGCCGAACGCTCCCGCCTGAAGGGCGAGGTGGTCAGCCCGTCGGAACGCTGACGAAGGACCGCTATCCGGGCGGCTCGGGCTGGTCGCTCGGGGGCGTCTCGGACGGCTCGGTCGGATCCGGGCCTCCCTGGCCGGCCACCCCCACGGTCACCACCACGCCGGCCCCCGGCTTGCCGCAGTTCCCCGCCGCCAGGCTCTGCCCCAGCGCCACGTCCACCTGCGACTCGTCCACGACCACCTGCGGCTTGAACGTCACCGTGAACCCGGCGCCCCGCAACGCCGCCCGCGCCGCCGCGCGCTGCTGCCCGATGACGGACGGCACCGGGGTCCCGTGGTCGGCGACGGTCAGCGACACCCGGCTGCCTCCGGAGACCCGCGTCCCGGCCCCGGGGTCGCTGGACAGCACCTGCCCGTCCGGCCGTTCGGAGCAGACGGTCGTGACCCCGCCCACCGCCAGCCCGGCGCCCTTGATTGCCGCCTCGGCCGACTTGCGCTTCGTCCCCACGACGGACGGGACCGCCAGGCCCGCCGACACCTGCAGCGAGACGGTGCTCCCCCGCGCCGCCGTCGCCCCGGCGCCCGGGGTGCTCGCCAGCACCTGGCCGATCTTGCGCCGCGAGTCGACCTGCGTGACCTCGCCCAGCACGAACCCGGCCCGCTTGAGCGCCTTGGCCGCCGCCGACCGTGACATCCCGACCGTCAGCGGCACCTGGACGCCCACCGGCCCCCCGGTCGTCGGCTGCGAGGCCGGCGGGTCGGAGGTCGGCTGCCGCCCGCCGTCGCGCTGCCCGCCCCGCTCGGTCGTCACCTGGCCGGGCTGCTCGGCCGGGCTCCTGGGCGCCTCGGTCACGGAGGTCGGGTCGACCTCGCCCGTCGGCGGCTTGGCGGCGGCCTGCAAGGGCCGGCCTCCGTCGTCGTCGAGCGCCGGCAGCAGGACGGTGACCAGCATCGCCACGCTCACCAGGATCGCGGCGGTCACCGCGAACGCCGCCCGCCCCACGGCCTGCCGCGTACGCCCGCTCGCGGACCCCTGTAACGGAACCGCCACTCCCGCGGCCGGCCCGCTCCCCGAGGAGACCGGCGCCTCCCCCAGCCGGTACCCGTCCGGCGTGCCCGTCGCCTCCGGCTGCGCCACCGCGCCGGACCCCGCCCGCGCGTCCACCATCGGGTACGGCGGCGGCAACGGCTCGTCCACCACCACGGGCGGCACCCGCAGGATGTGCGCCGGCGGCGAGCGCAGCACCTCGGCCGGTAACCCCTCCGAGTCGTCGCCCAGCAGCGAGAACAGCAGTTCCCTGCTGGCCGGACGGTTCCTGGCGTCCTTGTCCAGGCACGCGGCGACCAGCTCGCGCAGCCGCCCGTCCAGCTGTCCCAGCTCGGGCTGCGCGGTCAGGATGCGGTGCAGCACCGGCGCCACCGAGTCCTGCCCGAACGGCGCGGAGGCGTTGGCCGCGAAGCACATGGTGGCGCCCCACGAGAACACGTCGGCGGCCCCGGTGACGGCCGACGCGGTGATCTGCTCGGGCGCCATGTACGCGGGCGTCCCCACGCCCCGGCCGCTCATCGTGGCGGCCGCGTCCAGGGCCCTGGCCAGGCCGAAGTCGATCACCCGCGGCCCGTCCACGCCGAGCAGCACGTTCTGCGGCTTGAAGTCCCGGTGCACGATGCCCGCGCGGTGGATCGCCGCGAGCGCGGTGGCGGTGCTGACGGCGAGCCGTTCGAGCGCGGCGCCGCCGCGCGGCCCGGTGAGCGCGACCTCGCGCTGCAGTGACGGCCCGTCGATGTACTCGCTGACGATGTACGGCCTGCCCTCGTCGAACCCGGCGTCCATCACCTGGGCCGTGCAGAACCTCGCCACGTGCTTGGCCAGCTCCACCTCGCGCAGGAACGCCGTCCGCTCGTCGCCGACGGGACCGTGCAGGAGCTTGACCGCGTACACCTCGTCGCCGCTCGTCCCGAGGTACACCACGCCCTGGCCGCCCTCGCCGAGGCGCCCGGACAGCTCATAGGCGCCGAGTCGCTGCGGGTCCCCCGTTCTGAGCGGCAGTGCCGTTGGCACGAGGTGCCTCCCCTCGCCGCCACCCACCTTCCCTTATCCACTGAAGGCGAACATTCGTGACGTAGTCAACGTCCGGGCACGCAATGCCGCCTGACCGTGACACATTCCGGTCAGGAATTCCGCGCCACCGTGCCCGAAAGGGTGACGTCCGCGTCACCTTCGCGCGTCACCTTGATGACCAGCCGGTCGACGTCCCGCGTCGGGAACAGGCGCAGCGTCCCCGCCTCGCAACCGGCTCCCCGCACCTGCCGGATCTCGTACACGAACGGGCTCCTGGTCGGCCCGAGCCGCCCCCAGCAGTCGCCCCACCGCACGCTGGAGCCGGCCTCCATCCGGACCGGGACCGTGCCGGCCGTCCCGGTCCACGTGCCCGCCAGCCCCGGACCCTGCGCCCCGCGCATCCAGTACCCGAACCCGGCCACCGCCATGGCCACCCCGGCCACCGCCACGGCCGGCTTCCACCAGCGCGCCCCGTACGGACTCCGGCCCACCTCAGACGAGCTGGGCGTACCGGTCGAGGACCGGCAGGACCTCGTCGGCCGGCGCGTTCGGCAGGCTGACGACCGTCTCCTCGATGCCGAGCCCGGCGTAGTAGTCGAGCTTCTCGCGCGTGGGCAGCGTCCCGAACGGCATCACCTTGGCCATCGGCCGCTCCGCCTTCTCGCAGGCCTCGCGCAGCGCGGGCAGCGCCGCCTTGATGCCCTTGCCGCCGATCGGCATCCAGCCGTCGGCGTACTCGGCCACGTGCGCGAACAGCTTCGGCCCCGCCGCGCCGCCGAGGTAGACCGGCGGCTCGGAGACCGGCTTGGGCCACGACCACGACGGCTCGATCCCGTCGAACCCGGCCACCTCCTCACGCCACAGCTCCCGCATGGCCAGCACGTTCGCCCGCGCCACGTCGCGCCGCTCCCGGTACGGGACGCCGTGGTTCTCGATCTCCTCCACGTTCCAGCCGAAGCCGACGCCGATCACCACGCGCCCGCCGCCGGTGACGTGGTCGAGGGTGGCGATCGCCTTGCCGGTCACGAGGGGGTCGCGCTGGGCGGCCAGCAGGATGCCGGTCCCCACGACCAGGCGCTCGGTCACCGCCGCCGCGAACGACAGGGCCACCAGCGGGTCGAGCGTGCGCCTGTACTCCTCGGGCAGCTCACCCCCGGTCACCGGGTACGGGGTGCGCCGCGAGACGGGGATGTGCGTGTGCTCGGGAAGGTACAAGGAGTGGAACCCGCGCTCCTCGGCCGCCCTGGCCAGCTCCACGACCGACATGGTCTGATCGGTGGCGAACATCGTGACGCCAAGCCGCATCACACACTCTCCCTCACGTCAACCAAGCGATTGCTCGGCTAAGATTTCTAGAGTAGCTTGCCGGACAGAGAAGCGCCCCCGCGCAGAGAGGTCTCCTGGTGAAGTTTTCCATCTTCCTTAATCCGCAGATCCCAGGCTCCGGATACGCGGCCGAGGAGAACGCCAAGGCCAAGCGTCCCATCGGGCGTGACACCGAGTCGTACCAGAAACTCCTGCACGAGGTGCGCGAGATCGCCGTCCACGCCGACCGGATCGGCTTCGACGCGCTGATGATGACCGAGCACCACTTCCACTCGGAAGGCATGGAGTTCTCGGTCAACCCGCTCATGTTCCTCACCGATCTCGCCGCGCGGACGGAACGCATCCTGCTCGCCCCGCTCGGCATGGTACTGCCCGCCTGGGACCCCATCCGAGCCGCGGAGGACGTGGCGCTGCTCGACCAGTTCTGCAAGGGACGGCTGCGGCTGGGCGTGGCCAGGGGCTACCAGAACCGGTGGATGAACGTGCTCGGCCAGCGCTGGCACGCCGCCGCCGCCCGCTCCGACGGCTCGGCCACCGACACGCGCAACTTCGACGTCTTCGGCGAGGTGCTGAAGATCATGAAGATGGCCTGGACACAAGAGACCCTGCGCTACAAGTCCGACGTCCTGGACTACGAGGTGCCCTACCCGTACGACGGCATCGAGGGCTGGCCCGCCGTCGAGTGGACCCGCACCTTCGGCGCCCCCGGCGAGCTGTCGGACGACGACAAGGTCCAGGCCGTCTCCGTCTGCCCCAGGCCCTACCAGAACCCGCACCCCGAGTTGTGGCAGCCGTTCACGATCTCCGACCGCTCGGTCATCAGGGCCGCCCAGGAGAACATCCTGCCGTGGATGTTCACCCCCAACCCCGACGACCACGCCGCCAAGGCCAAGCTCTACCAGGAGGAGTCCGCCCGCCAGGGCCGCGACTACAAGCTCGGCGAGCACACCGGCATCCTCAAGATCGTCGGCATCGCGGAGACGACCGAGGAGGCCATCAACACCTTCGGCCGCAGCATCCCCAAGGACTTCGCCGCCTTCTTCGGCCCCTTCGGCTACCTGGAGGTGCTGCGCAAGAAGGAGGACGAGAAGCACAAGCCCATCTCCCCCGAGAAGGGGGACGCCAAGCGCATGAACGACGTCGAGATGGCCCTCTTCGGCACCCCCGACGACGTCAAGCGCGGCATCCAGCGCATGCTGGACCGCATGCCCGACCTGGAGTGGTTCGGCCTCTACATGCAGGGCCAGCAGGGTGTCCTGCCGCTCGACACGGTCAAGCGCAACCTCGAACTGTTCGCCACCAAGGTCATCCCGGAGTTCCAGTGAAATTCTGGCTCGGAGCGTCGTTCTCCGACACCGACCAGTTCATCGAGTTGGCGAAGGTGGCCGAGAGGTGCGGGTTCGACACGCTGACCCTGTCGGACCACCTGTTCTACGCCGACTTCGCCACCCCGTACCCGTACTCCAAGAGCGGCAGGCCGCGCTGGAACGCCGAGACGCACTGGCCGGACGTGTGGGTGACGATCGGCGCGATGGCCGCCGTGACCAGCACGCTGCGCTTCGCCCCCAACGTCTACATCGCGCCGGCGCGTGACCTGTTCACCGTGGCCAAGCAGGTGTCCACGGCGGCGGTGCTGTCGAAGGACCGGGTCTCGTTCGGGGTGGGGGTCGGGTGGTGCGAGGAGGAGTTCGCCGCCACGGGCCAGGACTTCCACACGCGCGGACGCAGGCTGGACGGCATGATCCCGACCCTGCGCGACCTCTGGACCGGCCGGGCCGTCAAGCTGGACGGCCTGCCCGAGCTGTCCATCTCGCCGACGCCCGCGGAGCCGATCCCGGTGATCGTGGGCGGCGACAG
This sequence comes from Nonomuraea rhizosphaerae, assembly GCF_019396405.1. GTDB lineage: Bacteria > Actinomycetota > Actinomycetes > Streptosporangiales > Streptosporangiaceae > Nonomuraea > Nonomuraea rhizosphaerae. The sequence continues at coordinate 10,658 of NZ_JAHKRL010000027.1, read as the reverse complement.
CGAGGCGGCGCTGCGGCGGGCGGCCCGGCTCGGGGACGGCTGGATCGGCAACCGGATCTACGGCGAGGAGCAGTTCGACGCCGTCCTGGAGTCGCTGGGACGCCAGTTGGCCGAGCACGGCAGGACGGGGCCGTTCGAGATCATCGCGCCGCTGGCGGTGCTGCCGGAGGCGGACACCTACCGCCGCTTCGCCGACAAGGGCGTGACCGGGACGATGGCCGCGCCGTGGTGGCTGGCCACGCCGGAGGAGAAGGAGCGGTACGGCGAGGGCAGCCTGGAGCTGAAGATCGCCACGATGGAGCGCTTCGCGGACGAGGTCATCGCCAAGATGTGACCGGCGCGACGGGCCGGGCCAGCCGGGCTTTACCGACCAGCTCGGTCGGATCAGGCGGGATCAGGTGGGCTCGGCCGGCAGGCCGAGCTCGGCCATCGCCAGGTCGGCCAGGGAGCGCGGGGCCTCGTCCATCGCGCCGATGCGGACGAGGGCGGCCATCCCGAGGTAACTGCCGTAGGCGGCCAGCACCCGCCTGCGCGCCTCCTCGGGCGGCTGCCCCAGCTCGCACAGCATGTCCTGCATGTACGTGATGCGGCGCTCGCTCACCCGGCGCACCACCTCCGCCACCACCGCGTCGTCGACCTCGCTGATCAGCCGGAACGAGATCGCCGCGTCCTGCCCGCCGCCGAAGGCCCGCTCCAGCAGCGACCGCATGCGCGCCACCGGGTCGTCGAGGAACTCCAGCCGGGCGATGACCTGCTCGGTCTCGGCCTCCCAGCGCCGCAGCGCCGCCTCGACCAGCGACTGCCGGTTGGCGAAGTGCCAGTAGAAGCTGCCCTTGGAAACGCCGAGCCGGACCGCGACCGGCTCCACCGCAACGGCGGCCAGGCCGCCCTCCGCCAGCGCCGCGAGCGCGGCCTCCGCCCAGTCGTCGGCGCTCAACCGTTCGGCCACACGACCACCTCCCCCGACAGGGTCCCATACGGTGACGTATAGTCGAGACCGTACGTCACCGTATGGAGGAGTCGTGATGCCTGCCCTGGTCGACGAGTTCATCTCCCGCCCGGACGCGTCCGAGCGGCATTCCACCGTCATCATCGCCTCCCGCGAGCGCGTCTGGGCGGCGCTCATGAGCACCCGGATGGGTGACGTACGCGCGGCCAGGCCGTTGTTCGCGATCCGCCGCCTGTTCACCCGCGCCCCCGAAGAGCCTCGGGGCGAGCGGGACGGCTCGGCCGTCTTCCTGCCGCTCGCCGAGGACCCCCTGCGTGAGGTCGTGCTCGGGACGATCGGCCAGTGGTGGCGGCTCGGCCGGGGCGAGCACAGGCCCGAGATCACCACCGCGTCCGAGTTCCGCGACTTCGACCTGCCCGGATACGCGAAGGGCACGTTCAGCTTCCTGCTGGAGGACGCGGGGCCGGGGCGCGTCCGCCTGGTCACCGAGACCAGGGTGCGGGCCACCAGCCCGGACGCCCGCCGCGCCTTCCTGCGCTACTGGCTGGTCATCCGCCTCGGCAGCGGCCTGATCCGCCGCATGATCCTGGCGAAGATCCGCTCCCGCGCCGAAGCCCTGGCCCGCTCCCACGCCCGCACCGAGCCCCCGCCCCCTTCGCGCGCCACGCCCCCGGAAGCCTGAGCTCCAGGCGGTCGCGGCGGCGAAAAGGTGCCCGACAGGGCGATAACCTCATGTGGTGCTGGAAAGGATCACGGCGACGCGCTACGTGACGCCGTTGCGTGAGGGCGGGTCGCTGCCCGGGGTGGTGGAGGCGGACGACCTCGGCACCTACGTGGTGAAGTTCCGGGGGGCCGGTCAGGGCCGCAGGGTGCTCGTGGCGGAGATCGTCTGCGGCGAGCTGGCCAGGCGGCTGGGCCTGCGCACCCCCGACCTGAAGCTGATCGACCTCGACCCGCAGATCGGCGTCAGGGAGCCGGACGAGGAGGTCCAAGACCTGCTCAAGGCCAGCACCGGGCTCAACCTGGCGGTCGACTTCCTGCCCGGCGCGCTGGGGTTCGATCCGCTGGGGTGGACGGCCGACCCGAGGTTCGCCTCGCGGGTGGTGTGGTTCGACGGGCTGATCCACAACGTGGACCGGAGCTGGCGCAACCCCAACCTGCTGGTCTGGCACCGCGACACCTGGCTGATCGACCACGGCGCCGCGCTGTGGTTCCACCACAACTGGCCGACCGCCGACCCGCAGCGGCCCTTCGACACCGGTGACCACGTGCTGGCCTCCTTCGCCACCGACCTCGACGGGGCGGCGGCCGAGCTGTCGGCGCGGATCACGCCCGAGCTCCTGGCCGAGGTCACGGCCCTGGTGCCGGACGAGTGGCTGGACGACGAGCCGGGCTTCGACTCGGCGCGAGCCGTGCGTGAGGCGTACGTCGAGCACCTGCTCCAGCGCGCGCACGGCCCGCAGGAGTGGCTCACCCGCCCGGCCGACGGTGGAGGCGCGCGATGACCAGGGACGTCTACGAGTACGCGGTGATCCGCGTGGTGCCCAGGGTGGAGCGCGGCGAGCAGGTCAACGCGGGCGTGCTGCTCTACTGCCAGCCCCGCGACTACCTGTGCGCCCGGGTCGAGCTGGACCCCGCCCGCCTGCGCGTCCTCGACCCGTCCGTCGACGTCGACGGCGTGCGCAAGGCGCTGGACGCGTACGAGCTGGCCTGCGGCGCCGAGGCGGGCCCGCTGGGCGGGGAGTCGCTCGGCGGCAGATTCCGCTGGCTGACGGCGCCGCGCAGCACGATCGTGCAGGCGGGCCCGGTCCACGCGGGCCTCACCGCCGACCCCGGCACCGAGCTGGCCAGGCTCTTCGACAAGCTCGTACGCGTCTGAGGCCACCGGCGAGGCCCGTGGCTTCCGCGATCCTCAAAGCGTCCCGAACACCGGCGATCATCCCGCTACGCTGCCGAATCCATGACAGCCGATGAAGGGACAGGCCATGTTCGTCGACACCGAGGCTGCCGCCTCTGCCACCAAGGAGATGACATCAGGCGCGGACGCCCTGACCGGGGCGGCCGCCGACCTGCGCGCCCACCTGTCGGCCATCGGCTCGCCCGGTCACGAGGGCTCGGCGCTGACGGGCGCGCTCGACGAGTTCATCACGTCGCTGACCGGCGCCGCCGACGGCTGGGCGCGGCTGCGCGGCTCCGTCGCCGGCGGCATGGGGCAGTCGGTGGCGACGGCTCGCTCGGCCGACGACGCCGCGACGCGGGTCCTGGCGAGCGGCGACCAGGAGGTCACGGTATGAGCCTGACCATCCCCGACGGCCTCGCGTCCGTCGCCTCGCTGGTCGGGGTGCCGGCGGGCCTGTTCGCCTGGGACGAGGACAAGCTGGAGGCGACCGGCACGGCGGTCGGCGGCTACGCCCACGCCGCCGCGCCGCTCCTGCGGGGCACCGAGCAGGCGTCCGCCCAGTACACGACGGCGAACGCGGGCGCCTCGGGCGACGCCTTCGCCGACCGGTGGGCCGCCGACGCCGGCAGCGGCGAGACCTCGAACGCGCTGGACACGACGGTCAAGGTGGCGGCGGCGCTCGGGCTGGCCGCCGGGCTGATCAAGGTCGCCAAGATGGGTGTGATCAACTACCTGGTCTGGTGCGGCCGGCAGCTCCAACTGGGGGCCGCCGGCGGGCTGGGCGCGCTCAACGCCGTCCGGAGCACGCTGCTGACCAGGGCGGGCATCCACAAGTTGTGGCGGACGCTGCAGGACAAGCTGGAGCAACTGGTCCTCCCGCACCTCCGCAACGGAAGAGACCTGCTGCAGGGCGTGGCCGGGCGGCGGGCCGTCCTCAACGGCGGAGGCGGCACGGTCGTCCTGCGCTCCCCGTACGGAGGCCGGCCGCCGTCCACCCTTCAGATGAACATGGCCAGGAGGAGCGACAGCGGCGGCGAGGAGCCGATCCGCCTGTCGGAGACCGCCGGCGGATCCACGATGAAGCAGCGGTTCGACACGGCCGAGGCGGCCGAGAAGTATGACGACGTCCGGGTCCAGGACCTCGCCAACGATGGCCGCAACAACTAGGGCAAGCCGCCGCCGAGGACCATGCTCAGAAAAGGACCGACATGAACCGGTCGATCTCCCGGAAACCCACCTTCCGGTAGACAGCCCGAGCAGAGTGGTTGAAATCATTCACGTACAGCGACACCACGGGCGCGAAGCAGGACAGCGCGGCCTCGACGACGGCGGCCATCCCGGCCACCGCGTGCCCCTGGCCGCGCAGCGCGGGGTCGACCCACACGCCCTGGATCTGGCAGGCCAGCGGGGTGACCGCGCCGACCTCGGCCTTGAACACCACGCGCCCGTTGTCGATCCGCGCGTACGACCTGCCGATGCGGATCAGCTCGGCCACCCGCGTCCGGTAGAGCGCCCCGCCGTCACCGAGGTTGGGCGAGACGCCCACCTCCTCGGTGAACATCGCGACGCACGCGGGCAGCAGCGACTCGAACTCCTCCGGCCGCACCCGCCGCACCAGCGGGTCGGCGGGCACGGACGACTTCTGCGAGGTGGCCATGACCGGCTGCGACCAGCGGATCGCCCGCGCCCGCCCCCAGTACGGCTCCAGCCGCTCCCACAGCTGCGAGACCGCGTCGGCCGGCCCGACGATCGACGAGCAGCGGCGGCCCTGCTTGCGGGCGCGCTCGGCGAACGCGTGCACGGCCTCAGGACCGGCGTTGACCGGCACCATGTTGGCCCCCGCGTAGCAGAGCGAGGCTAGCGCGCCGCGCGGCCCGAAGCCCCACATCTGCCCGCCCAGCCGCGCCGGATTGAGTCCGACGGTCCGCACCCGGGAGGCGACGAAGACGTTGGCGACCGGGTCCATGTCGAGCAAGGCCAGGGCCTCGTCCCGATCGCTGTCATCGAGTACGCGCGACGCCGAAGTCCGCAGCATCACATGGTCAGACTACGCCAGCGACCACCGAATAGCTCACCCGGCCAGTAGCTCGGTGAGCCTTTCGTGACCTTGGGGTCCACCCGCCGCCATGCGCGCGGTGGCCTTCGGCGTCGCCAGCCCGGCACAGGTGGCACCGCGCTTCGGCAGCGTCCCGTTGGCCAGGTAGGTGACCAGATGCCGGTCCACGCACAGGTTCCCGGCCAGTGACACGCCGTGGTTGCCGCCCCCGGCCACGAGCATGCGGGCGCTCGGGAACAGGTTGCGCATGTTCAGGGCGCCCGGGTACGGGGTGGCGGCGTCGCGCCTGGACTGGATCATGAGGATCGGCGGCAGGTGGCTGGAGGCGTGGACCTTGACCGGCGAGCCGCCAGGCACCGTCCAGAAGGCGCACGGCGCGTTGAACCAGGCGTTGGGCCAGGTCAGGAACGGCGCCCGCCGGTGCATCCTGGTCATGTCCGTGCGCCAGGTGGCCCACGAGCGCGGCCAGTGCGCGTCGGTGCACTGCACGCTCAGGTAGACGGCGTAACCGTTCTCGTCCTCGGCGTCCTGCTTGCCGTACTTGTTGTAGACGTCCACCAGGCCCTTGACGTCGCCCTGCCGTACGTACCTGGACCAGGCCGAGGCCAGGTCGGGCCAGATCCTGTCGCTGTAGCCGGCCACGGTGAAGGTGTCGTCCAGCTCGCTCGGGCCGACCACCCCGCCGGCCGGGCGGTCGTGCAGCCGGGCGCGCATGGCGTACCAGGCGTAGGCGGTCTGCCGGCCCGAGCCGCCGAGCTTGTAGACGCCGTTGTTCTTCGCGGCCCAGGCCAGGAAGTCGCGGTGCCTGCGTTCGAAGGCGGCGTCCTGGGCCAGGTTGGCCTTGTACCAGACGCCGTGCGGGTCGACCGTGCTGTCCATGACCAGGCGCTTGATCCGGCCGGGGAAGAGCGTGGCGTAGACGGCGCCGATGTAGGTGCCGTAGGAGTAGCCGAGGAAGCTGATCTGCCGCTCGCCGAGCGCCGCGCGGATGCTGTCCATGTCCCTGGCGGTGTTCGCGGTGGTCATGTGCGGCAGGAGCCAGGCGTACATGTCGCCGCAGCTGTTGGCGTAGTCGACGGCCCTGCTCAGCAGCGTCCGCTCGTCGGCCCTGCTGCGCGGCACGGCGTCGGGCCTGGGCGCCTTGTAGTAGGTGCCGACGTCCACGCAGTGCAGGGAGGGCTCGCTGCTGCCGACGCCGCGCGGGTCGAAGCCGATGATGTCGTAGTGCTCCACGAGCTTCTGCGGCAGCATCGTGGAGACGTACTCGGCCAGCGCCCGGCCGGAGGCGCCGGGGCCGCCCGGGTTGACCAGCAGCGCCCCCAGGTAGTTGCCGTCACGGGAGACCTTGGCCTTGATCCGGTTGACCGCGAGCGAGATCGACTGGCCCCACGGCTCGCGGTAGTCGAGCGGCACCCGGAGCGAGGCGCACTCGACACCGGCGGCGGCAGCGGCCGAACTCCCCGTGGAGGCCCCGGCTGCGGTCGTGGCGCCCGCCGCCTTCGCCTTGGCGGGGCAGGCCCCCCAGGTCAGCCGCGACTCCATGCCCTTCCCGGCCACGGCGCCATCACCGGCGGCCCCGGCAGAGGTTCCCGTCACGGTCCGGGCCACCGGCCCGGTGACAGTCCCGGCCACGGCCCCGCTGGTGCCCAGCACCGGGCTCACCGCGACGGTCAGCATCGCCATGGCGGCGACGACTCGAACAACCCGCTTCACACGACCCCCCATTCAATAGGCAGGCCGATCATGCCGCGAGTGACGAGCCGGTGACCGACGGTATGGCGGAACGCTTGCCATCCTGTAATCGGCTTATTGCACGCCGTAACAGCGCCTCTGGAGAGCCGCCGGGAATATGGGCTTAAATCACCCGACGACCACCTCGGGGTCGCCCTCCACGTCGATGCCCATCTCGTCGGCGATGCGCAGCGCCTCGTCGATGAGCGTCTCGACGATCTGGGACTCGGGGACGGTCTTGACGACCTCGCCCTTGACGAAGATCTGCCCCTTGCCGTTGCCGGAGGCCACGCCCAGGTCGGCCTCACGCGCCTCGCCGGGACCGTTGACGACGCAGCCCATGACGGCCACCCGCAGCGGGACCTTCAGCCCTTCGAGCCCGGCCTGGACCTGCTCGGCCAGCGTGTAGACGTCCACCTGGGCCCGTCCGCACGACGGGCACGAGACGATCTCCAGCCCGCGCTCGCGCAGCCCGAGCGACTCCAGGATCTGCGTGCCGACCTTGACCTCCTCCACCGGAGGGGCCGACAGCGAGACCCGGATGGTGTCGCCGATGCCCTCGGCCAGCAGCGCGCCGAAGGCGACCGCCGACTTGATCGTCCCCTGGAAGGCGGGGCCGGCCTCGGTGACGCCCAGGTGCAGCGGGTAGTCGCACTTGGCGGCCAGCAGCCGGTAGGCGTTGATCATGACGACCGGGTCGTTGTGCTTGACCGAGATCTTGATGTCGCGGAAGCCGTGCTCCTCGAACAGCGAGCACTCCCACAGCGCCGACTCCACCAGCGCCTCCGGCGTGGCCTTGCCGTACTTCTGCAGCAGGCGCGGGTCGAGCGAGCCGGCGTTGACGCCGATCCGGATCGGCACGCCGTGGTCGGCGGCCGCCTTGGCGATCTCGCCCACCTTGTCGTCGAACTTCTTGATGTTGCCCGGGTTCACCCGGACCGCCGCGCAGCCGGCCTCGATGGCGGCGAAGACGTACTTGGGCTGGAAGTGGATGTCGGCGATGACCGGGATCTGCGACTTGCGGGCGATGATCGGCAGCGCGTCGGCGTCGTCCTGGGACGGCACGGCGACGCGCACGATCTGGCACCCCGAGGCGGTCAGCTCGGCGATCTGCTGCAGGGTGGCGTTGACGTCGGCGGTCACCGTGGTGGTCATCGACTGCACGGAGACGGGCGCGTCGCCGCCGACCGGGACGCTGCCGACCATGATCTGGCGCGAGTGGCGGCGTTCGGCGAGAGGCTTGGGACGCACCGTGGGGATGCCGAGTGCTACAGAAGACATTTCAACCCTTGAGTGTCGATAACAGGATTCAGTCTATGGAGTCAGGGAGGCTGCCAGCTCCGCGGCCCGGGCCCGGGCCCAGGAGTCGGCGGCCAGCACCTCCTCGACCGAGTCGGCGGAGGTCACCTGGTGCTCCTCGACGACCTTGGCGACCGTGTCGACGATCCCCAGGAACGGCAGCCCGCCCCCGATGAACGCCTCCAGGCACGCCTCGTTGGCGGCGTTGTAGACGGCCGGCGCGGTGCCGCCCGCCCGGCCGACGTGCCTGGCCAGCGCGACGGAGGGGAACGCCTTGTCGTCCAGCGGCTCGAAGGTCCAGGTGTGCGCCTGTGTCCAGTCGATGGGACGCGCCGCGTCCGCGACGCGCCCGGGGTGACCGAGCGCGAGCGCGATGGGCAGCCGCATGTCGGGCGGGCTGGCCTGGGCGATGGTGGAGCCGTCCACGTACTCGACCATGGAGTGGATGATCGACTGGGGGTGGACCACGACCTCGATCCTGTCGAAACCGATGTCGAACAGCAGGTGCGCCTCGATCACCTCAAGGCCCTTGTTGACCAGCGTGGCGGAGTTGATGGTGATCATCGGCCCCATGGACCAGGTGGGGTGGGCCAGCGCCTGCTCAGGTGTGACGCCGGCCATCTCGCCGCGCTCGCGCCCGCGGAACGGGCCGCCGCTGGCGGTGACGACGAGCCGCCTGACGGCCTCGGGACGGTAGCCGTCGGGCCCGGCCGCCCACAGGCACTGCTGGAGGGCCGAGTGCTCGGAGTCGACCGGCAGGATCTGCCCGGGGGCGGCCAGCCGCTTGACCAGCGGGCCGCCGATGATCAGCGACTCCTTGTTGGCCAGCGCGAGCGTCCGGCCCGCCTTCAGGGCGACCAGCGTGGAGGTCAGGCCGAGGGCGCCGGTGATGCCGTTGAGCACGGTGTCGCACCGCCAGGCGGCCACCTCCGCCACCCCTTCGGGGCCGGCCAGGACCTGGGGCGAGGCGCCGTGCGCCGCGAGCGCCTCCTTCAGCGCGGGCACCGCGGCGGGGTCGGCCACGGCCACGACCTCGGCGTGGACCGCCGCGGCCTGTGCGGCCAGCAGGTCCGTCCTGCCTCCCCCCGCGGCCAGCCCGGCGACCCTGAACCTGCCCGGGTCGGCGGCGACGACGTCGAGTGCCTGGGTGCCGATCGAGCCGGTGGAGCCGAGCACGACGACGGAGCGCGGGGTGTCTGCATGCACCCCCCCATTGTCCCCGCTGCGCGAAGCGATCGGACACGCGGCTCTGCCGTACCGAAATGCCGCAACATATGTGACACCAGATATTGAAGTGAATAAATGCCGGAATATCCCCATATCCTTATCCGCAAAAAGTGAGAAACAGGGATATTGGTGCCGCTACGTTCCTACCTCAGTTCCGGGCATTTGGGAGGTACGTAATGCACCGCAGAGTCGCTCTGCTTTCCACCCTCACCCTCACCGTCGGCAGCGTCCTGCTTCCGGCAGGGCTCGCTCAGGCGCAGGCAGCGCCCAAGCCCGCCCAGAAGGCGGCCGCTGACTCCACCTCCGAGCAGAGGACGGTCCTGCGCTACTGGACCCCGCAGAAGATGGAGGACGCCGAGCCCCTCGACGCTCCCGCACCCAAGGGCAGCGCCAAGCTGGCGCCGGCCGACATCTCGAAGACCGACATCTCGAAGGCCGACACCCCGAAGGCCGGCGCCCCGTTCACGGCCGCGCCCACCAGCCCGCCGCCCAGCAGCGCCGCGCGGCTCCAGGCGGCCAACAGCGGCGGCACCCCCTGGACGGCCGGCGGCGCGATCACCAGGACCACGGGACGCGTCTTCTTCACCTACCAGGGACGCAACTCCTCCTGCTCCGGCTCGGCCGTGACCAGCGCGAACAAGAGCGTCGTGCTCACCGCCGGCCACTGCGTCAAGCTGGGCGGCGCCTTCCACACCAACTGGGTGTTCGTCCCCGGCTACAACAACGGCAACCGGCCGCTGGGCACCTGGGCCGCGACCAAGCTGCTGACCACCCCGCAGTGGAACGCCAGCGAGGACATCAACTACGACGTGGCCGCCGCCGTCGTGGCCCCGCTGGAGGGCAAGGCGCTGACCGACGCGGTGGGCGGCCAGGGCGTGGCCTTCAACCAGGCCAGGCGGCAGCAGATGTACGCGTTCGGCTACCCGGCCGCCGCCCCGTACGACGGCTCGAAGCTGATCTACTGCAGCGGCCGGGCGTTCGACGACTTCCTGCTGTCCAAGGACCACGGCCTGACCTGCAACATGACCGGTGGTTCGAGCGGTGGTCCATGGCTGGTGAATTTCAACGAGTCGACCGGTCTGGGGACCCAGAACTCCGTCAACAGCTTCAAATACAACTTCACCCCGAACTGGATGTTCGGCCCCTATTTCGGGTCAGAAGCACAGGCTGTCTACCAAGCCGCTCAAAGCACCAACGCCCTCTAAGGTATTCACCGAAAGTAGTCACAAGGACACATCTCGTGGTGCAGACTCGGGGGTCATGACCCTGAGCACCCCCTTGCTGACAGCGGTGCCGCTCGTCGCGGGGCTGATGGGCCCCGCGCTCATCGGCGCGACACCCGTCCAGCAGCAACAACACCACCGTCCCGTCACCAGGGAGATCGTGCGTACGGCCAAGCGCGCGGAGGTGGTCGAGCACGTCGCCGCCCGCAGCCCCGCTGACCAGCGGCGCGTGCTCGACTACTGGACGCCGCGGCGGGTGGGCGACGCCCCGCC
>NZ_JAHKRL010000223.1 GCF_019396405.1 Nonomuraea rhizosphaerae | reverse complement strand
CTCCCGATCCGCCCGGCCCGCCGGACCCTCCGCCGGACGAGCCGCCGCCGGACGCCCCTCTGCCGCCTCGGCCGGCACCGCCGCCCGGCCGCCCACCGGACGAGCCGTCGCCTGACGGACGGGAGCCTCCCGGCCGCGAGCCGCCCGAGCGGGAACCGTCCGACCGGGAACGGCCGGAGCGTGAGCCGTCCGGCGGGTCGTCGGCCGAGCCGGGCTCGGACGTGCGGGGGTCGGACGTACCGGGACCGGTCGTCCGCGAGCCGACCGGCAGGGAGCCGGAGGAGTGAGGATCGGAGGAGCGGAGGCCGGCGGATCGCGAGTCAGCGACGCCAGGGGCACCCGCGTGAGGGGCGCCGGTACCGGTGTGAGAGGCGCCGGCGTGCGGAACGCCGACGTGAGCGGCGGCCGCACGGGAGTCGGCGCCGGTGCCGGAGCGGCGGGGAGCATGCCGTTTCCTGCCCTCGGGCACGGTGTCTACCCCATCACGCTTGCTCACACCGGCTCCTTACACGCCTACCAGGCGAAACCTTGGGCACAAGATTGCCAGGAGTCTAGCTTCCATATAGGGACAACCGAGACATGTGCCCAACCTGAGATGAACGTGACGTGGCCTCAGGAGGTCGTGGAGGAGGACGCCATCCAGGTGTTGCACTGGTAGGCCTGGTTGCGCTCCCATCCCTGGCGGAACCAGCGGTTGTTGTTCACCCGGTTGCCGTGGTCGCGCGGATACCCCGGATAGTCGCCCACCTGTCCGTAGAACCAGAAGAGCCGCGCCCGGTTCGAGGTGCTGACCGGGTAGGAGGACGCGACGGACCGCATCCACATGCCGCCGAAGCAGGTCGCCTGGAGCTCTAGCCGCCTGCTCAGCGCCAGCTTGCCGCTCTTGCTGGAGGAGCCGAGCGTCTGCTGCCACCAGGAGTCCATGACGCCGGAGATGTTCTGGACGTGGTGGCCGTACTCGTGGGCCAGCATGCTGATGATGCCGCCGTGCCAGGAGATGATCTGGCCGTACCCACGGGCGTTGCCGTTGCCCCTGGCCATGGCCGAGGTGGAGGCGTAGATGGTGTTGTTGCGCGGGCAGTAGTACGGCACCATGCTCCCCGGCGACGGGTAGTCCCCGCAGGCGCCGCGACCACGGGTGGCCACGATCGCGTAGTTCGGCGGGCTGAACCGGATGCCCTGCCGCTGGATGATCGGCCCCCACGCCCGGTCCATGCACCGGCCCGTCTTGATGATCAGCGCCTTGAGCTGGCTGTGGCTGAAGATGCTGGTGTTGCCCGCCGGGCAGCTCAGGCGGGGCAGGGCGCCCGCGCGGTAGAGCGTGTTGTTCCTGGTGGTCCTGTTCAGCGTGACCTGCGCGGGCGGGTCGACCGTCGACTGCGTCGCCGACGGCTCCTCGGACGGCTCCCGCGTGGGCTGCTGGGTCGGCTCCTGGGTCGGCTGCTGGGTCGGCTCCCGCGTGGGTTCCTGGGACGAGGAGCTGTCCGAAGAGGTCGGGAACGGTGTGGAGTAGTCGCTCTCAGGCGTGTACGAGGGAATCGCGATCGGCGTGGAGGTGTCGGAGCTCGACGAGTTCCCCAGCATCGCCACCCCGATCACCCCCAGCACGAACAGGGCCGCCATCGACCCGAACACCACCCCGAGCACCCCGGCCACCCCCATGCCGGACTTCCTGCGCGGCTGCGGCCCCCAGGGCCCGCGCGGCGGCCCGTACGGCCCGCCCGGAGGCGGCGGCGGGGGAGGAGGCGGCCATCCGCCCTGCGGTGCCCCGTAGCCCTGCGGCGGCCCGTACGGCCCGCCCTGGGGCCCGCCCGGGTACGGCTGCCCCTGCGGGTACGGCTGCCCCTGCGGCGGCGCCTGCGGGTACGAGGGGCCTTGCGGAGGCGGCGCCTGCGGGAAACCGTGGGAGGGAGGGGGAGGAGCGGGGTTCGGCTGGCCGTAACCCTGCCGCTGCGGCTCCCGGTATCCGGGCGGCGGCCACGGCAGGGACGGGGGCCGCTGGGGCTGACCTGGCCCTTGGGGCGGAGGTGGATACTGCCCGTTGCCTGTCACCCTGTCTCCCCCTTTACTCGGTCGCCCGTAATGAGCAACCGGTGCTGTCACTCTCCGGGCATATGCCGAATTTGGGGCAGAAGCATACCGATTTATCACCCGTCACAGATGTAGCGTCACTCGATTACGGTCCGAAATCATTCGAGGTGATCTCTGCTATGTCGCGGACCCCGGAGGGGCCGGTGTCCTAGCTTCTTTGCCATGAACCTCCAGCAGCTCCGCTACGTGGTCGCGACTGCGGAGCACCGCACCATGACCGACGCGGCCAGATCGCTGTACATCGCACAGCCTGCGCTTTCGCGTGCGATCCGCGATCTCGAACGGGAACTCGGCATGACGCTCTTCGCCAGGTCCGGACGCGGTGTCGTCGTCACCGCACAAGGCAGGCGAGTGGTCAAACTCGCAAGGGAGGCACTCGACGCCGTACATGAGATCGAGAGCCTGGCCAACCACAGCAGCACTGGGGAGGCGGAGTTGCGCATCGCCTCGACGCCCAGCCTCGAACCCGGCCTCGCCGGGCGGCTGCTGCCGGCCTACACCGCCGAGCATCCCGGGGTGCGCGTGCACATCGTCCGTTGCGACGGCCGTGAGGCTGTCGTCAACGCCATCAGGGATCAGCGGGCCGACCTCGGTCTCACTGACCTGCCCGTGCCCACCGACCTCATCACCCATCCGCTCGAACGGCAGGAGATCGTGCTGATCTCCCCGCCCGGCCTCGAACTTCCCAATCCCGTGCCCATGGGCAAGCTCGACGGGATGCGCCTGGCCCTGCCCGCTCGTGGCAGCGTCCGGCGAAGGGAGCTCGACGCGATGTTCGGCAAGTACGCCGTCAGTCCCGTCGTGGTGGTCGAGACCGATGAGCGCAACGGCTGGCTCAACGCCGTACGCACCGGACAGGCTTCGCTGCTGTGGTACCGCGGAATGTCCGAGCAGGCCAGCAGGGCGGGCCTCGTGGTCCGTTCGCTGGAGCCCGCGGTCCGCCGCGTCATCGCCGTCATCCACGCCCGCCGCCGCCTGCCCCTGATCGCCCAGGACTTCCTGGCGACCGCAGAAAAGGGCACTGCGGCCTGACCCTTCTCGCTACGGCCGCTACCGCGCCCGGCCGGACGCGAAAACCCCAGGAAAGCCAGCAAGACCAGGAAAACCAGCAAGACCAGCAACACCGGTCCCAACGAGTTCCACCCGGCAAGACACCTGAATCACGGCACCATCACCGGCAGCCGCACCACGGCACGCAACCCCGGTGCAGCGTCCTCCAGACGCACCCCGCCCCCGTGCGCTCGCACGGTCTCCCGCACGATGGCCAGGCCCAGCCCGGTACCGCCCTCGTCGCGACTGCGGCCCGAATCGAGCCGCGTGAACCGGTTGAACACCCGCTCGCGATCCTGCTCGGGTATGCCAGGCCCGTCGTCGGTCACGGTCAGAACCCCGTCGGCGGTCAGCGCCACCTCGACCTTGGACGAGGTGTGCCGTACCGCGTTGTCCACCAGGTTCGTCAGCACCCGGCTCAGGTCCATCGCGTCGCCGCGGACCATGACGGGATCGCAGGCGGTCAGCTTGACCTCGGCGTACCTGTCGACGGTCTGGCGCACCACTTCGTCCAGGTTCACCGGCTCGCTCCTGGCGGGCACGCCCCCGCGCTCGTCCAGGCGGGCCAGGGCCAGCAGGTCCTCGGCCAGCCTGGACAGCCTCATCGTGTCCTCCAGCACGCCCTCGGCCGTCTCCTGCCAGTCCTGCCCCTCCGGGTGGCCGATCGCCACCTCCAGCTGCAGGCGGATGCTGGCCAGGGGGCTGCGCAGCTCGTGCGCGGCGTCGGAGACCAGCGCCCGCTGGCGCTGCTCGGCCTCCTCCAGCCGGGCCAGCATGCCGTTGAGCGTGGTGGCCAGCGAGTGCACCTCGTCGCGCGACTCGGGCACCGGCAGCCTGCGCGAGCGGGCGGTGTGGGTGATCTCGGCCGCGCCCCTGCGCAGCGACTCGATCGGCCGCAGCGTCCTGCCGATGATCAGCCAGCTCGCGGCGGCCAGCAGGAAGATGAGCACCGGCGTGCCGACGAACAGCACCCTGCCCGCCGTGCCCAGGCTGGTCTGGATCTCGCCGACGGGCCGCGCCGCGATCACCGTCCTGCCGTTGTCGGCGCTGATCACCACCACGCGCAGCGGCCCGGAGATCGCGTACGGCCGGCCGTCCAGGAACGTGGCCCTGCCCTGGCGCAGCACCTCGGCCCGGTCGCGGGCGTTCAGCAGCGGCACCATCCGGTCGGCCCCGTAGGTGACGTCGGTGATCCTGCCCCGGGCGTCCACGACCTGCACGATCGTGCCGTCGTGGGTGGTGATCGGGCTGGTCAGCGTGCCCGCGTCGGCCTGCACGCGCACGGTCTGCGCCTGCTGGAGCGTCGCGTCGTCCACGGTGTCGATGAGGGCCCGGTCGAGCACGGTCAGCAGCACCCCGGCCGAGATCGCCAGCGCGAACGCCAGCACGGCCGCGGCCACCGCCGTGAGCCGGAAGCGCAGGCCCTGGCGGCGCCACCACACCAGCGGGGAGTCAGCCACCGTCGCCCGCCAGCCGGTAGCCCGCGCCGCGCACGGTCTGGATCGCGTTCCTGCCGAACGGGACGTCCACCTTGCGCCGCAGGTAGCCCACGTACACCTCCACCACGTTCGGGTCGGTGTCGAAGGTGTCCCACACGTGCTCCAGGATCTCCGCCTTCGACACCACCTCGTCGTGCCTGCGCATCAGGTACTCCAGCAGCGCGAACTCCCTGGGCGTCAGCTCCACGGGGCTGGCCGCCCGCTCCACCTTGCGCCGCGCCGGGTCCAGCGACAGGTCGCCGGCCGTCAGCACGGCGGGCCGCCGCCCGGCGTCGCGCCGCAGCAGCGCGCGCAGCCTGGCCACCAGCACCACGTACGAGAACGGCTTGGTCAGGTAGTCGTCGGCGCCCAGGTCGAGGCCATCGGCCATGTCGTACTCGCCGTCCTTGGCCGACAGCATCAGGATCGGCACCCAGTTCTCCTCGGCGCGCAGCTGCTTGCACACGTTGTAGCCCGACAGCCTGGGCAGCATGATGTCGAGCACCACGATGTCGTAGTCGCCGTGCCTGGCCTGGTGCAGGCCCTGTTCGCCGTCGTGGGCGAGGTCCACGGCGAAGCCCTCGGCCTGCAGCCCGCGCTGCAGCGCGGCCGCCATCCGCCGTTCGTCCTCGACGACAAGTACTCGCATGTGGCAATTCTCCCGTCCCTGACCTGAGACCTCGCTGAGAAGGCTGAGAGCCGTCTCAGTCTGTCTCAGGATCACCTAAGGAACGATGACGCAGGCTCTGGGCATCGACATACCGTTGAGGAGTGAGATGCGCAGAGGAACGTTCGTGAGATGGGGAGTCCCGATCGCGGCCGCGGCCGTGATCGCCGGGGCCATGGGCGCGGGGCCGGTCATCGCCGCCGTGAGCGGCGAGCCGACGCTGCCGGAGCGCACGGCGCAGCAGTTGCTCGCCGACGCGGCGGCGGCCACCAGTGAGCGGGACGGCATCCCGCCGATGTCGGGCACCGTGCAGCAGACCGCCTCGCTCGGCCTGCCCGCGCTGCCGCAGACGGGCTCGGCCTCGCCGATCAACCTGCTGTCCGGCTCGCACGAGGTGAAGCTCTGGTACGGCGGGGTGAACAAGATCCGGGTCGCCATGCCGACGCAGTTCGACGAGACCAACGTCATCGTCAACGGCGACCAGGTCTGGTATTGGGACAGCGGTGACAACACGGCCACCAAGGTCAAGGTCAAGTCGGGGACCGACGTGGGCAGGCACCAGCTGCCGACGCCGTCCCCGTCCGACATGACCCCGCAGAAGATGGCGGCCGACCTGCTGGCCGGGGCCGAGAAGGACACCGCGGTCAGGGTGACCAACAACGCCCAGGTCGCCGGCCGCGCCGCCTACCAGCTCGTGCTCACGCCCAAGGACGAGAGCTCGCTGGTGCAGGAGGTGCGGGTGGCGCTCGACGGCGAGACGTACGTCCCGCTGCAGGTCCAGGTGTACGCCAAGGGCTCGGCCGAGCCGGCGTTCCAGGTGGGCTTCACCCAGGTGACGTTCACGCCGCCCGCGGCCGAGAACTTCACCTTCACCCCGCCGGCCGGCGCCAAGGTGCAGGAGCAGACCCTCGGCGACGACAAGGCCGCCGAGCAGCACGCCGAGCACGCCCAGGAGACCGCTCAGGGCCTCAAGACGGTCGGCGAGGGCTGGACCCGCGTCGCCGTCCTGCCGTTCAAGCCCGAGGACCTCACCAAGGCGCGCACGCAGCAGCCGGACGGCCAGTGGAACGAGGGCGCCGACCCGGGCGCGCTGCTCGACAACGTCCTCAAGTCGGCCACCCCGGTCAGCGGCACGTGGGGCAGCGGCAAGCTGATCAAGACCAAGCTGGTCACCGCCCTGCTGACCGACGACGGCCGCCTGCTGGTCGGCGCGGTCACGCCGGAGGAGATCACCAAGGCGGCGGGCATCAAGTGACCGTCGTCACGCACGAAGCGGGGGCGCCCTCCGGGGCGGCCCCGCCCTCCGGCGACCCCGGGGACGCGATCGTCACCCACGGCCTGACCAAGCGCTTCCGCGGCGGTCAGGTCGCGGTGGACGCCCTGGACCTGACCGTGCCGCGCGGCTCGGTCTTCGGTTTCCTCGGCCCGAACGGCTCGGGCAAGACCACCACCATCCGCATGCTGCTCGGCCTGGTCGCGCCCACGGCCGGCGACTACTCCGTGCTCGGCATGCCGCTGGCGCGGGCGCTGCCCCGTGTGGGGGCGCTGGTCGAGGGACCGGCGTTCTACCCGTACCTGTCGGGCGAGGCGAACCTGCTGCGCTTCGACGCCGCCGACCCCACCGCCGCCGGCGCCACCGCGCGCACGCGGGTGGGCGAGGCACTGGAGCGGGTCGGGCTGTCGGCGGCGGCCGGCAAGCGCTTCCGCAACTACTCGCTCGGCATGCGCCAGCGCCTGGCCATCGCGGCCGCGCTGCTCGGGCCGCGCGAGCTGCTCGTGCTGGACGAGCCCACCAACGGCCTCGACCCGCAGGGCACCCGCGAGGTGCGGGCGCTGGTCAAGGAGATCGCCGCCGACGGCACCACCGTGTTCGTCTCCTCGCACCTGCTGGCCGAGGTCGAGCAGATGTGCACGCACGCCGCGATCATGCGTACCGGCAACCTGGTCGCCCAGGGCACGATCGCCTCGCTGAACGGCGGCCTCACCACCCGGATCAGGGTGGAGACGCCCGACGCGGCCGACGCCGCGCGGGTCCTGGACGCGCTCGGCCTCGCCGACGTGCGGAGCGCCGCTCCCGAGGTGACGGCCGAGCTGGGCGGCCAGGCGCCGGAGGAGATCAACGCGGCGCTGGTACGGGAGGGCGTCGCGGTACGGGGGCTGGCCGTCGTACGGCCGAGCCTGGAGGACGTGTTCGTCGGACTGACGGGGGAAGGCTTCGATGTCGACGGCTGAGACGGAAGTGGACGTGCGGCGAACCCCTGGGCTGGTCCCGGTGACCGAGACGATGCGCACCGTGGAGCGTGAGCCCGGCGCGGCACCTGCCGGGCCGCCCGCCGCGGCCCCGCCGCCGAGCAGGCCGGTGGCGGCGTTCTGGCGGCTGCTCGGCTCGGAGCTGGGCCTGACGTTCCGCCGGCCGCGCAACCAGGTGATGCTGGCGGTGCTGGCGAGCGTGCCGCTGCTGATCGGCATCGGGCTGAGGATCGCCGCCGGGGACGAGGCGGTCGGCGGCCTGATCGGGGCGGTCGCCGGCAACAGCCTCATGCTGACGTTCGTGTCGTTCTCGTTCCTGGTGCTGCTGCTGATGCCGGTGTCGGTGGCCGTCGTGGGCGGCGACTCCGTCGCCGGCGAGGCGGGCGCGGGCACGCTGCGGTACCTGCTCGCCGCGCCCGCCGGGCGCACCCGGCTGCTGGCGGTCAAGTACCTGAACGCGGTGCTGTTCGCCTACGCCGTCACGATCGTGGTGGCGCTGTCGGCGCTGGTCACCGGGCTGGTGCTGTTCCCGGTCGGGCCGGTGACGCTGCTGTCGGGCAGCACGGTGTCGGTGGCCGAGGGGCTGCTGCGCATCCTCGTCACGGTCGGGTACGTGGGCGCGGGCATGGCGGCGCTGGCGGCCATCGCGGTGGCGCTGTCGACGTTCACCGAGGTGTCGATCGGGGCCATCGCGGCGACCATGGTGCTGGTCATCGTCGCCCAGGTGATCCGGGCGATCCCGCAGCTCGACTTCCTGGCCCCGTACCTGCTGCCGACCTGGTGGACCCGCTTCGACGCCGTGCTGCGCAGCCCGATCGACCTGGCCGCCCTGGGCCAGGGGCTGCTGGTGTTCGGGGCCTACATCGGGCTGTTCTGCTCGATCGCCTGGGCCCGCTTCACCGGCAAGGACATCACGTCCTGAGGGCCGCGCCCGCACCCCAGGCCGCCTCCCCACCCCGCCTCCCCTCCAGTGTCAAGGGGGCCGGCGGGGTGGCGGGCGTTGTCAGGAGGCCAGTCGTCAAGGGCTCAGTCGTCAAGGGCTCAGTCGTCAGGGGCCCAGTCGTCAGGGCTCAGGAGGGGCGGCGGCGCAGCGCCAGGGCCGCGACCACGATCCCGATGACGCCGACGACGAGCCCGGCGCCGCCGAGCAGGCGGGCCGTCCCGTCGGAGGAGGACGAGGCCGCCGCGACGGGCGCCTGGGTGATCACACTGGTGGCCACGCCGGCCGAGGCCGACGGGGAGGCGGAGGCCGCGCCGTGCGAGCCGGACTCCGCGCTCGCGGGCGTCAGCTTCAGCGTGGGGACGGGGTGCTCGGCCTCGCTGCCGTCCGCCTTGGCGGCGTCGGCCCAGTTGACCACCTCACCGCCGGAGTAGGTCTGCTTGGTCGGGAACGTGAGCTGGTCGACGTCCTTGGGCAGCTGCCCCATGGACACCTCGAACTCCTGGAACTCGCCCTTGCCGATCTTCCCGCCGGACCAGACGACCGTGGTGACGGCCTCCTTCAGCTCGCCGAACTCGGTCTTGACGGGCGCGGGCAGCTTGCCCTCGGTGACCTTGACGTCCCAGCCGGGCACCGGCTTGACCGAGACGAAGGCGAGCGGGTGGTCGGTGGGGAAGGAGACCTCGATCTTGACGGTCGAGGCGTCGTCCCGCTCGTTCGGCACCCGGAAGGCGACCTTGGTGAAGCCGCCCTGCTCGGCGGTGCCGGGGTTGATGGTGACGTGGGCCAGCGCGGGCAGCGCGAGCCCGGCGGTGAGAGCGGTGGTGGCGGCGAGCACGGTCGCCACGCGGCGAAGCACGGACATGATGGATCTCCACTGAACGAAGACTGAAAAGGAAAAGGGGTGTCAGAACGGTCAGGCGGGCAGTGGAGGACCGCGCCTGGTGACACACCGCAGGAACACCGGCGGCGTCGGCAGCGCCCGTACGCAGACGATCGCCAGCACGGGCGGCCGGACGGCGACCGGCCGGGGGAGCAGCGCGAGCCGCAGGCCGAGCCGCCGCAGCAGCGCCCAGATCGCGGTCTCGCCGCGCGCCAGCCACCACCCCGTGACCAGTGTGGCCGTCAGGTGGGCCAGCAGCATGCCGACGGCCGGGCCGAGGCCCCGGCCGTGCAGGTGGGCGTCGATGTAGGCGGTGCCGTCGTCGCCGTACAGGCCGAACAGCTCGTGCAGTCCGAGCTGCGCGCACACCAGCCAGCCGCCGATCGCGGCGGGTGAGCGCTCCCGCCCGCCCAGGACCAGGGCCGGCAGCAGCGCCGCGCCGAGGCCGAGCCCGGCCGTGGCCGGCGCGGGGACCGAGCCCCCGCCGAGCGCGTGCGCGAGCGCGGCGAGCCCCACGCAGACGGCGGCGAAGGCGGCCGTCCGCGCGAGCCTGAGGGGAAGTTCCGCGCGCATGGGTGTGCCACATGCTCTCACGGGGCAGGGGTCCCCTCGACCTCTACTGCCGAGCTGGGCACCCCCGATCGATGTGCTGGTCGATTCTGGACGATGTCGCTAGGGTCGTGCCGATCACGTTGACATGAGGTGAGAGCGTTGCGGCACTTTGCGGGTTTGCTCATCGGGATTGTCGTGACCGTCGCGTTGTTAGGGGGCGGCGGATGGGCGGTTCAGCAGGCGCTGACCAGCGCGGCGGCCAATCCGGCCGGCGGGCAGAAGATGTGGATCGCGCTCGGCGCGATGGCGGCGGTGGGCCTGGTCGTGGGCCTGGTGGTGGCGGGACGGGTCTCGCCGGTGGCCACGTTCGTGCCCTCGATGGTGCTGCTGGCCTGGACGGTGGTCTACTCCCTCGACGTGAACAGGGCGCTCTCCCTGGTCCCTGACGAGCCGTCGGTGAACCAGATCATCAGGGACGCGGCGTTCGGCGCCCGGACCATGCTGACCACGGGCGTCCTCGCCATGCTGGGCGTGGCGCTGTTCATCCCCGTGCTGATGCCCTCACGCTGGGCGCGGCGGCACGAGGAGCTGGAAGAGGACTACGAGGAGACGCCGCAGCAAGGGACCTACTACTGATCACCCGGCTACTGATCACCCGGCTACTGATCACCCGGCCGGCTCAGCCGGTCCCCGTGTAGAGGGCGGTCACCACGTCCTCGATCGACGAGTGCTCGGGCGCGGTGGCCATCAGGTCGTCCAGCGTCCCGTCGAACCCCAGCCGGCCGTGGTCGATCACCATGACCCGGCGGCACAGTCGCTCGATGTCGCCCAGGTCGTGGGTGGTGAGCAGCACGGTCGTGCCCTGCTCGGCGTTGAGCCGCCGCAGGAACGTGCGGATGCTGGCCTTGCTGACCACGTCGAGGCCGATCGTCGGCTCGTCGAGCACCAGCACGTCCGGGGCGTGCAGCAGGGCCGCGGCCAGGTCGCCGCGCATGCGCTGGCCGAGGCTGAGCTGCCGGACCGGGGTGCGCAGGAAGCCGCCCAGGTCGAGCGTCTGCGTCAGCTCGTCCAGCCGGACGCGGAAGACCTTGCGATCTACTTTGTAAAGGAGCCGGATCAGGTCGAAGCTGTCCCCGAGCGGCAGGTCCCACCACAGCGTCGTGCGCTGCCCGAACACCACGCCGATGCGCCGCGCCAGCGTCGTGCGCCGGCGCGACGGGTCGAGCCCGGCCACCCGGACCCGGCCCGAGGTGGGCGTCAGGATGCCGCACAGCATCTTGATCGTGGTGGACTTCCCGGCGCCGTTCGGGCCGAGGTAGCCGACGAACTCGCCCGGCGCCACGGTGAACGACAGGTCGCGTACGGCGTGCACGACGGCCCGCTTCACCTTGAAGGCGCGGCCGACGTCGTTGAGCTCGATCATCCCTAACTCCCGGTGGATCGGTAGTGGCGCAGGCCCTGGCGCCAGGCGAGCGCGGCCAGCAGGGCGAGGACCAGGGCCGCGACCGGCCCCAGGAAACGCATGAACTCCGGCGTGCCGAACGGGTCGTCCCGGTCCAGCACGTAGAGGGCGGGCTGCCAGTTGACGAAGGCCAGCGGCAGCACGTACGTCACGCCGCGCACCAGCTCACGGCCGTAGATGCTGAACGGGTACTGGGTGAGCTGCCCGGTGCCGTAGGTGAAGGCGCTGGTCACCTCGGGCGCGTCGACCAGCACGAACTGCAGCGCGCCGGCCAGCGTCCACAGCGCCGTGAAGATCACGATCCCGCAGGCGATCATCACGGGCACCATCCAGAGCCGCCCGGGATCGAGGTCGAGGGCGCTCAGCGCGTACCCGAGCACGACGGCCGCCTGCGCGATGCGTCCGATCCGGGTGGGCAGGAAGCGGTCGGCGGCCAGTTGCAGCCAGGGGCTGACCGGCCTGATCAGCATGGTGTCGAGGGTGCCGGCCTTGATGTGCTGGCTGATCCGGTCGATGTTGCTGACGAACATGTCGCACAGGCAGAAGGCGAGGTTGGCGGTCCCGTACAGGAAGAGCGTCTCGTCGCGGGAGAAGCCGGCGAGCGTGGTGGTGTTGGCGAAGACGATGAGGATCACCGCGACGTCCATGCCGGCGACGGCCAGCCCGAGCACGGTCATGATCGCGAACGAGGCGGGGTAGGCCATGGCGGCGCGGGTCCACGTCCAGGCCAGCAGCGCGTACGTCCTAACCACCCTGGATCACCACCTTGTGGCGGATCGCCCGCGTGGCGAGGGCCCCGGCGGCGAGCAGGACGACGGCCCAGAACGCCTGGAAGGCCAGGGTGTCCAGGACGGGCGCCTCGCCGAGGTAGAGGTCGGTGGGGGCCTGGACCATCGCCGCCCACGGCAGCACCCTGACCGCCTCGCCGAACCAGCCGGGGAACAGCTCCAGCGGCAGCAGCATCCCGCTGCACAGCGTGGTCAGGACGAGCGAGAACGACTGCACGCCGCGCTCGTCGAGCAGCCAGCAGACCGACAGCGCCACCAGGTAGCGCCAGGCGAAGCTGACCAGCACCGCGGCCAGGAAGCCGGTCAGGAAGGCGGCCCACTGGCCGGGCGCCGCGGGCAGGTAGATGCCGAACACGGCCGCGCCCAGCAGCATCGGCGGCAGGCCGCGCACGAGGAACAGGTAGGCGGCCCTGCCCAGGTCCTCGGCGAGCGACCAGAGCTGCAGCGAGGCGGGCCGGACCAGGTCGAGCGCGATGTCGCCGCTGCGGATCCGCTCGGGGATGGACAGGCCGACGCCGAACAGCTGCATGGGCCCGATGAACGCCTGGGTGATGAAGCAGTAGGTGACGGCCTGGGTGACGTCGTAGCCGGCCAGGCCGGGCCTGGCCTGCCAGAGGGCGATGAGGATGTAGGCGCGAAGGATGCCGAACACGCTGTTGGTGAACGCGCCGGCGAGCGCCGCCACCACGTAGGTGGCGTGCTTGCGGAAGCCGTACCGGACGAGCCGGGCGTAGAGCGGGATGGTTGTGCACCTCCGGAGGGTGAGCACACGGTGACCAGCCGTGTGCGGGCACGCGCAGGCGTACGGGCCGCCATCGGGCGGTCGTACGAGGCCCCGCGCGGGCCGGGCGGAAAGGGGAAGCCTGAAATTATCCGTCGCCGGGTCAGCGGTCCGCAACGCGATAAACGAAGCGCAGCCCCGACCAGGTCTCGTCGATGGCGGCGACCTTGTTGTCGACCAGGCCCATGGCCAGGCCGTAGTCCCTGATCGGGTTCTCGGAAAGGTCGGTGGGCACCTTGCTGGAGCGTTTGGGCCAGCACACCCACAGGCCGCCGTTCCTGGCGAGGCGGTCCTTCGCCTCGGGGAAGAAGGCGTGCAGGGTGGCGGCGTCCTTGCAGAAGATCAGGATCACGTCGTACGGCGGCGCCGGGTCGGGGTCGGCCTCGCCCAGGTCGAGGCCGTCAGGGGCGTCCAGGGCGAGCACCTGGTGGCCCGGCTTGATGCCGAGCTTGCGCGGCAGCGGTGTTCCCGAGTATCCGGCCATGGGGGCAAGGCTGTCACACGTTCGAAATGCGCGTGCAACGAGTAGAGGCATGTTCTGGGGGAAGAAAAAAGGTCGGAGGACAGAGCATGCACATCGACAGGGACGTCGCTCCGGACTATCCCCTCAGCTGGCAGGGCCGCGCGCTCATCGGTCTCATGCGCGGGACCCTCAAGCCGGCCTCCCACCTGCTGATGCGTCACCCGCTCGCGATCGACTGCGCCGCCCGGCTGGGCGAGCTGGGCCGGTTGCTGCCCGTGCGCCCGCCCGGCCACGTGGAGGTGGAGCCCGCCGAGTTCTCGGCGTGCGGCGGCGAGTGGGTGCGCGCCGGGTCGCCCGACGAGGGCAAGGTGCTGCTGTACTTCCACGGCGGCGGCTATTTCTCGTGCTCGCCGAGGACGCACCGGCCGATCACGTGGCGGCTGTCGATGGCGGCCCGCCGCCCGGTGCTGGCGCTCGACTACCGGCAGGGGCCGGTGCACAAGCTGGCCGACTCGCTCAGCGACGCCCTGGACGCCTACGACTGCCTGCTCGGGCGCGGTTACGCGCCCGGCGACGTGGTGTTCGCCGGCGACTCGGCGGGCGGCCACCTGGCGCTGGCCACCCTGCTCGCGCTGCGTGTCCG
>NZ_JAHKRL010000222.1 GCF_019396405.1 Nonomuraea rhizosphaerae | reverse complement strand
CCCCTGCCGCGGGAGCTGGAGGCGTTCCTGGAGGCGGGCGCGCCGCCGGTGTACGTGGGCTTCGGCAGCATGGCCGCGCACGCGCCGAAGGACGTCGCGCGGGTGGCCATCGAGGCGTGCCGCGCGCACGGCCGCCGCGTGCTGCTCGCCCGTGGGTGGGCCGGCCTGGCGCTGATCGACGACGCCGACGACTGCTTCGCCGTCGGTGAGGTCAACCAGCAGGCGTTGTTCGGCCGGGTGGCGGCCGTCGTGCACCACGGCGGCGCGGGCACGACGACGACGGCGGCCAGGGCGGGGGCGCCGCAGGTTCTGGTGCCGCAGATCGTGGACCAGCCGCGCTGGGCCGCCCGGGTGGCCGAGCTGGGCATCGGCGCGGCGCACGACGGCCCGGCGCCGACGTTCGAGTCGCTGTCGGCCGCGCTCGGCATCGCCCTGGCCCAGGAGACTCAGGCACGGGCGAGGGCCGTGGCCGGCACGATCCGCGCCGACGGGACGACGGTGGCCGCGGAGATGCTGCTCGACCCGGTCAGCGCGGCAGCAGCGCGATGAGGGACTTCGGGGCGATCCGGCGGTAGGCGTCGGTGACGATCTCGGCGATCTCCGTCCAGTCCACCTCGACGTCCAGGTACACGCCCAGCCAGCCCCTGTGCCCCACGTACGGCGGGCGGAAGAAGTGCTCCGGGTCCTCGGCGAGCAACTCTCCCTGGACACCGGGAGGGGCGGCGCACCAGAAGGACAGGCGGGCGCCGTGGTGGTGGCCCGCGTAGGTGACGAACGTCTTCTTGTCGCGGACAAACCAGGTCGGGCTGCCGTGGCTGAGGCGCTCGGTGGTCTCGGGGAGGGCGAGGCAGAGTGCTCGCAACTCCCCGAGGCCGTACATGTCCGGCGTGTCCACGGGAAAAGTCAGCCGGTGAGGGTGAGGGGGTTGATCAGGTCGGCGTAGACGAGCAGGCCGGCCATGATGATCATGGCGAAGGCCAGCGCGTACGTGAGCGGCAGCACCTTGGCGATGTCCACGTACGCGGGCTCGGGACGCCGCCTCAGCCGGGCGTAGGCGCGCTTGATGCCCTCCCAGAGGCCGCCCGCGATGTGGCCGCCGTCCAGGGGAAGCAGTGGGATCAGGTTGAACATGCCGATCGCCAGGTTGAAGCCGGCCAGCAGGTTCACCAGGAAGGCGACCTTCTGCTCGCCCGTCAGCTCGGAGGAGAGGATCTCGCCGCCCATCCGACCGGCGCCGACGACGCCGACGGGGCCCTCGGGGTCGCGCTTCTCGCCGGAGAAGGCGGCGTTCCAGACGCCGACCATCTTGTTCGGCAGGTTGAGCAGGGATTCGGCGACGCGGCCGGTGAGCTGGCCCATGTAGCCGATGACAACGCCGAAGCTCTGCTGCTGCATGACCTCGGTGGGCATGACGCCGAGGAAGCCGACGTTCTCGATCTTCTTCGGGTCGTCCAGGGACACGCGGTCCTGGGCGATGAGCGTGACGTCGAGGGTCATGGGCTTGCCGTCGCGGACGATGCCGAGGGCGACGGGGCCGGCGCCGTGGGAGCGGATCAGGCGGGTGGCGTCGGCCCAGGTGGTGATCTTCGAGCCGTCGAAGGTGACAAGTTTGTCACCGGGCTTGAGCCCGGCCTTGGCGGCGGGGGTCGGCTGGTCGGTGGGGCGGCAGTCCGTACGCTGCTCGCTGACCGGGATGACGCACGTGTTGGTCCGAGGGGACACCACGGGTGTCACCGTGGGCAGGCCGATGCCGACGAGCAGGACGGAGAAGAGGATGAACGCCAGCACGAAGTTCATCATCGGCCCGCCGGACATGATGATGACCTTCTGCCACCACTTCTTGCGGTAGAAGACCCGCTCCTCGTCGCCGGGCCGGACCTCCTCCTGGGCCGCCTCGCGGGCGCTCTCGATCAGGCCCTGGAACGGGCCGGTCGAGCTGCTCCTGAGCTTGGTGGGGTCGTCGCCGGGGCGCGGCGGCAGCATGCCGATCATGCGGATGTAGCCGCCGAGCGGGATCCACTTGATGCCGTACTCGGTCTCGCCGCGGCGGATGGACCAGGCGGTCGAGCCGAAGCCGACCATGAACTGGGGCACCCGGACACCGAAGATCTTCGCCGGGATGAAGTGGCCCAGCTCGTGCAACCCGACGGAGACCATCAGTCCGATCAGGAAGACGATGATCCCCGCGACGTAGAGCCAGTTCATCTGGGCGCGCTCCAGGCAGACAGAAGGTCTCGACAGCCCCCAGAGTAGTCGAAGTCACCACACGCTGATGGCTTGCGCGCTCTTTGCCGGACGTTGACAGTAAGCGACGGTGCGATCACCCTGGGAGAGTGCGGAGGGGGGAGCCTTGATCAGGATTCTGGTCGCCGAGCATGTGCCGCTGCTCCGGCGTGGCCTGGTCGCCTCGCTCGACGCGGAGGCCGACCTGACGGTGGTGGCCGAGGTGGGCGACGCCGAGGAGGTCGTGCCCGCCGTGGTGACCTACGAGCCCGACACGGCGGTCATCGACCTGGACCTGCCGGGCGTGGGCGGTCTGTCGGCGGCGGCCCGGCTGCGGGAGAAGGCGCCGGGCTGCCAGGTGCTGATGCTGTCGGCGCGGCCCACCCCGTCGCAGGTGCGCAGGGCGCTGGACATGCAGGCGCTCGGGTTCATGAGCCTGGGGGTCGGGCCCGAGCAGCTCGCCGAGGGGCTGCGGCTGGTGGCGGCGGGACGGCGGGCGGTCGACTCCGAGCTGGCCATCGCCGCGCTGCAGTCGGCGGCCAATCCGCTGACCAGGCGGGAGCTGGACGTGCTGCGGATCGCCGCCGGCGGGGCGCGGTCGGCGGAGATCGCCGACCAGTTGTTCCTGTCGGTGGGGACGGTACGCAACCATCTGTCGCGGATCATGTGCAAGACGGGAGCGCGCAACCGGGTGGACGCCGTGCGGATCGCCCACGACTCCGGCTGGCTGTAAGGCCGGTTGTGAGGCTGACTGTGAGGCCGGTTGTGAGGCCGGCCGTGAGCACAGGGCACTGCCGGAGCCCGGTGAAGCCGCGCCGCTCCACCGGGCCCGGAGCCCTTCGAGGATCTCAAGATCGATCAGTGGCTGCCAGTGACCGGTTTCACCGCTTCACCCGTGTGATTCGTCACGGCCGCCAGATGAGGACCAGCGCGCAGTCGTCGCTGTGACCCGAGGCCATCGCGTTGACCAGCACCCGGGCGCCGTCACGGAAGCCGGAGGTGGGCAGCAGCCGCTCGGCCTCGCCCAGGAGCTTGTCGAGGCCGGCGTCGATGTCGCGGCCCGGCTGCTCGATCAGCCCGTCGGTGTAGAGCAGCAGCGCGTCGCCCTTGCGCAGGGTGCCACTGTCGGGCTCGCAGTGCAGGTCGGGCACGACGCCGAGGACCACGCCCTTGGCGGAGGCGACCTGCCAGCTCCCGGTGCCCGCGGCGAACTTGACGACCGGAGGGTGCCCGGCCGAGGTGATGGTGTAGTCGCCGGTGGCGAGGTCGAGGCGGACGTGCACGGCCGTCACGAACCCCTCGTCGCCGCGCTGGCGGTGCAGGTAGGCGTTGCAGGCGGGCAGGAAGTCGGTGACCGAGCCGAGCAGCCCGCCGAACGTGCCGGACAGCAGCAGCGCCCTGGTGCCCGCGTCGACGCCCTTGCCGGACACGTCGACGAGCGCAATCTCCACTTTGTCCTCGTCGCGCATGGAGACCAGGAAGTCGCCGCCGAAGGAGGAGCCGCCCGCCTGCTTGAGCACGACCTTGCCGCCCCAGTCCTTGGGCAGCGGGGGCAGCTCGCCCTGGCTCCTGAGCCGGTCGCGCAGCTCCAGCAGCATGGCGTCGCCGCGCAGCCCCTGCACGCCGAGCGTGCCGCGGGTGCGGGCCATCAGCACGGCCAGGACGGTCGTGAAGCCGATCGTCACCATGAGCCCCACCCCGACCCGGCCGACGCCGAGCATCGCGGCGATGTAACCGAGCGACACGGCCACCGCGACGAGCAGCTTGACCAGGCTGGCCAGCCGGAGCTGCAACCCGCCGATGAGCAGCACGAGGATGAACAGCGAGGGCGAGAACCACTCGGTCGAGACCTGGGCCGCCAGCAGGCCGGTGACGAGCGTGAGCACCGTCAGCGTGACCAGCAGGTTGCGGTCGCGGGCCAGGGAGCCCCTCCTGATGAACCGCACGGCGGACACCAGCAACGGCACCCGCACGAGGAGCGCGCGGAGCCGTGGCGGGACAAGCGGCGCCGGTCGGGAACTCATGATGCGCCTGACTGTAGCGGTCTGACCTACCTTTGGGCAGCCCACTTGACCAACGCCTTGATCATTAAGCACGTATATTGGGTGGCCGTCCCCCTTTGCCCGCTCCTACCTTGGACGGATGACGTATCCGATCCGTCCGGTTGACGAGGCCGAGTGGCCGCAATTCGCCGATGTGCTCTCCGAAGGGTTCGGCTGGACCCCGCATCCCACCCAACTCGAGCGCGCGAAGCTCCAGACCGAGTTCGATCGGACGCTGGCGGCGTTCGACGGCGACGTCATGGCGGGTGTCACCGCCGTCTTCACCTTCCTCATGACGGTTCCCGGCGCGCAGATCCCGGTGGCGGGCGTGACGGCCGTCAGCGTGCTCGCCTCGCACCGCCGCCGCGGCGTGTTGTCGGCGCTGATGCGCAGGCAGCTGTCCGACGTGCGCGACCGCGGCGAGTCCGTGGCCGCCCTGTACGCCTCCGAGTCCGTCATCTACAGCAGGTTCGGGTACGGCCGGGCGGCGAGCGAGATGGGCTTCAGCATCGCCAAGAGCGGCTCGGCGTTCGTCGGGAACGCCCCGGCCGACCCGTCGCTGCGGCTGCGGGTGGTCAAGCCGGCCGAGGCCAGTGGCGAGTTCGAGCGGCTGTTCGCGTCCGTCGTGGCCGCGCGGCCCGGGCGTTACGCGCGTGGTGAGCACTTCTGGAGCGCGTGGCTGGCCGACGAGGAGTTCGACCGCGAGGGCTACGGCCAGCTGCGCGGCCTGATCGCCGAGGACGAGGGCGGGGTGCGCGGGTACGCGCTGTTCCGGATCAAGGCGCGCTGGGACGACGACGGCGTGCCCAGCGGCGTG
Source organism: Nonomuraea rhizosphaerae (assembly GCF_019396405.1). GTDB lineage: Bacteria > Actinomycetota > Actinomycetes > Streptosporangiales > Streptosporangiaceae > Nonomuraea > Nonomuraea rhizosphaerae. Next base: position 8,783 of record NZ_JAHKRL010000222.1, on the reverse strand, counting down.
CTGAAGCTGCACGAGGTCGAGGCGGCCGACCCCGCCGCGTACGCGCTGCTGTGGCGCAGCATGCTCGACCGCGACCTGGTCGCCAGGGTCGAGGGGGCCAGGCCGGTGGACGATCCGATCCTGGCCCTGCTGGCCGACCCGCGCCAGCTGCGCAGCAGCGTCACGGACGAGCTGTGGGTGCGCCTGGTGGAGGTGGACAAGGCGCTGACCTCGCGGGCGTACGTGTCGCCGGTGGACGTGGTGATCGAGGTCGAGGACGACGTGTGCCCGTGGAACGCCCGCCGCTGGCGGCTCAGCGCGGACGCCTCCGGGTCGGAGTGCAAGCCGGTGGACGACGAGCCCGACCTGTCGCTGACGGCCTCGTCGCTCGGCTCGGCGTACATGGGGGACAGCACCGTGCTGACCGCGCAGCGGGACGCGGGGCTGCTGCGTGAGCACACGCCCGGATCGGTGCGCGGGCTCGCCACGGCGATGTCGTGGAGCCCGAAGCCCTGGAGCGGGATGACGTTCTGAGCGAGCCCTCGATGCCGGCGCGGCCCTCCGCGAAGGGCCGCGTCGGCGTAGGGTCGCGGTATGGCGTTGCAGAGCTTGCAGATCACGACGATCACCGCGATGCGGGCGCGTGACGTGTCGCGCCCGTCGAAGGAGCAGCAGGAGGCCGCCGACCGGCGGCCCCTGCGGGACGAGATGCCCAGGCGCGACCCCAAGCGCAGGGTCTAGGGCGGCCCTACGGGAGCGAGGGCAGCTGGCCGATCGTCTCGTAGGTGGCCACCTGCGCGATGCGCCGGGCGTGCCGCTCAGAGCCGGAGAACTGCGTCGTCAGGAAGACCTCGACGAACCTGGTGGCGTCCTCGGCGGGGTGCATGCGCCCGCCGAGGGAGACGACGTTGGCGTTGTTGTGCTCGCGGGCCAGCCGGGCCGTCTCCTCGCTCCAGGCGAGGGCCGCGCGGATGCCGCGTACTTTGTTGGCCGCCATCTGCTCGCCGTTGCCGGACCCGCCGATGACGATGCCCAGGCTGCCGGGATCGTCGGCGACGCCCTCGGCGGCGCGCAGGCAGAAGGCCGGGTAGTCGTCCTCGGCGTCGTAGACGAACGGACCGCAGTCGGTCACCTCGTGACCGTGGTCCTTGAGCCAGGACACGAGGTGGTTCTTGAGCTCATAGCCGGCATGGTCGGCACCGATGTAGACACGCACGCCGCCCAGTCTTCCACAGCGGCGCGCGGCGTCCTCCCGCCACGCGTGGGCTGGCTAGAGTAAGGACTGCTATGGGTATCCAGTCCTTACTCTTGTTACAGGAGCATCATGCGTGAGATCCGCGTACTCGGCGACCCGGTGCTGCGCACGCCCGCCGAACCCGTCGAGGGCTTCGACCGGGAGCTGCGCCGTCTCATCGACGAGATGTTCGAGGCCATGTACGCCGTGGACGGCGTGGGCCTGGCGGGGCCGCAGATCGGCGTCCCGCGCCGATTGTTCGTCTACGACATCAGCGGGCGCAAGGGGCACGTGGTCAACCCCGTGCTCACCGTGGACGACGCCGAGGAGGCGGTGGACGAGGAGGGCTGCCTGTCGGTGCCGGACCGGCGGACGGGCAAGCCGATCTACGCCCCGGTGGCGCGGGCCTCCGGGGTGAGCGTCGAGGGCTTCGACCGGCTCGGCCGCCCGATCAGGCTGCGGGCGCGGGGCTCGCTGGCGCGCTGCTTCCAGCACGAGTGCGAGCACCTGGACGGCAGGCTGTACGTCGACCGGCTGCCGCGGCCGGAGGCGCGCAAGATCATGCTGAGGGCGTAGGTTGGCGGCATGAGCCTGTTTTCCGGAAAGGGCGCAGTGGTCACCGGCGGTTCGCGGGGCATCGGCAGGGCCATCGTGGAGCGGCTCTCGGCCGACGGCGCGGACGTGATGTTCACCTACAGGAACGACTCGGACGCCGCCGGAGAGGTGGCCAAGAAGACCGGGGCCCGGGCGTTACGGGCCGACCAGGGCGACCGGAACGACGTCGAGCGGCTGTTCGCCGAGGCGGAGAAGGAGCTGCCCGGCCTGGACATCCTGGTGCTCAACGCGGCGGCGGAAAAGCAGAAGGCCATCGGGGACGTCACGGACGAGGAGTACGAGCGGGTGTTCGCGGTGAACACCCGCTTCGCGTTCCTGGCGCTGCAGTGGGCCGGGCGGGTGATGCGTGACGGCGGGCGGATCGTCAACCTCTCCACCATGAACACCGCCGTGCCCGCACCGGGCATCTCGCTCTACATCGGCAGCAAGGCGGCCGTCGAGCAGTTCGTCAAGGTGGCGGCGCGGGAGCTGGGCGGGCGCGGGATCACCTGCAACAGCGTCTCCCCCGGCGCCACCGACACCGAGATGCTGCGCTCCACCAACCCGCCCGAGGCGCTGGCGCAGGTGCCCGCCCTGACCGCGTTGCGACGGCTGGGGCAGCCTGACGACATCGCGGCCGTGGTGGCGTTCCTGGCCGGGCCCGACGGGCGGTGGGTCACCGGGCAGAACCTGCTGGCCACCGGGGGGCTCTACCTCTGAGCCCCCCGTGAAGCCCCTCAGAGCTGCAGCTGAGCCCTTCAGAGCCGCAGCTGAGCCTCTCAGAGCTGCAGCGACTTGGTCTCCAGGTATTCCTCCAGGCCCTGCTCGCCCAGCTCGCGGCCGATGCCCGACTGCTTGTAGCCGCCGAACGGGGCCTGCGGGTTGAAGGCGCCGCCGTTGATGGCGACCTGGCCGGTGCGCAGCCTGCGCGCCACCTCGACCGCCCGCTCCTGGGTGGCCGCCCACACCGCTCCGGCCAGCCCGTACGGGGTGCCGTCGGCGATGCGCACGGCCTGGTCCTCGCTGGTGTAGGGGATGATCGACAGGACCGGGCCGAAGATCTCCTCCTGCTCGATCGTCATGCCGGGCTCGACCCCGGCGAAGACGGTCGGCTCGACGTAGAAGCCGCGGGGGTGCGGGCGCTCGGTGCCGCCCGCCACCAGCCGCGCGCCCTCCTCCTGGCCCCGGTTGATGTAGCGGACCACGCGGTCGCGCTGCACCTCGGAGACGAGCGGGCCGATGCGGGTGCTCTCGTCGAAGGGGTCGCCGACCTTGTAGCGGCTCGCGGCCTCGACGGCCAGGCGGACCGCCTCGTCGTACTGGTCGCGGTGGACGATCATGCGGGTCCACGCCGAGCACGTCTGGCCCGCGTTGACGTAGCAGTTGGCCACGCCGACCTTCACGGCGGTGCCCAGGTCGGCGTCGGGCAGGATGACGTTGGCGGACTTGCCGCCGAGCTCCAGCGCGACCCGTTTGACCGACTCGGCGGCGAGGGTGGCCACCCGGCGCCCGGCGGCGGTGGAGCCGGTGAAGGAGATCATGTCGACGCCGGGGTGGGCGGCCATGGCCTCGCCGACCACCGGGCCACGCCCGCTGACCAGGTTGAACACACCCGGCGGCAGGCCGACCTCGTGGAAGATCTCGGTCAGCGCGTACGCGGCCAGCGGCGCCACCTCGGTCGGCTTGAGCACGACCGTGCAGCCGGCCGCCAGCGCCGGGGCGACCTTGCAGATGATCTGGTGCAGCGGGTAGTTCCACGGCGTGATCGCGGCGACGACGCCCACCGGCTCCTTGACCACGAGCGAGTTGCCGACCCGCGACTCGCGCGGGTGGGTCACCGCCAGGCGGGCGTAGTTGGCCAGGACGCTCGCGGGCATGAGCGTCTGCACCTTCAGCGCGAACCCGATGGGCGAGCCCATGTCGGTCGCGATCGTCCTGGCGACGTCCTCGGCGCGCTCGGTCAGCAGCTCGGCCGCCGCGGCGAGAAGCTTGCCGCGTTCGGTGGCCGCCGCGGCCGACCAGGAGGGGAAGGCGTCGCGCGCCGCGCGCACCGCCGCCTCCACGTCGTCGGCCGCGCCCGCGGGCACCCGATCGACGATCTCCTCCGTGGCCGGATTGACAACCTCGATGGCCTCGCCCGAGACCGAAGCGGTCCAGGCACCGTCGATGTACAGCTGACGCATAGCCCCCATCCTTGCGCGCCTGCCGTCACAATGCGAGGGCGCGGCGCCTCGTGCGGCTCCCCCAGAAGGGTACGGCCACAGGTGGCGGGCGGGAGGGGAATCGTCAGTCGAACTGCGGCCGCTTCGTGCGGGTGCGCTTCAGCTCGAAGAAGTCGTCGAACTCGGTGGTCAGCAGCACGCCGTCCCAGAGCCGGCCGGCGTCCTCGCCGCGCAGGATCCTGGTGATCACCGGGCCGAAGAAGGCGTTGGCGCCGACGCGGATGATCGGGGTGCCGACCTCCTGGCCGACCAGCGTGATGCCCTCCTCGTGCGAGGCGCGGATGGCGTCGTCGTACTCGGTGGAGTCCATGGCGTCCAGGAGCTCCTCGCCGAGGCCGACGGCCTGCAGCGACTCGGCGGCGATGGCGCGCAGGACCTCGGGGGTCCGGTCCTTGCCCCTGCCCTCGTTGTGGATGCGGGTGCCGACCTCGGTGTAGAGGCGGCCGAGGTATTCCTCGCCGTGCTTGGCGCCCGCCGCGGCGATGACCCTGATGAGCTTGGTGCCCTCAGTGGCGCGTGCGCGGTAGTCGTCGGAGACGTCCTTGTTCTCGTTCAGCACTTCGAGGCTCATGATGCGCCACCGCGGCTCGATCGGGCGAACCTTCTCAACTTCGAGCAGCCATCGTGACGTAACCCATGCAAATGGGCAGAAAGGATCGAACCAGAGATCTACAGGAGTCGTGTCGGTCACGTTGGGCCATAACCTGGGGGGTCGATGTCCTATTCCCAGCGTGGCAGGATACCGACAAACCCCGACGAAGTGGTGAAAAGGAGCGCAACTTGGCAGGCAATTTGACTCGGGACGAGGCTCGTGAGCGCGCTCGGCTGGTGAAGGTCGAGTCGTACGAGGTGGCACTCGACCTGACCGAGGGAGACGAGCGCTTCGAGAGTGTCACCACCGTACGTTTCAGCAGCTCCCGTCCGGGGTCGGCCACGTTCATCGACCTGCACGGGGCGAACGTGCGCCAGGTCACGCTCAACGGGACCGACCTGGACGTGTCCGCCTATGACGCGGACAAGGGGCGTTTCCCCCTGCCGGACCTCGCCGGGTCGAACGTGCTGCGCGTCGACGCCGACTGCAGCTACATGCGCACCGGTGAGGGTCTGCACCGCTTCGTCGACCCGGTGGACCAGAACGTCTATCTGCACAGCCAGTTCGAGACGGCCGACGCGCACCGCATGTACGCCTGCTTCGACCAGCCCGACCTGAAGGCGACGTTCCAGATCACCGTGCTGGCGCCGGCCGACTGGGAGGTGGTCTCCAACGCGACGGCCACGTCGGTGGAGCCGCTGGCGGAGGAGAGCGGCAGGCACGGCGGGGTCACGGCGGCCAAGCGCTGGGAGTTCCCGGCAACGCCGGTGATGTCCACCTATATCACTGCTTTGGTGGCTGGGCCTTACCACAAGGTGACCTCCGAGCACGACGGCATCCCGCTCGGGGTCTACTGCCGCGCCTCGCTGGCCGAGCACCTGGACGCCGACAACATCCTGGAGGTCACCCGGCAGGGGTTCGACTTCTTCCACCGGGTGTTCGGCGTGCGCTACCCGTTCGGCAAGTACGACCAGCTCTTCGTGCCCGAGTTCAACGCCGGCGCGATGGAGAACGCCGGATGTGTCACCTTCCTGGAGGACTACGTCTTCCGCTCCAGGGTCACCGACGCCGTCTTCGAGCGGCGGGCGGAGACGATCCTGCACGAGATGGCGCACATGTGGTTCGGCGACCTGGTGACCATGCGCTGGTGGGACGACCTGTGGCTGAACGAGTCGTTCGCCACGTACATGTCGGTGCTGGCCCAGGCCGAGGCGACGCGCTGGGGCAAGGGGGCGTGGACGACGTTCGCGAACGTGGAGAAGGCCTGGGCCTACCGCCAGGACCAGCTTCCCTCCACGCACCCGATCGCCTCCGACATCCCGGACATGCAGGCCGTCGAGGTGAACTTCGACGGCATCACCTACGCCAAGGGCGCCTCGGTGCTCAAGCAGCTCGTCGCCTACGTCGGCCTGGAGAACTTCCTGGCCGGGGTCCGCGACTACTTCGGCGAGCACGCGTGGGGCAACACCGAGCTGAAGGACCTGCTCGGCGCGCTGGAGCGGACCTCGGGCCGCGACCTGTCGTCGTGGTCGAAGGAGTGGCTGGAGACCGCCTGGGTCAACACGCTGCGCCCGTCGTTCACGGTGGCCGACGGCCGTTTCGAGACGTTCGACGTGCTGCAGGAGGCGCCCGCCGACTACCCGACGCTGCGCTCGCACCGCGTCGCCATCGGCCTGTACTCGCTGACGGACGGCGTGCTGACGCGGACCGAGCGGGTCGAGCTGGATGTGGTGGGCGCGCGCACGGCCGTGTCGGAGCTGGTCGGCGTGGAGCAGCCCGACCTGGTGCTGATCAACGACGACGACCTGACCTACGCGAAGGTCCGCCTGGACGAGCGGTCGCTGCGCACGCTGGTCGACGGCGGCATCGCGGCGTTCACCGAGTCGCTGCCCAGGGCGCTGTGCTGGCTGGCGGCGTGGGACATGACACGCGACGGCGAGATGTCCACGCGCGACTACGTGAAGCTGGTCGTCTCGGGCGTCGGCACGGTCAAGGACATCACCGTCCTTCAGGCGGTGCTGCGGCAGGCGCGGATGGCCGTGCAGCAGTACGCGGACCCGGCGTGGCGGGCCGAGGGCCTGTCGACGCTGGCCACGGAGCTGCGTTCGCTGATCGCCGCGGCCGAGCCCGGCTCGGACCACCAGCTCGCCTACCTCCAGGCGTTCGCGCCGACGGCGCGGGGCGAGGAGGACCTGACGGTGCTCCAGGGCATCCTGGACGGCTCGGCGGTGCCCGAGGGGCTGACCGTGGACACCGACCTGCGCTGGGCGCTGGTCCACGCGCTGGTCTCCGGCGGCAGGCTGACCGGCGCCGACGTCGACGCCGAGCTGGAGCGCGACGCGACGGCCACGGGCGAGCGCTCGGCGGCGCTGTGCCGGGCGGCCATCCCGACGGCCGAGGGCAAGGCCGCCGCATGGGCGGCGATCGTGGAGGGCAAGCTGGCCAACCACATCGCCCGTACGACGATCAGCGGCTTCCAGGACCCGCACCACCCGGAGCTGATGGCGCCCTACCGGGAGAAGTACTTCACCCTGGTCGGCAGGATCTACCGGGAGTGGACGTTCGACCAGGCGCAGGCGTTCGCGGTGGGCTGCTTCCCGGCGCTGCTGATCGAGCAGGAGACCGTCCAGGCGGCACAGGATTTCCTGGACGCGGACCGGCCGCCGCAGGCGCTGCGCAGGATGATCATGGAGGGCGCCGACGGCGTCAGCCGCGCGCTGCGCAACCGGGCCAAAGACACGGCCTGACCACCCGAGGAAAGGGGCCCCTGGCGACAGGGGCCCCTTTTCGTGTCTTGACACCCGGACGCCTGCGGCCTCATATTTTCACCACTAACTTTATTTCCAAAGAAAGTCGTGCCCATCACATGGCAGGAACTGATCGCGGTGATCTCACCAGGACGGCGATCCTCGCGCTCCTCGGCACGGTCGGGCCGCTCAGCCGTACCGAGATAGCGCGTGAGCTGGACCTCAGCCCGGCGACCGTCACGCAGCTCACCCGCGAGCTGATGGGCTACGGCATGCTGGAGGAGCTGGACCTGAAGCCGTCGCGCGGCGGGCGGCCCGCGCAGACGCTCGGGCTGGTCGGCAGCGCGGGGCGGGCGCTCGGCGTGAAGGTGACCGCCGACCACCTGGTGCTGGTGGACGTCCGGCTCGACGGCGAGGTGCTGGGGGCCTGGGAGTGCCCGTTCGACCCGGCCTCGCCCGAGGCGCTGGACCGGCTGGCCGACGCGGTCGAGTCGGTGGTCTCCGGGTCCGGGCTCGGGCTGACCGTACGCGCCGCCGCCGAGAACGGGCAGGCGCCGCCGCTGCTCGGGATCGGCGTCGGGGTGCCGGGCAGCGTCGAGGACCAGGCCGTCGGCACGGTCAACGCGCCCACGCTGGGCTGGCAGGCCATGCCGGTGGGCGAGCGGCTGCGGCGGCGGCTGAACCTGCCCGTGCTGGTGGAGAACGACGTCAACGCGCTGGCGGCGGCCGAACGGCTGTACGGCAGGGGCCGCACGCACCGTGACTTCCTGGTGCTGACCATCGGGCGCGGCGTCGGCGCCGCGATCGTGGCCGACGGGCGCGTGTACCGGGGGGCCAGGGGCGGGGCCGGGGAGTTCGGGCACGTGCCCGTCGACCCGGACGGGCCGGTGTGCGGGTGCGGGGCGCGCGGGTGCCTGGAGGCGTACGTGGGCTCCGCGGGGCTGCGGGCGGCGCTCGGCTCCAAGCCGCGCGAACAGGTGTTCGCCGAGGCCGGAGCCGTGCTGGGGCGCGCGGCGGCCGGGCTGATCAACGTGGTCGACCCCGAGGTCGTGGTGGTGCTCGGCGAGGGCACGGCCGACTGGCCGCTGTGGCGGGCGGGGTTCGACCCCGCCCTCAGGGCGCAGCTCTACCCCGGGCGGCGCGACATCTCGATCGAGGTGGAGAGCTGGGACGAGACCGGCTGGGCGCAGGGGGCGGCGGCTCTCGTGCTGGCCACGCCGTTCGACGCGGCGGGGGCCGCCGGGGAGCAGGGCCGCCTGGTGCGCGCCCGCCTGATCGGGACAGCAGAAGGAGTGAGCTGATGACCCTCACCGCCGTCCGGCCCGCCGAAGGAGCGGGCGGATGACCCTCACGGCCGTGCGGCCCCGGGTCAGCGGCACGCACCAGCGGCGGGCGCCGCGCCGTGGGGGGGGGCG
>NZ_JAHKRL010000221.1 GCF_019396405.1 Nonomuraea rhizosphaerae | reverse complement strand
CCGGGCGGGGGGGCCGTTCCCCGCCCCGGGCGCCCGACGCCGCGTTCGCCGACGAGATCACGACGCGGCTCGCCGGCCGGGTGGAGGTCCGCCGGGTGGCCGCGCACATCAACGAGCCCGCCTTCGCGCGGGCGGCCTGCGAGGCCCTGCTGGAAAGGACGCCAGGATGAACAGACGGATCGCCCGCGAGGAGATCCTGCGCCGGCTGCGCGAGGAGATCACGGCCGGCCGCCAGATCGTCGCGACCGGCGCCGGGAGCGGCCTGGTGGCGCGCGTGGCCGACCGGTCGGCGGTGGACCTGATCGTCGTCTACTCCTCGGGCAAGTTCCGCCAGGACGGGCTGGCCAGCATCGTCGGCGCGCTGCCGGTGGCCAACGCCAACGAGGTGATGCTGGAGCTGGGCCGCGAGCGGATCTTCCCCGTCGTCCGGGACACCCCCGTGATCGGCGGCATCTACACCCACGACCCGACCAGGGACCTGGACGACCTTCTCGACCAGATGATCACGACCGGCTACAGCGGCGTCATCAACTTCCCCACCGTGGGCCGCATCGACGGCTCCTACCGCGCCGACCTGGAGAGCCTGGGGTTCGGGTTCGCCCAGGAGGTGGAGATGCTGCGCCGCGCCGCCGCGCGCGACCTGCTCACGCTGGCCTACGTCTACACCCCGCACGAGGCCGCCCAGGTGGTGGAGGCGGGCGTGGACGTGGTGGTCGCGCACGGCGGGGTGACCGGCGGCGGCGACATCGGCCTGGCCAGGACCCGCACCCTGGACGCCACCGCCGAGACGTTCACCGGCATCTTCGACGCCGCCCGCGCCGCCCGCGACGACGTCGTCGTGCTCACCCACGGCGGGCCGATCATCACGCCCGAGGACGCGGCCGAGATCGCCGCCCGCACCGGCGCGCACGGGTTCGTCGGCGCCTCCAGCACCGAACGCATCCCCATCGAGAACGCGCTCAAGACCGTCTACGCCGCCTTCAAGGCCGGCCCCGGCGCCTGAGATCAGGAAGAGAACATGGCAACCGACCACACCCTGCACCACATCGGCATCACCGTCGCCGACCTGGACGTCGCCGAGGCGTTCTGGGAGGCGCTGCTGCGCACCAAGTCCGTGCGCCGCTACACCATCGAGGGCCCGTTCATCGCCGAGATGAGCGGCTACGACGGGGTGCGCATCCTGGGCAGCCAGGTGAACCTGCCCTCCGGCGGCTACCTGGAGCTGCTGCAGTACCTCGACCGTCCCGAGGGCCCGAACTCCCCGGAGACCGCCCACCCGGGCAACGTCCACATCTGCCTGGTCGTCGAGGACGCGCAGGCCGAATGGGACAGGGCCGTCTCGCTCGGGGCCACGCCCCGCAGCGCCCGCCCGGTGACCGTCCCCTCCGGCGCGAACGCCGGCGCGCTCACCGGATACCTGCGCACGTCCGACGGCGTGACGATCGAGCTTTTCCAGCCGCCCCGCTGACGCCGGGCACACCCCTCACCCAGAAAAAGGACCATCAGATGACACAACACCCCGCCGAGGCCGAGGACACCGCCGTCGCCCCGGCCGCCGACCCCGCCAGCATCCGACGCGCCGTCATGGCGGGCGGCGTCGGATCGGTGCTGGAGTGGTACGACTTCTTCGCCTACGGCACCGCCGCCTCCCTGGTGTTCGGCCACGTCTTCTTCCCGAACATCAGCAGCGCCGGCGGCACCCTGGCCGCCTTCGCCACGTACGGCGTCGGCTTCTTCGCCCGGCCGGTCGGCGGCCTGGTCTTCAGCCACTTCGGCGACCGGATCGGGCGCAAGATGATCCTGATCATCACGCTGATCATGATGGGCGTCGCCACCACCCTGATCGGCCTGCTGCCCTCCTACGAGTCCATCGGCATCGCCGCGCCGATCCTGCTGGTGGTGCTCCGCCTGGTCCAGGGCTTCGCCGCGGGCGGCGAGCTGGGCGGCGCGATCGTGCTGGCGCTGGAGTACTCCGGCCCGCGCAAGCGCGGGTTCAACACCTCGTGGATGGCCTGCGGCGTGATCGGCGGCCTGCTGCTGTCCTCGGCCGTCTTCACCGTCTGCACGGCCGTGTTCAGCGAGACCGCCTTCCAGGAGTACGGTTGGCGCATCCCGTTCGTCGTCAGCATCCTGCTGGTGGCGACCGGCATGTACGTCCGGCTCAAGGTCGAGGAGTCGCCGCTGTTCAACGAGGTGCGCAAGAGCGGCAACCAGGTTCGCGTCCCGGTCGTGGAGGTGGTGCGCACGCACAAGCGCTCGCTGCTCGTGGTGATGGGCGCCCGGCTGATCGACAACGGCGTCTTCTTCATCTACTCCGTCTACCTGCTCAACTACGCCAAGGAGGCGACGGACCTGTCCAGCACCGCGGCGCTGATCGCCCTGTCGCTGGCCTGCGTCGTGGCGCTGGTGCTGGTCCCGTGGTTCGCCTCCCTGTCCGACCGGTACGGCCGGCGCCCGGTGTTCATGGCCGGGGCCGGGTTCTCGATCCTGGCCGCGTTCCCGATCTTCGCGATGGCCACCACGGGCAACCCGCTGCTGTTCGGGCTCGCGCTCATCCTGGGCATCGCGGTGGGCTGGGGCATGGTCACCGCGGTGGTGGGCGCCTACTTCGCCGAGCTGTTCCCGGCCCGGCTGCGGTACTCGGGCATCACGCTCGGCCGGGAGATCTCCTCGATCTTCGCCGGCGGGCTGTCGCCGTTCATCGCCGCGGCCCTGCTGACCACCACGGGCTCGATCTGGCCGGTGGCCGGGTACGCGATCCTGCTCTCTGCGGTCTCGCTGATCGCGGTCTACTACGGGCCGGAGACCTACCGCCTGGAATCGCTGCGTTAGCCGCCGTCGCCCGAAGCCCTACGATATCTGAGACACCAGATGCCACGGTTGGAGAGGACATGACCGGAGACATGGAGTCCCTGAAACCGCTGACCCAGCGGCCGGACAACCTGACGACGATGGTCTACGACTCTATCCGCCGGGCGATCATCACCCGCGCGCTGCCCCCGGGATCACGGGTCAGCGAGGCCAGGCTCGCCGAGTCGCTGCAGGTCAGCAAGACGCCGGTGCGTGAGGCGCTGCTGCGCCTCATGCACGCCGGGCTGATCGTGTCGGACGGGCGGCGCGGCGGGCTGATCGCCAAGCCGTCGGCCGCCGCGCTGCAGGCCGCCTACGAGCTGCGCGAGGCGCTGGAGGGCCAGACCGCGCGGCTGGCGGCCCGCAACGCGGCCGACGACGACCTCGCCACGATCGGGCGGGCGGCCGAGCAGTGCCTGGCCGGGGCGCTGGCCGGCGACCTGGAGACCTTCCGCGCCCAGGACAAGGAGTTCCACCTGGCGGTCGCGGCGGCGGCGCACAGCCCCTACCTGCGCGACGCCATGGCCGACGCCTACGACCTGGTCTGGACGCTGCGCCTGCGCGACTCCCCCACCGCCGACACCGCCACGTCCTGCGCGCACGACCACACCGCCATCCTCGCCGCGATCACCGCGAGCGACGACACGCGCGCCGGTGAGCTGATGAGCGCCCACGTGCGCAAGGTGGCCACCTCCGTCCTCGGCGCGATGGCAGTCAACCCCGCCACCTGACGGCCGAACCCGCGCGGCCCCTTCGCCCTCGTCCACTTGCCGGCGGCTACTTGGGGGTGATGTTGACGGCGCTGCCCGTCGGGACCGGGACGATCGTCACCTTGCCGTCCTGGATGGCCTTGTAGAGGATCGCGCCCTGCGGCCCGAGCACCTTGGCCAGCTTCTCCAGCGACTTCAGCTCGGTCAGCGCGCGGGTGTTCTCCGCCTCCTGGGCCTTCTGCCGCTCCTGCGCGGCCTGCGTCTCGGTCTGGGCGTCCACTATCGTCTTGGGCGGCTCGGGCTGGCGGATGATGAACTGCAGCCGCTCGAAGTACTGGCCCTGGGTCAGGCTGGCCACGTACTGGTTGGTCAGCTTGGCCATGTCCTGCTCCCACAGCGCCTTCTGCGCCGGGTTGGAGTACAGGTCGCGCCAGTTGTACTTGAGGGTCGCCTCGTCCATGGCCCGCTCGACGCTGTTGCCGATGTAGAACTGCAGCATCCGCCTCCAGCCCTCGGCCTCGTACGCCTCGTACTTCTTGCCGATGTTCTCGTGGAAGGCCTGGAGCTTCTTGCAGTCGGAGGCGGAGAAGTAGAAGGTCAGCCCGCCGGACATGGTCATGATCTGACCGTCCTTGCTGACCGAGGTGATCGGCTTGCCCTCGGACTCGTCACGGCCGGTGAAGTCGAAGGTGCGCTGGCCGTTCGGGTAGCGGTAGCCCTCGTCACCCGGCCCGGACACGTCGCGGGTGGACGGTTTGAGGCACTCCTGGAACGTGGTCGAGCTGAACATGCCGGCGTCGTAGACGATGCCGCCCTCGTCGGGCTCGACGTTCGTGACCGAGCAACCGGTCAGGGCCACGGCGGCGAGCAGGCCAAGGGGAGCTAAAGGGATGTGCTTCACTGTGAGATCTCCTCGGGGGAGGCGGGGTGCGGAGCTGTCCGCGAAGAGATCAGGGATCTTATTGGGTGTCAAGCGGTGATTGTGGTGCCTTGGGCGGAGATGAGATGCCAGGCGCCCTGGGGGCCGGCGGCGTACACGTGGGTGTAGCGGCTGCCGGCGCTGAAGGAGGTCCCGTCGGGGTTGGTGACGTTCATTCCGGTGCGTCCGACGACGATGCCCACGCTCCCGTCCCCGGCGAACCGGACGACCGCCTCGTCCGGGAACGAGTCGATCCGCGGGAACCGCAGGGACCCGGACGCCACCAGATCGAGGATCATCCCCTTGCCGGCCAGCGCCCCGTCCTCGACGCCCACCAGGACGAAGTCGTCCGACAGCAGCTCCTTCAGCAGGTCGTGGTCGCCGGCCACCAGGGCGTCGAAGAAGCTCTGGTCGTGCTTGAGGAGGGTGGCCCGGTCGGTGCTCATGCGCGTCGCGTCCGTTTCGTCGATGGTCGGAGGATCGACGGTAAACGTTGACGCCGGTGACAAGGTCAAGCGAGCATCGGCGATTTACCGCTGCTCGCGCTCCGTGTCGTCGCCGCCGTCCAGCCGCGCCGGATACCCGGCCGGGAGCGAGGACAGCCGCCAGGGCTCGTGCACGTCCTTGCCGGGCACGCCGGCCAGCTCGGGCACGTAGCGGCGGACGTAGTCGCCCGACGGGTCGAACCGCCTGGCCTGGCGCAGCGGGCTGAACGCCCGGTTGGGGCGGGTGTCGTTGCCGGTGCCCGCCACCCACTGCCAGTTGCCCGAGTTGTTGGCCACGTCGCCGTCGAGCAGGTGCTCGAAGAAGTGCGCGGCGCCGTCCCGCCAGTCGACCCCGAGGAGTTTGACCAGGTAGGAGGCCACGATGAGGCGGGCCCGGTTGTGCATCCACCCCTCGGCCAGCAGCTGGCGCATCCCCGCGTCCACGATCGGCAGGCCGGTCATGCCCGCCTGCCATGCCTGCAGCGCGTCGCGGTCGTGCCGCCAGCGGCGTTCGGCGCGACGGTAGTTCTCGCGGCTGATCCGCGGGAACGCGTACGTCACCTGGTGGTGGAAGTCCCGCCAGCAGAGCTGGCGGACGAACTCCTCGCCGGCCTCCGCGCGGCCGGCCAGCTCCAGCGGCGACAGGCAGCCGAACCTCAGGTACGGGCTGAGCCGCGAGGTCCGGTCACCCGCGAGGTCGTCGTGCCCGTCGCCGTAGTCGCTCACGCCCTCCCGCAGCCAGCGCTCGGCGCGCTCGCGCCCGGCCGTCTCACCACCGGGCACGGCGCCCGCCCGGTGGCCGGGGATCCGGCCGGCGGCGAGCTTCGAGGGGAGAGTGATCCTGCCGGGCGGCGGCAGCGCCGGGCGCCGTCCGTACTTGGTCCAGGCGCGCCAGTACGGGGTGAACACGCGGAAGTGGTCACCGCCGCCGGAGGGCCGCAGCTCGCCCGGCGGCACGACGGTGAGGCCGGGAAAGCGCAGGAACTCGATCCGCTCCTCGCCGAAGCGCTCCTCGCGCCGCCTGGCCAGGCCGCTGACGTCGGCGCTGACGCAGATCGTCTCCGCGCCCACCTCGGCCGCCAGCTTCATCGTCTCGCGGACGACGTCACCCTCCCGCACCACCAGGTCGCCCCCGCGCGTCCGCAGGGAGCCGCGCAGGTCGGCCAGGCACTCCAGCAGGAACTCCCGCCGCCGGCCCGCCGGCACGGCCGGGTCCAGCACGAACAGGGGCACGACCCGCTCGGCCCGCTCGCAGGCGGCGGTGAGCGCCGGGTGGTCGTGCACGCGCAGGTCCCGGTTGAACAGGACGATCGCCGTGGTCATCGAGGGGTTCCGGGCCGTAGGTCGCGCATGGTGACAGTCTGCTGCACGCGCGTACGCGGGGCAGCACGGGGATCGCCGGAGCGAGCGGCCAGGAACTCCAGGTGATGGCCTTCCGGAGACCGGATGGGGGCCTGCGAAAGGCGAGTGCCGCCCGGCATCCGGACGGCACTCGGAAAGACGGTGAGAAGCGGGCCGCTCACGGGCGGCCCGGCTTCAGGACATGGTTTACAGGACCCGGTTCCAGAACCCGGCTTTCAGGACTCGGCGTTCTTGTAGGCCAGCTCGACCTCCTGCTTGACCTGCTGGATCTGCTGCTCCGTCACGGTCAGGTTGCCGAATTCCTTGACGGCCTGGTAATACGTCCAGGCCAGACCGTTGCACGTTGACTTGGCAATACCCGAGTATCCGTTGCACACCTGCTGCATGTCGAAGTAGAAAGCGCTGTCGATACGGGCCTTGTTCGCCGGGAACTGGTTGACGGCCTTGTAATTGCGGTAGCCGAAATCGTGCCGCCGGCACGGCATCCGGAAATCGAAGCCGAGCGGCTGGTCGGGGCTGCTGGAGCACAGGTCGGTCGACCAGTCGAAGGCGTAGTCGGCCCATGCTCCCTGGTTGGACCAGGCGGCGCGCCAGGCGGCGGCGCTCGCGGCCGTGGGCTGGCTGAAGTTGGAAAGCGCGGCGAGTTTCTGCTCCAGCGTCACGGCCTGGGCCGGTAACGCGAAGCCGAGCACGGCTGCCAGGGAGAGGACGACGGGGGAGAGGACCACAAGGAAGCGCCTGAACATGAGAACTGCTCCTCTTGCCGGGGGGTGGCGGATGCGTGTCGCGGCAACGTTCGCCCAACGCCCTAACTTTGCGGCGAAAAGCCGGGGAACACGGAAGCAGATCTTGCTCAACTTCTCTGGAAGTGTTCGCGCGATACAGCCCTTTACAACGGGCCGATATTCTGTCAATGGCGGTGTCAGCAGGCGCCTTCACGGAACGTCTTCGAGCACAATCTTAGGGGGACGAGCCTGGGGGAGGAGTACTCTCGGGGACAGTTTCAGGGGACTGTCAGGAGGCGCTCCGGGGGCCACCGGAAACCCCTGCCCATTCCGGGGCTCGCCTCCCGGCGGCGACCACGACAGGCGGAGGCGCGGATGACCGAAACCCCACCCCCCGAGACCTTCCTCGGCTGCCGGCCGAACCTGTTGGTGAGCGACCTGTCCGCCAGCCTGCGCTTCTACTCGGAGGCGCTCGGCTTCCGGATCGGCTGGCACTGGTCCGACCGCCGGGCCCGCTTCCTGCGGGACGAACACGGCGAACCAGGCGAGCCCGGCACCGCGCTCGTGGGCCGCGACCGGGCCCAGATCATCCTGACCCAGGTGGCCGGCGTCCACAGCACCTGGCTGCACCTCGACGTCCCCACGCCCGCCCAGGTGGACCGGCTGTTCGAGGAGTGGCGGGCCCGCGACGTGACCGTCGCCGAGCCTCCGGTGACGCGCCCCTGGGGCATGTACGAGATGCGCCTCCACGACCCGGACGACCACCTCCTCCGCGTCAGCTCACCACCCCCGCCCCCCTCGACCTGACCGCTCCGCCGAACCACCTGGGCTGCCCGAACCACCCGAACCATCCGGGCCACCCGCTAGGCCCCCAGCGCCTGCCGTTCCGCCGCTCTTGCGGTGTCCACCTCGTGCGCCGCGTCCACCTGGCCTGCCGTGCGGGCCGCGCGGTGCGCCGACCAGGCCGCCCAGAGCGCGACCCCGATGTACAGCACCTGCTCCGGCACCCGCAGCCACAGCGGCGTCGCCGCCCCGCCGTTGAACGGCACGTCCGCGACGGCGGCGTAGACGTTGGCCGGCAGCAGCCCGACGAACAGCGCCGCGAGCGCGACCCCGGCGGCGCGACGCGTCACCCCGAGCACCAGCCCGGCCGCGCCGAGCAACTCCAGCACGCCGGTCACGTACACCATCAAGCTCGGGTACGGCACGAACGGCGGCACCATGCGCACCAGGTCGGCGTGCGTGGGCATGACCGTGACGCTGTCCGGGACGAAATGGGCACTGGCCGTGAGAACGAGCATGGCGGCCAGCCCGTGGGCGGCACTGGCTCCCCAGGTGGCGAACCGGCGAACGCCTCGCGCACCCAGAAGGCGGAAGGCGAGGGTGCCAATGGTGAGGACGAGTAGGGCTTCCATTGCTTCTCCATTGGGTAGTGTCACTATCTAATAATGGATAGTAGCACTATCTAGCGCAGGGTGGGTCGGAAGCGGCGCGCGTCCCCGCCGTCGCGAGGCGGACGTGATCGAAGTGCTGGTCGGCGGGGGCAGAGCAGGGAATTCCCAGCCCAAGCGACTCCGCTCCAGGCCGAGCCTTGGTGCCGTCCAGAGGCTAAGGAGAGGGGAGTGTGAGGGGGCGGTAGCCCCCTCACCTGGGAAGGCGCCCGAGCGTTAGCGAGGACCGTGCTTTTGTGGGGGTGTGGAGGGCGCCGAGCCCCCCACTGGGCGCAGCCCGGAGCGTCATTGCGCGGTAGCGCCCCCGAAAGGTGGAGGCCCATGTTTGGTCAGGGGGCGCGCCTGGCGCCGGGTTGTTCGACCAGGGTGGCGCCCGTCTCGGCCTCCAGGGCCGGGGCGTAGCCGGCCGCCCGGAGGGCCTCCATGGTCTCGCCCTCCGGCTTCCCGCTGATCAGAACCGTCGGGGCGATCTGCCGCAGACCCAGGTGCCGCAGGGGCCGGGCGTGGACGAGCTCCGTCAGCAGGGCCTCGTCGTCGGAGCGGACGCAGCAGCCCGACCGGACCACGCGCATGCGGCCGTGGGCTCGGCCGACGTCGTTGACCAGGTACTCCAGCGGCTGGGGCAGCCCCGACTCCGCCACCGCCCGCAGGCGGTCGAGCAGGGTGGCGGCCGTGTGGCCGGCGTCGAGCGCCGATCGTACGGAGGCCTGGGTGATGCGCCACACCACGGCGTGGCCCTCGGACTCGCGCACGCCGACCGTGCTCAGCAGCGCGGCCAGCGTCGCGCCGGGGACGCCGCTCACCACGGCGGTCAGATCCGTCTGGAAGCGGGCCGTGGAGCGCGGCGCGGGGAGCATCGCGGCCAGAGCGGGGGTGAGCGTGGTGTGCGGGGACTTCCACGCCTGGCCGGTTCGCAGGAGAGCCAGCACGGTGTGGCCCAGCTCGGTCAGGCAGCCGTCGGCGAGCACGCCGAGCTGGGTGGCCTCGCGCAGCGTGGCGTCGATGCGCTGGGCACCCGTGGCCGGGTCGGTGGGCATGCGCACGGGGCGGTGCCAGGTCGCGGCGGCCACCAGGTAGGGGGCGGCGTCGGCCACGCGCAGGCCGGGGGCCGCCGCCAGGGCCTCCAGGAGCGCGTACCGGAGGCTGACCGCGTCCGGGTCGTCGCTCCTGCCCAGAGCGTCCCTGACGTAGGCGGCCGTGCCCTGGGCCGGAGCCGGGTCCCACAGCGGGATGGACCGGCACACGACCCAGGCGGCGATGATCGGGACCAGCCGCTGGGCGGGCTCGCGCGCCACCCACTTGTCGTACCCCTTGGTGGGCAGCACGACGTACGAAGGGCCCTCGCGCCGGTTCGCGGCCGGCTCGGGCACGACCCCCAGGAGGCCGGCCCGGAAGCACAGCTCCAGCAGCAGCTCCGGGGAGGTGATCTCCTTGGCCAGCCGCTTGAGGTCGCGCAGCGCGACGCCGCCCGATCGGCGGACCGGCAGCGGCTGCGCGACGCATCCGGCGAGGAGGCGTTCGAGCTGCCAGGTCAGCGTGTTGACGGCGGCCTGGGCGGTGGGCTCGACGCGTTCGGCGCGGGGGAGGTCGCCCGGCTCGGGAGGGTGCGGGGTGAAGGGGGCCCGCACCTCACCGCGTACGGCCATCGCGACCTCCAGCGGCAGCTCGGCCGTCCCCACGACCCCGGCGGGCAGCAGCAGCCCCCTGGCCGCCAGCCAGTCGGCGCCCGCGTGCCCGGAGCCGCCCGCGAAGAAGGTGTACTTGTTCGACCCGTACGACCCCGCCAGGTGGAAGCAGCGCACCTCGACCCCCGGCCCCTCGTACGCGAGCCGGTCCAGCAGTTCCTTGGCCGAGGCGGGCGCCTTGTCCAGCAACGTGCGAAGGCGTGCGGGATCGGTCAGGTACGCGACGACGTTCCGTTGCGCGGCCTCCCGGCTCGGAGCCTGGTCCAGGCCCAGGGCGGTGGCCAGCCGGTGGACCTCGGGCGCGTTCAGGTACTGGGAGATCAGCCGCGCGACCGGCCGGCCCAGGCCCAGGTCCGTGGTCAGGTACCGGTGCACGTAGGAGGGCGCCACGATCTGCTCCCCGTGCGGCGGGTGGAGCAGGGCCTGGTCGGCGAGCCGGTCGAGGGTGGCCTCCGCCTCCGCCCGCAGCGTCTCGTCGTGGCCCGCCAGCAGGCCCACGACCTCCGTACGGGCCACGGCGCGGTCACCGGCGGCCCAGCGGTCCTCGGGGAACGGGCCGTCCCGCTGGGCCGACAGCCAGGAGATCGCGCGCAGCGCCTGGAGGTCGGGCAGGGTGCAGAACCCCGCCAGCCGGGCGATCACCTGCTCCTGCTGGAGGAGGTGGACGTATTCGTCCGGCGACGGCTCGCGGCCGCGGCTGCGCAGCGCGCCCCGATCGGCCAGGAGGCTGAGCTGTGCGGGGGTGCGCGTGGCCAGCCAGTCCTTCAAGGCATCACGGAGCATGGGAAAAGCCTAGTGGGGGCGGGCGTCACCGCCGCCTGGCGAGCCCGCCGGACAGGCCCGGCGAATGTCTGTTCCGAGCGCGCCGGCCGGGGAGTCCGGGGCCTGTCGCGAGGGTAGGAAAGGTCTCTGAGACGGAGGAGGCACGCGCATGCGGAGCGAGGGCGAGCTCATGCTGGGCGGCCTGCTGAGCGCGAGCCACCAGGCCGCGATCGAGGACGTGCCGGGCCTGGTCGCCGAGCACGCCGGGCCGGTGGGGTTCACCCAGATCCTGATCTACGTGGTCGACCTGCAGCAACGCTTCCTTGTGCCGTTGCCGGACCAGCGGGATACGGCGGGGGAGCCGCTGCTGCCGCTGCGCATCGACTCCACGCTGGCCGGGCGCGCCTACCGCGACGTGGAGGTGGTCCAGGGCAAGCTGCCCGTCGAGGACGGGCCGCAGCCGCCTGGGGAGGGCGAGCGGCGGCGGCTGTGGGCGCCGCTGCTCGACGGGACCGAGCGGGTCGGCGTCATGGCGGTGACGGTTCCCGAGGACGGCGACGACGTCGGCTGGCGGGTCAGGCAGCTGGCCGCGCTGGTCTCGCTGCTGCTGGTCAGCAAGCGCAACTACAGCGACACGTACGCCTCGCTCGTACGGACCGAGTCCATGAACCTGTCGGCCGAGGTGCTGTGGAACCTGATGCCCCCCAACACGTTCGCCAACGACCGGGTGGTCGTCTCCGCCGCGCTCGAACCGGCGTACTACGTGGGCGGCGACGCCTTCGACTACGCCATCGGCGGGGAGACGCTGCACCTGTCGATCTTCGACGCCATGGGGCACGACGTCTCGGCGGGGCTGACCGCGACGATCGCCATCGGCGCCTGCCGCAACAACCGGCTGCGCGGCGCGGGGCTGCCGGCGGCGAGCGAGGCGATCGACGCGGCGATCGCGGGCCAGTTCGGGCAGACCCGGTTCGCGACGGGCATCCTGGCCGACCTGAACTTCCGCACCGGCGAGCTGACCTGGGTCAACCGCGGCCACCACCCGCCGATGGTGATCAGGCGCGGGCGCCGGGTCGCCACGCTGCGGACCGAACCGTCGCCGCCGATGGGCTTCCGGCTGGGGCTGTCCTCGGGGCTGGAGCGCTACCAGCTCGAACGCGGTGACCGCCTGCTCTTCTACACCGACGGCATCATCGAGGCGCAGAGCCCGTGCGGGGAGCTGTTCGGGCTGGAGCGGTTCGTCGACTTCGTGGTGCGCCGCGAGGCCGACGGGATGTCGTCACCCGAGACGTTGCGCCGCCTGATCCAGTCCATCCTGGAGCACCAGCACGGCAGGCTCCAGGACGACGCCACGGTGCTCAGCGTCGAATGGAAGGCCGAGAGGGAGCACCTGCTCACCTTCTGAGGCCTCTGAGGACGGGGCCGCTCTCAGCCGGCGCGGTCCGCCTTCCGCTCCTCCGCCGCCGCCTCGCGCTGCGCGCTGATCCAGTCGTCGATCAGCTCCCACTGGTCGTACAGCCAGCGGATGCGCTCCTCCCGCTCCGGCGGGATCGCGGCGGCCGGCACCCGCCACCACTTCGCCGTGATGTGCGCCTCCAGCGGCAGCTTGCGCCACACGTCGCCGATCGTGATCAGGTCGTCCAGGCCCGTGTGCGCGACGAAGACCACGTCGGCCGAGGGGCACGACTCGATGGCCGCGATCGCCCCGCCGGGACGCGGCGGCAGCAGGTGGTCCATCGCGCGGGCCCGCGTGGCCTCCTCCTCCAGGCCCTTCTCCTCCAGCCGCCGGATGGCCAGCCGCCGCCGGCGCGGGGTGAAGTTGCCGCCCTCCGGGAAGATCACCAGGGCGTCGTCCTCGTCCATGGTGGCCGACAGCCGCCTGATCTCGTCGATGATGCCGCTCTCGGCGGTGCGGCGGGGGACGAAGGCGTTCGGCAGCCGGTTGATCACCACGTCGAGCGACGGGTCGAACTGCAGCGCCGCCTTCATCACGATCCGCGGCCTGCGCGCGTACCGGTCCAGGAGGTGGTAGATGAGCAGGAACGAGTCGCCGGGGCCGGCGTGCCGGGCCAGGACGATCACCGGGCGGGTCAGGCGCGCGTCCATCTCCTCCTGGGTCAGCGGCGGCTCCTCGACGTCCACGGTCAGCCGGAAGATCCGCACCGCGACGCCGTACACCTTGGACAGGAACCACCTGATCAGCGCGTAGTGGCGCTCCTGCTGCCGGTCGCGGCCGCCGAACGCGCCCGCCACCCAGAGCACCAGGCAGGACACCAGCACCGCCGACTCCAGCGTCAGCCACGCCATCCCGAACCAGGCGAAGCGCAGCCCCCGCCGCTGCGGCGGCTTGAGCCGCAGCGACGCGGCGAACGTCACCGCCACCCACAACGGCAGCGTGATCAGCACGAACACGGTCACGACGATGACGAGGGGGGCGAGAATGAGGCGCCGCAGGATGCGTGGGGGCAGCAACGTCGGCCTCCCTGGGGTCAGACCCTCATCGTCCTCTCGTCTGAAGATAACGGGAAGACGCGTGATAGGCGCGTTCGATGTAGTGGGAGATCTGGGAAAGGTCGCGGTAGCGCAGGTTCGACAGCGGCTGCGACGCGCCGGCGGGCAGCACGTGCACCTCGACGTCGGACGGCAGCGTGGCCATCTCCTCGGCGAACCGGTGCCTGCGGGCGATCTCGAAGGCCACCATGCCCACCTCCCACGGCCGCCGCGGCACGCTGAGCGGCCGCTCGATCCGCCCCACGTGCAGGACGTAGACGCGCTTGGCGCCGAGCTGCACGGCCCGGCCGACGGGGATGCTGTGCACCAGGCCGCCGTCGAAGAAGTGCTCGCCCCCGATCGTCACCGGCGGCAGCAGCCCCGGCACCGCGCACGAGGCCAGCACCGCGTCGACCAGGGGCCCGCTGTCGAACCAGTGCGCCGTCGCCCGCTCCACCGAGGCCGCCACGCACTGGAACGGCACGGCCAGCTCCTCGATGCGGGAAACCGGGACCAGCTCGCTCAGGAGCGCTCGCAGCGGCCCGATCGGGTGCAGGTGCGTACCGGTCCGCGCCAACGTGGACAACCGGGTCACCCACGAGCCCGCGAACGCCGTACGTACCACGTCGGAGCACCACAACGACGACAGCCGGCTCACCGCGCACCCCGGCTCGGCGGCCAGCAGCACCCCGTTGAGCGCGCCGACCGACGTGCCCACCACCAGGTCGGGAACGATGCCCGCCTCGTCGAGGGCTTGGAGCATGCCCACCTCGTGCGCGCCCAGCACGCCTCCACCGCCGAGCACGAACGCCGTCTGCACAGCAGCACGTTACCGGCATCCGGCAACAAAGCGGCGCTCCAACCTGCCGGATCGCGCCACTGACGCCGGCCCCCGCTCCACGGGACCATTTCCTCCATGACAGCAGTGGTGCAGGCCGAGGGGCTGACCAAGTACTACGGCAGACGCCGTGGCCTGGAGGATCTCACCCTCGACATCCAACCGGGCGAGGTCTTCGGTTACCTCGGACCCAACGGGGCGGGAAAGACCACGACCATCCGGCTCCTGCTCGACGTCATCAGGCCGACGCGGGGCCTGGTACGGGTGCTCGGCGCGGACTCGCGCGACCCCGCGGTCCGGGGCCGGATCGGCTACCTGCCGGGCGAGCTGGCGCTGGAGGGCCGGGAACGGGCCAGGGACTACCTGGAGTTCCTCGGCAGGATCCGCGGCGGCGTGCCGGCCAGCCGCCTCGACGCGCTGGCCGAGCGGCTCGACGCCGACCTGAACGTGCCCATGGGCAAGCTCTCCAAGGGCAACAAGCAGAAGGTCGGGCTGATCCAGGCGTTCATGCACGAACCGGAGTTCCTCATCCTGGACGAGCCGACCGGCGGGCTCGACCCGCTGGTGCAGCAGGAGTTCCTGGCCATGGTGCGGGAGGTGCGCGCCTCGGGCCGCACCGTGCTCATGTCCTCGCACGTGCTGGCCGAGGTCGAGCACGTCTCCGACCGGGTCGGCATCGTGCGCGCCGGGCGGCTGGTCGCCGTCGAGAACGTGGCCGCGCTGCGCGAGAAGGCCGTGCGCCGGGTCGAGCTGCACTTCGACGCGCCGGTGCCCAAGGAGGCCTTCGAGGGGCTGGCGGGCGTGCGGGACCTGCGCGTGGAGGGGGCCGGGGTGAGCTGCACGATCGACGGCCGGCCGGACGCGCTGATCAAGGCGGCGGCGCGCTTCACTGTGGTGCACCTGGTCAGCGCGGAGCCGGACCTGGAGGAGATCTTCCTGACCTACTACAGCGAGGAGGACAGGCACCATGGTGTCGCAGAGCCTGCGTGACTGCCGGCGGGCGCTGATCTGGTGGACGATCGGCATCAGCGCCTTCCTCAGCGTGTACGTCAACGTCTACAACACCGTCAAACAGAACCCGCAGGTGTACGGGCAGGTCGCGCTCGACAAGTTCCCCGGCCCGCTGAAGGACCTCATGGGCCAGTCGCTGGAGAACTTCTCCAGCGGGGTCGGCTTCCTCCAGGGGGCGGTCTACCAGCTGTTCGTCCCGTTCCTGTTCGCCGCGTGCGCGATGGGCCTGGCCAACCGGGCCGTCGCCGGCCCCGAGGAGAACGGCACGCTGGAGCTCCTCGTCACGCTGCCGGTCGCCCGCGCCCGGCTGGTGCTGCAGCGCTTCGCCGCCATGGCGCTCGGGCTGCTCGCCGTGGCCGCCGTCACCTTCGTCCTCACCTGGCTGTTCGCCGAGGTGAACGAGATGGGGATCCCGTTCGGCAACATCCTGGCGGCGCACCTGGGCGTCTACCTGCTCGGGCTGTTCCTCGGCACGGTGACGCTTGCGGCAGGGGCCGCCACCGGCCGCAGGGGAGTGGCCATGGCGGTCATGGGGGTGTGGGCCGTGGCCGGGTACATGGTGATCACCATCGGCAGGAACGTCGAGGCCATCGCCTGGCTGAAGTGGGTCTCCCCGTTCCACTACTACGCCGAGGGCAGGCCGCTCTATGAGGGGCTGCCGGTCGGGGACTACCTTGTCCTGGCCGGGGCGACGGCCGTGCTGGCGCTCACCGCCGTCCTGTCGTTCGACCGGCGTGACGTAGGAGTGTGACGGGGTGATGACCACGATGCCCGCCGACCTGCTCGGCGGGCATCTCGACGCGCTCGGCGCGGCCGTCGCGACGGGACGCCTGCCGGACCGGGCGGCGCTCGACGGCTACCGGGCCGCCGGGACGCGGGCCGCCGAGCTGGGCGTCCCGCTGCGCGCCCTCGTCGACGCCGCGCTGGCCGCCGGGGAGAAGCTGGACTCGGCCGTCGTGGTGCCCGCGCTGCGCAGGGCCGTGTCGGCCCTCATGGAGGGCTACGAGCAGGCGCAGCTCAGCGCGATCCGGGGCGAGGAGGAGGCGCGCAGGGAGTTCGTGGACGACCTGCTGCTCGGGCGGGCCGAGCGGCTGGCCGAGCGGGCCGAGCACTTCGGGCTGCGCCTGGCCGAGTCGTACGCGGTGGCGGTCGCCCGCGGCCTGTCCCCGGACTCCGGCGAGCTGGGACGGATCGAGCGGGACCTGGTCGCCCGGTTCGGCTCGCACAACGTCCTGGTGGCCGTGCGCGACGGGCTGCTGGTGTGCGTGGCTCCGGCCACGCTGCCGGCGGCGCTGGGGGAGTTCACGCACCACGTGCGGACGCGGTTCCCGCCCGGCTGGCGGATCGGGACGGGACGGCCGCAGCGCGGGCCCGGAGGCGTGGTGGCCTCGTACCGGGAGGCGGCGGGCGCGCTCGACCTCGCCGACCGGCTCGGGCTGCGGCTCGACGTGGTCAAGGCGGCGGACCTGCTGGTGTTCCCGGTGCTGTTACGGGACAGGGCGGCGATGGAGGACCTGGTGACGAGCGTGCTGAGCCCGCTGACGCGGGCGCGCGGCGGCCACGAGCCGCTGCTGGAGACGCTGGAGGCGATCTTCGCCTCCCACGGCAACCAGACGGCCGCCGCGCGGCGGCTGGGGATCAGCCCGCGGGCGGTCACCTACCGGCTCGAACGCATCCGCCGCCTCACGGGCTTCTCCCCGGACGACCCCACCCAGCGCTTCACCCTGGAGACGGCGGTCCTGGGGGCGCGCCTGCTCGAATGGCCGTGGTCGTAGACGGGCGCCGCGGGGGGGGGG
>NZ_JAHKRL010000220.1 GCF_019396405.1 Nonomuraea rhizosphaerae | reverse complement strand
CCGCCCCCACGACCCGCACCACGGCGTCCATCTCCCCCCCCCCCACGGCGAACCTGGGCTCGAACCCGGCCTGCCGGCAGGCCGCCAGCGTCGCCTCCCGCAGGTCGTACCCGCGTCTGAACATCACCATCGGCCGGCCGCGCAAGTCCTCTATCCGCAGGTACGGCCGGCGCGCCGGCTCGTGGGAGGGGGAGGCGACGACCAGGTTCTCGCGCAGGATCTCCTCGGCCACCAGCGACGGGTCGTCGCCCTGGAGCGGCGTGATGATCAGCGACATGTCGAGCTGTCCCCTGGCCAGCGCCCGGACCAGGTCGCGTGAGCCGCCCTCCTCCACCAGCAGCTCGATGCCGGGGTAGGCGCCGTGGAAGCGGGCCAGGGCGTCGGCCAGCAGGCCCGAGCACAGCGACGGCGTGGCCCCGAGCCGCACCCTGCCCCTGCGCAGGCCGACCAGCTCGGCCACCTCCCGCTTGGCGGTGTCGGCGTCGGCGAGCATCCGGCGGGCCAGCGGCAGCAGCGCCTCGCCCGCGGGGGTCAGCGTGACGTTGCCGCGGGCGCGGGAGAACAGCGGTGCGCCGAGGTCGCTCTCCAGCGCCTTGATCTGCTTGCTGAGCGACGGCTGGGCGACCCGTACGCGTTCGGCCGCCTGGGTGAAATGCCTGGTCTCCGCCACCGCGACGAAGTAGGCCAGTTGTTGCAACTGCATGTGATTTACCTCGCACCGGCTCCTGGCTGAGTGCGCGTGAGCCGTACAAACCTCGGATCATAGCCGAAGGCTATGGAAACCAGGCCCACCATGACTTGGACGGATCATCCCTGGTCACCTACCTTCGGAAGACGTGACAGCCACGATTGAGCGAGGCGCCGCGACCGAGCCCGTCGCCTCCGCCGCACCACCCCCGCGCAAGGTCCGCTTCCTGACCTCCTCGAACGGCAAGAAAGTCGTCATGGCCGTCACGGGCGCCGTGATGGTGCTGTTCCTCGTGGGCCACATGGTGGGCAACCTCAAGATCTTCATCGGCAAGGACTCCTTCAACGAGTACGCCCACGCGCTGCGCACCCTGCTGGAGCCGATCGCGCCGTACCGGACGCTGCTGACCCTCGTGGAGATCGTGCTCGTCGTGTCGGTCGGCCTGCACATCTGGGCGGCCGTCTCGCTGTCGCGGCAGGCGCGTCGCGCCAGGCCGGTGAAGTACGTGGCCAGGAAGAAGTCGCAGGCCAGTGGCTACACCACGCACATCATGCGGTGGGGCGGCGTCACGATCGCGCTGTTCGTGGTCTGGCACCTGCTGGACCTGACCTTCGGCGTGGTGAACCCCAAGGGGACGAACTCCCTGCCCGCCGACCGGATGATCGCCGGGTTCGACCCGTCGCGCTGGTGGGTCACGATCATCTACGTCGTGGCCGTCGTCATGGTCGGGCTGCACCTGCGGCACGGGATCTGGAGCATGTTCCAGACGGTCGGGCGCGGGACGGCGCGGCTGCGGCCCGTCGCCGCGCTGGTCTCGGCGGTCCTGGTGATCGGCTTTCTCGCGCCGCCGCTGGCGATCACGTTCGGAGTGGTGAAGTGAACTACATCGAGGGCCCGGAGATCCGGGACACCAAGGCGCCTGAGGGCCCCATCGAGGAGCGGTGGGAGAAGCGGAAGTTCTCCGCCAAACTCGTCAACCCGGCCAACAAGCGCAAGCTCGACGTCATCGTGGTCGGCACCGGCCTGGCCGGCGGCTCGGCCGCCGCGACGCTGGGCGAGCTCGGCTACAACGTCAAGTCCTTCTGCTACCAGGACACGCCCCGGCGCGCGCACTCCATCGCCGCGCAGGGCGGCATCAACGCCGCCAAGAACTACCGCGGCGACGGCGACTCGATCCACCGGCTCTTCTACGACACGGTCAAGGGCGGCGACTTCCGCGCCCGCGAGTCGAACGTCTACCGGCTGGCCCAGGTCAGCGTGAACATCATCGACCAGGCCGTGGCCCAGGGCGTGCCGTTCGCCCGCGAGTACGGCGGCCTGCTCGACACCCGCTCCTTCGGCGGCGCCCAGGTCTCCCGCACGTTCTACGCCCGCGGCCAGACGGGCCAGCAGCTGCTGCTCGGCGCCTACCAGGCGCTGGAGCGGCAGATCGCGGCCGGGACCGTCACCATGCACACCCGCCACGAGATGCTCGACCTGATCGTCGACGACGGGCGGGCGCGCGGCGTCATCGTGCGCGACATGGTCACCGGCGAGATCGAGCGGCACCTGGCCGACGCGGTCGTGCTGGCCACCGGCGGCTACGGCAACGTGTTCTTCCTGTCCACGAACGCCAAGGGCTGCAACACCACGGCCATCTGGCGGGCGCACGAGCGCGGCGCGTACTTCGCCAACCCCTGCTACACGCAGATCCACCCGACCTGCATCCCGGTCTCGGGCGAGTACCAGTCGAAGCTGACGCTGATGTCGGAGTCGCTGCGCAACGACGGCCGGGTCTGGGTGCCGCTCGCCGCCGGGGACTCCCGGGCGCCCGGCGACATCCCGGAAGAGGAGCGCGACTACTACCTGGAGCGGATCTATCCCGCCTTCGGCAACCTCGTCCCCCGGGACATCGCCTCCCGCGCCGCCAAGAACGTCTGCGACGAGGGCCGCGGCGTCGGCCCCGGCGGGCTCGGGGTCTACCTCGACTTCCGCGACGCCATCAGCAGGCTGGGCAAGGACGCCGTGGAGAAGAAGTACGGCAACCTCTTCGAGATGTACGAGCGCATCACCGGCGAGAACCCGTACGACGTGCCGATGCGCATCTACCCGGCCGTGCACTACACGATGGGCGGCCTGTGGGTGGACTACGACCTGCAGTCCACGATCCCCGGCCTGTTCGTGATCGGCGAGGCCAACTTCTCCGACCACGGGGCCAACCGGCTCGGCGCCTCCGCGCTGATGCAGGGCCTGGCCGACGGCTACTTCGTGCTGCCCACCACGCTCGGCGACTACCTGGCGGCCGGGCCGTTCGGCGAGGTCTCCGAGCAGGCCGTCGCCGAGGCCGAGATCAAGGTGCGCACCAAGATCGACCGGCTCATGTCCGTGAACGGCACCCGCACCCCCGACTCCTTCCACCGCGAGCTGGGCAAGCTCATGTGGGACTACTGCGGCATGGAGCGCACCGAGGAGTCGCTGCGCAAGGCCCTGGAGCGCATCCCCGAGCTGCGCGAGGAGTTCTGGAACAACGTCAAGGTCTCCGGCGGGCCCGAGGAGCTGAACCAGGTGCTGGAGAAGGCCGGGCGGGTCGCCGACTTCTTCGACCTGGCCGAGCTGATGTGCCTGGACGCGCTGGTCCGTACGGAGTCGTGCGGCGGGCACTTCCGCGCCGAGTCGCAGGACGCCGACGGGGAGGCGCTGCGGGACGACGCCTCGTTCGCGCACGTGTCGGCCTGGGAGCACACCGCTTCCGGTGAGCCGGTGCTGCACAAGGAGCCGCTCGAGTACGAGTACGTCAAGATGAGCCAGCGGAGCTACAAGTGAACCTCGTGTTGAAGATCTGGCGACAGAGCGGCCCGTCCGACTCTGGCCGGATGGTGAAATATCACGTCAAAGACGTCTCTCCGGACATGTCCTTTCTTGAGATGCTTGATGTGCTGAACGAGCGCCTCATCCTCGAAGGCGATGACCCGGTGGCCTTCGACCACGACTGCCGCGAGGGCATCTGCGGCATGTGCGGCATGGTCATCAACGGCGTCGCCCACGGCGAGCAGGTCGCCACCACGACCTGCCAGCTCCACATGCGCCACTTCGAGGACGGCGCCACCATCACCATCGAGCCCTGGCGCGCGGCGCCGTTCCCGGTGGTGAAGGACCTGGTCGTGGACCGGTCGGCGTTCGACCGCATCATCCAGGCCGGCGGCTTCGTGTCCGTGCCGGCCGGGTCGGCTCCCGACGCGCACAGCATCCCCGTGCGCAAGGAGGACGCCGACTCCGCCTTCGACGCCGCCACCTGCATCGGGTGCGGCGCCTGCGTCGCGGCCTGCCCGAACGGGTCGGCGTCCCTGTTCACCGCGGCCAAGATCACCCACCTGTCGCTGCTGCCCCAGGGGCAGCCGGAACGGCTGTCCCGGGCCAAGGCGATGGTGGAGCAGATGGACGCCGAAGGGTTCGGGGGGTGCACGAACACCGGTGAGTGCACGGCGGTGTGCCCGAAGGGGATTCCGCTCGACACCATCGCACAGATGAACAGCGACTATCTGAAGGCCGCCAAGTAGGTCTGTAGGGATTGTTCCGGGTCCGCGGTTGAGGGCGGGCGGGTGGTCGATGCGTGCTTGAGTTTTCCGTCGGCGGGTCTTGTCTACGAACGGCCTGCGCCGCGTAGGACGCGGAGGGCGTTGAGGGTGATCATCTCGTGCGGCCCGCCACGTCCCCAGTCCACGGCCTCCCGCATGGTCGCCCTCCCCGGCGGATGCCACCAGTGGCCGCCCGCCCGCCAGCGGCCGTCGGGCAGGCGGCGCCGTTCCAGCAGGTCCAGGGCGTCCGAAGCGCGCGGGTCGGTGACCCTGCCGAGCCGCGACAGCACGAGCAGGCCCTGCAAGATGTCGTAGTGCCAGTACGGCGGGTAGTGCGGGACCAGCCACGACGGGTGGACGGGTGGCCCTCACGTCGCAGTTCCAGCCGCCGTCCGGCCACTGCCATTCGAGCAGCCGTTCCGCGAGCCGCGCCGTCCTCGGATCTTCGGCGAAGCCCAGCCGGCAGCAGGCCGCCAACGCGTTCCCCTCGATCGACGCGTGCCGGCGGGGCAGCCCGTCGATCACCGGCCCCTTGCGCTCCTCCGACAGCCACGACAGCACGAAGCCGGCGGCGGCCGCGGCGCGCGGCTCACCCGGCGGGACGCCCAGCTCCGCCATCGACACCAGGCGCCAGTGAACCCCGGTCCACTTCCGGTACGGGTGACCGCCGAACCCGCCGTCCGGCTGCTGCCCGGACAGCAACGCGCTGACCTTGGCGCCCTTCAGCACGTCCTCGTGGTCGGCGGGTGTTGTCCCGGCCCCGGCGGACGATTCCTCGTTGAGGAGGTCGCGGCGGGCCAGGAGGCGGACGGCGGGCTCATCGCTGGACAGGAGCCAGTCGAGGGCGGGCGTGGCGCTCGGGTCCATGGGTGTATGGTCGTCCGTCCACGGGCGACTGGCCACCGGAACGGGCGCGTCGGTTCCGGGCGGCGGGTTCGCTAGGCGGCCGAGGGGCCCGCGGGGCGGCGGATCGCGCGTGACGGGTCGTCCGGCGCGCAGGCCACCACCATGAACAGCGCGCAACTCGCCAGGAACGGCCCTGGCCCGAGCTCCCCGTCCTCCAGGCACCCGTCCTCCAGGCACCCGTCCTCCAGGCACCCGTCCTCCAGATACCCCGCCTCCACCGCCCGGCCGATCGTACGGCGAAGCCCGAACAGCTGCTCAGCCGTCTCCAGATCCCGGATCACCGGAGCGAACACCACCGCCGTCCGCACGACCAGCCCGGCCCGTTCAGCGAGACGGACCAGGCTGCGTCCGATGTCAGGGTTCCGGATGACTTCGGAGGTGATGTACCGGACCAGACCCGGCCCGACGGGCGAGTCGATCAGCAGCCCGTGCCAGTCCGGCTCGGCCATCGTGATGGCGCCACCCGGCCGGGCCAAGCGCCGGAACTCCGCCATCACCTGTCCAGGGTCCCGTACATGCTGCAACACCCGATCCGTACGCGCCCGGTCCACGGTGCCGTCGGCGAGCGGGATCGTGTGGGCGTCCCCGAGCCGGACCTCGACATTGGGCCGGTCGGCGAGCCGGATCCGGGCCAGGTCCGCCATGACAAGATCGTGGTCGAGGCCGACCACCGTGCCGGTGCCGGTGACCGCGTCGGCGAGGTCGGCCAGGTCGGTGCCGGGCCCGCAGCCGATGTCCAGCACGGTCTGGCCGGGGCGCAGGTCCATCATGGCGAGCAGTTCCCGCTTGTATGCCCGGCCGGGAGTGCTTGCGGCGAGTTGGTCCAGGTACGCGATGGTTGCCATGTTCGTGAGCCAAGC
Organism: Nonomuraea rhizosphaerae; assembly: GCF_019396405.1. GTDB lineage: Bacteria > Actinomycetota > Actinomycetes > Streptosporangiales > Streptosporangiaceae > Nonomuraea > Nonomuraea rhizosphaerae. The sequence continues at coordinate 9,741 of NZ_JAHKRL010000220.1, read as the reverse complement.
AGATCGCGGTGCAGTGGCCGAGGAGAGCATGTCAAGATCCGGTGCACGGATTGTTGTCGGACTCCTTCAGTACGATCCACGGGATGGAGACACCAACCGTCCGCCTCGCCCCCTGGTCCGAGGACGACCTCGACCTTCTGCGCCGCATCAACGCCCCCGAGATGACCGAGCACCTGGGCGGGCCCGAGACCGATGAGCAGGTCGTCGCCCGTCACGAGCGCTACCTGAAGCTGGACGACAAGGGCAGGGGCGTCATGTTCACGCTGGTCGTCGCGTCGGGGCTGAAGGCCGGCTCGATCGGCTACTGGGAACGGGAGTGGCAGGGCGAGCTGGTCTACGAGACGGGCTGGGGCGTTCTGCCGGAGTTCCAGGGCCAGGGCATCGCCACGGCCGCCGCCTTGGCCGTCGTGGACAAGGCGCGAGCGGAGGGCAGGCATGCGGACCTGCACGCCTATCCGTCGGTGGGGCATCCGGCGTCCAACGCGATCTGCCGGAAGGCGGGGTTCACGTTCGTGGGGGAGTACGACTTCGAGTACCCGGCAGGCAACCTGATCCGCAGCAACGACTGGCGTCTCCGCCTGCTCCCTTAGGCGTACGGCGGCGGCAGGTCGGCGGTGGTCTCCGGTCGTACACGTTGTCCTGCGAGCCGTCCCTGGCAGGTGGCACGCTCCGCCGCTGTCGGGACAGCACTCCCCTCATGTTCAGGAGAAGCCACCACCAGCTCGCCGACGTATATCGGCCGACCGGTCAGTTGCCTCAATTGACGGGCAGCGCTGTTCGTATCCACTCACTACACCGCCCGATCCGCCGAGTCATCGCCCGTAGACGACCACCTCTGGTCGGTCGGTTCTGCGACAGCGAAGCGACAGAAATGTGACACCGGCCGCCGTTATGTTTCAGGTAAGCGGACGACCTGAAGCGCATCAGCTACGACGTTTGCACATAGAACGCGATCCATTCCCGCACGACATCAGCAATAAGTGGTCGCAATCGACGTGATGGGTGAGTGGTACGTAGCTCGCTGACAAGTCGAATGAGCGCCGCAGATCCCGTCCTCTCCCCGACCTGGTCGGGACGGGGCGGTGATTCGCCGCGCCCAGTCCGCACGGTCGTCCGCATGCAGTGCCCTGTAGCCGCAGGTCGTGCCTGATGCGCCTTTGCGCCCATTGTCGAAGCCGGGGTCGGTCGTTTCGACGCCTGGCATGTGCTGCTCTCACCTGCGGAACGCCGTTCCGTGGCCTTCGGTTCGATTGAGGAGTCAACCCATGATCAAGAGTAATTTCATGCGAGGCTCGCTGGCCACTCTGGCTGCCACCGTCATGGCGGTCACGGGCCTTTCCGGGGTGTCGTCCGCTTCGACGGAGGCCGCCACCTGCCCGCTCTTCTTCGTCTGCGTCTACACGGCGTCGTCGTCGCACCCACAGCTCATTCTGGAGGGCGAAAGTGAAACGTTCCCGCCCGGCTTCATCATGACGGGCATAACCAACGGCACCACCATTGATTACTGCGTCGGCGGGAATCCGTCCTTCAGCCTCCGGGCGGGCGGGCAAGTGACCAACACCCAGCCCCTCAGGTCAGTGGGCCCCGGCACGCGCTGCGCCTCCTGAGCGGCCAGACGGACACGCGCTGACCCGACCTCGGGACATGATCCCGGGGTCGAGCCGGCATGTCATGGGGTTCCGGCCGTCGGGGCGTGGGGCGCAGCCATCGTCCGGAGTCTGCCGCGTCCCATGTCGTCATCCTCTGTCGGCCGGGTGCTGGCGGGGGCGGCTCAAGGCAGACATGAGCGTCGAGAGTCCCGCGTTCGGCCGGCTGCGCCTTCCTGAGAGCAAGCTGGGAAGCGGTTTTCTCGGCGCGCGCCCGTTACGGACGGCAGCGGCGTGTGGTTCCGGTCGTGGCGCCTGGGCATCGCCGCAGCTCAGGACCTCAAGGGCGAGTCTTTGCCGCTCCCTGTCCCATTCTCAGAACTTCTTCATGTTCCGCTGAGAAACCTCTGAGGATGCTTGGAGAAAGTCGAGGTGACCAAAGATTTCGCATCGGACGGTGGTCCCGCATGACCTCGACATCCCCCAACCTCGCTGAGCGATCGACTCGCCTGACCGGGCTCATGACGGTGCGCGTCGGGCTCTTCGCGCTGGTCGCGATCGGCATTCTGGGCGCCGCGGCGGAGCTCGCCTTCGAACGCCACTGGCACAGCGTCGTTCAGCTGATCCCCTGGGTGGCCCTGGCGCTGCTGACGGTCGCACTGGTGCTGCTCATCCTGCGGGACTCGCCGCGCATGGTGGCCGTGGTGCGCATAGTCGCCCTGGTGGTCCTGCTCACAGCCGGGTACGGCGTGTACATGCACGTGTCCGTCAACCACGGCATGGGCGCGATGGACCCCACGTGGGACACGCTTTCCCCGCTCACGCAGTGGTGGTACGCGCTCACCAAGTCGGTCGGACAGGCGCCGCCGCTCGCGCCCGGGATGCTGGCCCAGAGCGGGCTGCTCCTTCTGCTGGCCACCTTGACCTCGAAGAGAGTCAAGGCCGGCGCGCATGCGATGGCGAGGAGCGATCGCTCGCAGAAGCAGGAATCTCTGGCGGAGTAGGGCGGCGAAAGTCGGGCTTGGGACGAGGTCAGCCCGGCTGGCAGAGGTTCGTTCCGGACCGTGGTGAACCAGGCGTCGAGGGCGTGACCTTCACGCCTGGTGAATGGTCGGCTGTGAGTTTCAGGACGTGACCGGTCATCTGGGGGCCGGTTGCTGCTGCCTGAGCGGGTCACCCTGCTGAGGCGGTGGCCGGCAGGCAGCGGCTTTCGGATGCGGCGTGGCTGAGGAGTCATGCCGTGAAGTCGTGTTGTGGAGCCGTGCCGTGAGTCGGCGCGTGAAGCGCAGCGGGTCGAGAACGGCGTGCGTTCACAGGGGTACGCGCGCCGAGTCTCGGGCGAGGACGACGCGGGGATGCGAGTGTTCGGACGAATATGAATGCGGCGGTAACAGCTCCAGGCGGGGCATGCCTGGTCAGGCGGTCCAGGAGGCCGTCGTGTCGAGGCGTTCGATCCACAGCTTTTCGGCATCGCCGCCCGGCTCCCATCGGCCGGTGAAGTCGACCAGTGCGCGGCAGCGGGCGATCATGGCCGCCTGGCGTTCCTGCCAGCTGGGCACGGGCTCGCCGTACGCGTCGAAGAAGTACCGCAGGAGCGACGTGTGCTCGGGGTGGTGCATGCGGACGATCCACTCGCACCAGGCGAGGTCCTCGATCGGCTCGCCGGGGTGCGCCCACTCCCAGTCGAGGATCGCCGCCGTCTCGAACGTGGACGGGTCGAACAGCAGATTCTGCGGCCCGTAGTCGCCGTGCACTATCCCCAGCCTGTGGATGCGGGCCAGGGTGTGCCCACAGCCGGCCAGCACCTCGACCACGCGGCCCTCGTCCAGGAGATCCTGGCCGTGTACTCCGCGTACGAACCGGGTGGTCACACTCGTCTGGGTCACCTGATGAAGGGCGGGCACGGGCAGTCGGCCGCGCAGCCGACGCAGGAACCTGCTTTCGGTCTTGAGGCGGACCGCCGCATCAGGACCTTCGTAACACTTCACTACTAGAGCGCCGTCGCCAAAGGTGCTGTTGGTGTACCCGTGCTTCACAGGCACCGATTCTGGCGCACTGGAGGGGCCGTAGGAATCACCTGATGCGGCTCCGATACACGATGTAAGACCGGAGTAGACGTGTACTGAGCTGGCAAAACGTGCGAAGTGGGCGGGCGGTTGGCAGTGGGGTATTCCGATGATGTGTAAAGCGTATCGGCGTGTCGCTGCCAGAGTAGGCGGGCGGTCGCAGTCGCGGGCGGAGGGTGGGGTTGGGGGTGTTCGCGACAGCCCTGTCTGGCTGGGGTGGAGCTGCCTGCTGGGCCTTGTGCGGGGAGGCGTTCCGGTCGCCTCGTGAGCGGGACGAAGCTTGTCCACCCACCCGGGGGCGGGACGAAGCGGCCGTCCGCCTTTGTGTACAGGGCGGGGTCTCCTGTCCGCCTGGGCGCAGGGAGTCTTGGGGGCGGCGGGGGAGTGGCTGGTGGCAGATGAGGCATCGGGTGGTGGGTTGGGGCCCGTCGAGTGGTCCGGCTCATCGGCGGAAGCTGATCGGGCGAACCGGGAGTGTCGGGTTCGTCAGGTCACTTGGGTCGTTGGACGACTGGGGCCATTGGATGGCCGGGGGCATCGGGCGGTTGGAGAAGGGTGGGTGGCCGGGATGGAGTTGGTCGTCGCCGATGGATGTGAGGTGAGTGTCTGTCGGCGGGTTCGAGTCTCGGAAGCTCGAATGTGGCCGGCTGCGGCGGCGGCTCATGGATGTGCTACCTGATGGCTACAGCGGGCTCACCTCCGAAGGCCGGGGATGGGGTCCGACTGCGTAGGTGGTGCGGTGGGGCGCTGTCGCCGGGGCGGGGGAGTCGCTGGTTGCTGGATCTTCGTGTGGCCAGGTCGTACGTGTGAAGGCCGGCTGTCAAAGACGGCAACCCGGGGGACCTGGTAAGAGAGTGTGAGCCTTGTCTCCGAGCGGGAAAATGGTTTGCCTGGTCAGCGGGCGCCTTGTCAACCTTGATGACCTATGCGCTCCCTTCCTGAGGCCGATCCTGGCATGCCCGACATCCGCAGTCCGCTGCGCTATTTGTGGTGGAACGCGCGAAGCCAGACCCCGTCGCTGCTGGCCGGCATCGGCTTCGCGACGGTGTGGTGGCTGGTGCAGGCGTTGGTGCCCGCCGTGCTCGGCAACGGCGTCGACGCCGTCACCGCCAAGGACACACGCGCGTTGCTGATCTGGTCGGCGATCCTGTTCGGGCTGGGGCTCGTGCAGGCGTTCACCGGCATCATGCGGCACCGGATGGCGGTCTACAACTGGCTGGCCGCCGCCTACCGGACGGTTCAGGTGACGACCAGGCAGGCCGCCCGGCTCGGCGCCACGCTGCCCAAGCGCGTCTCGACCGGCGAGGTGGTCAGCGTCGGCAACTCCGACATCGCGCACATCGGCAGCTCGATGGACGTCCTGCTGCGCGGCGTGGGGTCGGTCGTGGCGATCGTCGTGGTCACCGTGATCCTCATCTCCACGTCGCTGGAGCTGGGGTTGCTGGTGTTGTTCGGGGTGCCGCTCATGGCGGTCGCCGTCGGACCGCTGCTCAGGCCGCTGCACAGGCGGCAGAAGGCGCAGCGTGACCTGGCCGGTGACCTGTCCACGAGGTCGGCCGACATCGTGGCGGGGCTGCGGGTGCTGCGCGGCATCGGCGGCGAGCAGGTGTTCGCCGAGCGCTACCGTGAGGAGTCGCAGCGGGTGCGGCACGCGGGCGTCAGCGTCTCCAAGGTCGAGTCGCTGCTCGAAGGGGCGCAGATCCTGCTGCCGGGCGTGCTGATCGCGGTCGTCACCGGCATCGGCGCGTCGTTCGCGCTCGGCGGCGAGATCACCGCCGGTCAGCTCGTCGCGTTCTACGGGTACGCGGTGTTCCTGATCGGCCCGATGCGTACGCTCACCGAGGTCGCCGACAAGCTCACCAAGGGCCACGTGGCGGCCCGCCGGGTGGTGCGCATCCTGTCGATCGAACCTGAGGTGTCGGGCGGCACCGGCGCCAGCCAGGGCGGCGTGCTGCGCGACTCCTACAGCGGGGTCACCGTCCAGCCAGGCATGCTCACCGCCGTCGCGGCCGGTACGCCGGAGGACGCCATCACCATCGCCGACCGGCTGGGCCGCTACGCCGACGGTGACGTCACCTTCGGCGAGTCCGACCTGGCGGCACTGCCGGTGGCCGAGATCCGTTCCCGCATCCTGGTCGCCGACAACGCCGCCCGCCTGTTCACCGGCAGGCTCCGCGACGAGCTCGACGTACGCGGCGGCGCCTCGCCCGAACAGGTGCGCCAGGCGCTGCACACCGCCTGCGCCGAGGACATCGTGGAAGCGCTGCCCGACGGGCTCGACGCCCCGGTGGCCGAGGCGGGACGCGAGTTCTCCGGCGGGCAGCAGCAGCGGCTGCGCCTGGCCAGGGCGCTGCTGGCCGACCCGGAGGTGCTCATCCTGGTCGAGCCGACCAGCGCCGTGGACGCGCACACCGAGGCACGCATCGCCGAACGCCTGGCCGAGGCCCGCGCCGGAAAGACCACGCTGGTCTGCACGACCAGCCCGCTGGTGCTCGACCGCACCGACCACGTGCTGTACGTCGAGGACGGCAGGGTGCTCGCCGAGGGCACGCACCGCGACCTGCTGGCGAACTCGCCCGAATACAGCACGACCGTGACGAGAGGGGAGGACTGAGCGATGGCCCGCGAGATTCTGCCGGTCGCCGACCAGAAACAGGTGCGCGCCTATGCCAGGCGGCTGACGCTGAAGTATCCGCGCCGGCTCGCCGCGGCTCTCGCCCTCCACGGGCTGGCCGCGGTCGTCGGGCTGGTCGTGCCGTGGCAGCTCGGCGAACTGGTGCAGAACGTCCAGGACGGCGGCGAGGTCAACGTCCTGCTCGTCGCCATTGTCATCGGCGCGTTCCTGGCCGGGCAGGGCGCGCTGGTGCGCTACGCGGTGCTCGCCTCCGCCAAGCTGGGCGAGAAGGTCCTCGCCGAGCTGCGCGAGGAGTTCGTCGACCGGGTGCTCGGCCTGCCGCTCTCGACGGTCGAACGCGCCGGCTCGGGCGACCTGATCACCAGGACCTCCCGTGACGTCGACTCCCTGTCCAGGACCGTACGGCACGCCGTGCCCGAGACGCTGATCGCGATCGTCACCTTCGCCATCACCCTGGGCGCGTTGCTGCTGGTCAGCCCGCTGCTCATGCTGCCGATGCTGGTCGCGGTACCGCTGCTGTGGATCTCCACCCGCTGGTACCTCAACCGGGCCCGCGACGGCTACCTGCGCGAGAACGCCGCGTACGCGGACCTGACCGAAGGGCTCGCCGAGACCGTCGAGGGCGCCCGAGCCGTGGAGGCGTTCGGCCTCCAACGGCGCAGGGAGGAGCGGACCGCGCGCGACATCACCGGCTCGTGGGCCGCCGAGCGCTACACGCTCAGGCTGCGCACGATCTGGTTCCCCTGCGTCGAGTTCGGCTACATCATTCCCATCGTCTCGACGCTGCTGGTCGGCGGCCTGTTCTACACCAGCGGCTGGGTGACGCTGGCCCAGGTCACCGCAGCCACCCTGTACGCGCAGCAGCTCATCGACCCGCTCGACCGCTTCCTCATGTGGATCGACGAGCTGCAGGTGGGCGGGGCGGCCATGGCGAGGCTGCTCGGCGTCGCGAACGTCCCCGACGACCGCGCGACCACCTCCGCCCAGCCCATGGGTGAGCAGCTGGAGGCCGACGACGTCCGCTACGCCTATCGCGAGGGCCGCGACGTGCTGCACGGCGTGTCGCTGACCGTCCGGCCCGGTGAGCGGCTGGCCATGGTCGGCCCGTCGGGCGCGGGCAAGTCCACGCTCGGCAGGCTCCTGGCCGGCATCCACGGGCCGCGCACCGGGGCTGTGTCGGTGGGCGGGGTGCCGCTGGTGTCGCTGCCTCTCGACTCCCTTCGTGGTCATGTCGCGCTCGTCACCCAGGAGCACCACGTCTTCAAGGGCACGCTCCGCGACAACCTGCTGATCGCCCGCCCGGAGGCCGACGATACCGCCGTCAGCAAGGCGCTGGCCGCGGTCGACTCGCTCGACTGGGTGCTCGCCCTGCCCTCCGGTCTCGACACGGTCGTCGGGTCCGGCGGACAGGCGATCTCCCCCGCGCAGGCCCAGCAACTGGCGCTGGCCCGCCTGGTGCTGGCGGACCCGCACACGCTCGTGCTGGACGAGGCCACCTCGCTCATCGACCCCCGGGCCGCCCGGCACCTGGAGCGGTCGCTGGCCGCGGTGCTCGAAGGGCGGACGGTGATCGCCATCGCCCACCGGCTGTACACGGCCCACGACGCCGATCGTGTCGCGGTGGTGGAGGACGGGCAGATCAGCGAGCTGGGGTCGCACGAGGAACTGGTGGCGGAGGGGGGCTCGTACGCGGCGCTGTGGAGCAGCTGGCACGGGGCTCCGGCCACCACCGGCTCGTGAGCCCGCCGCCGGTTCCCTGTGGCCATCACCGGCTCCTGTGGCCATCACCGGTTCCCTGTGGCCACCGCCAGCTCTTGAAGCTCCGATCGCCTCTTGAAGTTCCGGTCGGAGGTCGGTGCGGTGGTCTGGTGGGGGAGTGAGGGTGCCAGAGCTGGGAGCGCGGGTCAGCATTTGGTGGTCTGCGCTGGCAGGACGCGATCGGTGAAGTACTTGTCGATGTGGTCGCGGGCGCACTCGCTGGACGGGTAGAGGGTGTGGCCGGGGCCGTCGTGGTGGATCGTGGCGCTGCCCGGCACCTGCTCCAGGATCCGGGCGACCGCGTCGGACTCACGCCAGGCGCCGGCGCCGAGCATCGGGGGCAGGCCCTTGGGGAGCGGGGCCGGTGGGTTGGTCACCGGCACCGGCCAGCCGATGCAGCCGAGCGTGCCGGTCAGCAGCGTGTTGGCGGTGCCCGCGTTGGGGGCGGACCTGCGGACGCGGGCGATCAGCTTGTCGAGCTCGGCGCGGTTGGCGGCGCGCGGCCAGTCGACGCATTCGGTGACGCCGGTCGACTGGTCGGGGTAGCGGGCGCCGCGGGCGGGGACGAAGCCGGAGGCGTCGCCGCGCACGGCCTTGCGGATGGCGTCGCGCACCTTGGGGTAGGCGTCGGGGCCCTGCTGGGCCGCGGACAGGGCGAGGGCTTGCAGGTCGCGGCCGGTGTAGGCGATGCCCGCCGACCTGGCCGGGATCGGGGAGCGGTCGGCCCTGGCGACCAGGGCGCGCCACCGGGCGGGCAGCTCCGGGCACTGGCCGGCGCCCGCGCACCAGGTGAAGAGGCGGGCGAACGTCGTCTCGTTGTCCTTCGCCATCTCCAGCACGTCCTTGGTCCAGTCGGCGCCGCTGTGGCTGATCGTGCCGTCGAGCACCATGGTGCGGACCTTGCCGGGGAAGAGGCGGGCGTAGTCCTGGGCGTAGATGCCCGCGTACGAGGCGCCGTAGAAGTTGAGCTGGGCGTCGCCGAGTGCCTTTCTGATGGCGTCCATGTCCTTGGCATGGTCGGCGGAGCTCATGTTGGCGAACAGCTCGGGATCCTTGTTGCGGCATGCCTCCGCGTAGCCGCGGTTGGTGTCGGAGAGGCGGCCGAGGTCGGCGTCGTCGGTGGGGAAGCCGGGCAGGGGGATGCGGGTCCACGTGCAGGCCAGGCCGGTGCTGAGGCCGCTGAACTGCGCGCCGTAGCCCCGGGTGTCCCAGGTGATGACGTCCATGCGTTTGCGGAGATTGGCCCAGAGCGGTGCGAACTGCTGGGTCAGGGCGATGCCGGGGCCGCCGGGGCCGCCGTACGCGATCAGGACGGACCCTTCGGAGGCGCCGGTCGACTTCAGGCGGCCCAGCTTGAGGGTGATCTTGCGGCCGTCGGGTTTCTGCCAGTCGGCGGGGACCTGGAGGTCGGCGCACGTCATGCCGACCTTGTCGCCGGGACAGGCGGCCCAGTCGAGGGCGGAGGCGGAGGCTCGTTGGAGTTGGGTGGCGGAGGTGGATGCCTGCTGGGGGTGGGTGATTGAGGTGAGGGAGGTGAGCAGGGCCAGGGTGAGGGGGATGGGGTTGGGCATGCGAAGACGATCTCGCGGGGCGGGGGGTCGGCACATCGGAGCAGGGGCTGGTTGTGGAGGGTGCGAATCAGACCGTGGGAGGTCATACCACGGTCTGATTCGCCGAAGGGGCCTCGCGCCGCGTC
>NZ_JAHKRL010000219.1 GCF_019396405.1 Nonomuraea rhizosphaerae | reverse complement strand
AGGCGATGGTCGCCGCGTACGGAAATCCCCATGCGCATGTGGCGGCCGCCGTCGCGCATGTCGCCGACACCACCGGACAGGCGGTGGGTGAGCTGAGGGAATTCATGCCGCGCTGGCTCGGGCCGGGGCTGGCGAGTTATGTGCCGGTGGATGACCGGCCGCGCCCTTCACGAAATGTCGCGGAATATGTGGATTTCTTGGCTCGAATTCATCCGGTGGGGTCGCCGGGCCACTGTGTGGAAACCCTCAGGCGCACCTCGCAGGCCACCGGGATCGAGCGTTTCATCCTCATGGTCGAGGGGGCCGGCGACCATGATCGTACGCTGGAGAACATCCGCCGCCTCGGCGACGAGGTGCTGCCGGCCCTGATGGAGGGCGGGCCCGAGGGGCCCGCCCGTTGATCAGCAGTCGACCAGTTCGGGTTTCTGGTTGAGGATCTGCGCGCGCGGCGTGACGAACTCCTGGAACGCCTTCTCCGCCGCCGGGTCGAACACGGCTACCCGGTGGCAGTTCTGGAAGGCCAGCCGCATCCCGAAGTGACGCTCCAGCGCGCCCCGCATCGAGTCGCTGGCCAGGCAGCGCAGGAGCTGCCCTCGGGCCTCCTCCGACGGCGGCGGGGTCTGGTTGTCGGCGAACTCGGACCCGGTCCGGTCGCGTTGCTGGACCAGCTCACTGATCACCGACCACGCGTACGGCAGGGAGTCGCGTACGCAGGCGATGAACGCCGCGTCGTCGACCTCCCCGGCCCTGGCCTGGTCGAGCAGATCGTTCGGAACGGTCAGCGACATGCTGTCTCCTCTCGAAGGGGATTGGTTACGACGCTAGGCGGGCCCGGCACGGCCAGCCAGACGACGGGCGGCGACAGTCGGGGGGCCATACGGTCAGGTGCCGTAGACGAACTCGGGATCGATCTGGTCGGCGAGGTCCAGCCCGGTGCGGGCGTTGGCCCAGGAACGGGCGTTGCGCAGGTGGAACTCCTCGGCCTGGCGGCCGAACCGCGCCCAGTCCTTGGCCTGCGCGTCCAGGTGCTTGCGCAGCAGGGCAAGGGCGTCGGCGTTGGCCGGCTCCAGGCGGTCGAGCGCGAACGAGCGGCCCTGCTCCATGGCCCGCACGGCGGCGGAGTGCTCCATCCAGGTGAGCAGGTCGTCGCCCACCTGCGCGTGCAGGAAGTCGACGTCGGCCGGGTCGTGGACCTTGTTGCCGACGACGGCGAGCGGCACGTCGTAGTCGGCGGCGTAGTCGCGGTACTGGCGGTAGACGCTCACGCCCTGCCTGGTCGGCTCGGCGACCAGGAACGTCAGGTCGAAGCGGGTGAACAGCCCGGAGGCGAACGAGTCGGCGCCGGCCGTCATGTCCACCACCACGTACTCGCCCTCGCCGTCGACCAGGTGGTTGAGCAGCAGCTCGACGGCCCCGACCTTGGAGTGGTAGCAGGCCACGCCGAGGTCGTCCTCGCTGAAGGGGCCGGTGGCCAGCAGGCGCATGCCCTCCGGGGTGGTGACCGCGTACTCGCTGGCCGCCAGGTCCTCGAAGCTCAGCAGCCGTGAGCCCCGTCCCGGCGGGGTGGTCTTGACCATGGCCTCGGCGGACGGGATGCGCGGGTTGTCGCCGCGCAGCATGTCCTTGATCTCGGTGAGGTGGGAGCCCAGCGGCTCCGGCGGCTCCTCCACGCCGAGCACCAGGGCCAGGTGCTGGTTGATGTCGGCGTCCACGGCGACCACCGGGGCGCCCTGGCCGGCCACGTACCTCGCGAACAGCGCCGACATTGTCGTCTTGCCGCTGCCGCCCTTGCCGACGAACGCTACCCTCACAAGCACGCTCCTGCGACTATGAAAACCGTTACCGTTTTGGGCTGAGCACCATCATGACACACTGATCGCGTGCGTGACGACGAATTGGCGCGAGCGACGGCCCTGCGTGAGGCGGGCGAGCGGGACGAGGCGCGGGAGATCCTGCTCGGCCTGGCCGCCCGGCATCCCGACGACGCCGAGGTGGCCTACCAGACGGCATGGGTGCACGACGCCCTCGGGCTGGAGGCCGAGGCGGTGCCGTTCTACGTGCGGGCATTGGCAGGCGTCGGGTTGAGCGCCGAGGACCGGCTCGGCGCCTTCCTCGGGCTGGGCAGCACCTACCGGGTGCTGGGGCGGGTGGCGGAGTCGCTGGAGACCTTCGACCGGGGGCTGGCCGAGTTCCCCGATGACGCGGGGCTGCGCACGTTCAGGGCGATGGCGCTCTACAACGCGGGCCGGGCGCGCGAGGCGGTCGGCGCGCTGCTGACGGTCATCGCCGAGTCCGACAGAGCGGGCGGCTACCGCAGAGCCATCGCTTACTACGCCGAGAACCTGGACGAGACGATCTAAGCGCGGGTCACCACAAACTACGCTCTGCCCCTATGGACCGACAGACCATCAGCCACCTCGCGCACGCCCACCACCCGATCGCCTCCCCGATCAGCGGGACGAACCTGAACCGGCTGCTGCGCCGGGCCAGGCTCGGCCCCGACGCGCGGATCCTGGACCTCGGGTGCGGGCAGGCCGTGTGGAGCGTGCGGCTGCTGGAGCTGTACCGCGACGCGACCGCCGACGGGGTGGACCTCTCGGACGCGGGCTTCGAGGCCGCCTGGGAGCTGGCCGTCGGGGCGGAGGTGGCCTCCAGGCTGAGCCTGCACCTCGGCTCGGCGGCCGAGTTCACCGCCGCGGAGCCGTACGACCTGGTGCTGTGCGTGGGCGCGACGCACGCGTTCGGGGGGCTGGGCGCGACGATGGAGGCGATCAACGGGCTGCTCGCGCCGGGCGGGCTGGCGCTGGTGGGCGAGGGGTTCTGGGATCGGCCGCCGAGCGAGGAACTGGAGGCCGAGGTCGGCACTTATCCCGATTTGTCGGGCACGGTGGCGGAGGCTGAGGCGGCCGGGTACCGCACCGTGTACGCGCACGTCAGCGAGCGGGACGAGTGGTACGACTACGAGTTCTCCTGGACCGGGTCGCTGATGGACTGGGCGCTGCGCAACCCGGGGGCCGACGGTGACGCCGCCATGGCCGCGGCCCTGGAGCACCGCAAGATGTGGCTCGACGGGTACCGGGACCGGCTGGGGTTCGTGACGCTGGTGCTGCGCCGCACACCGTAGCCCTGCGTCGCGGCCGGGGCGCGGCCTCAGTCGCAGGCGTGGTCCAGCGCGATCGGGTCCTCGGCGCTCTGCGTGCGGGTCCGGGTCGGCGTGGCGGTCGGGGTGCTGTCCGCGGTGTTGTCCGGGGTGCTGCCCGGGGTGCTCACGTTGTCGTCCGGGCGCTCCGCCAGCGCCTGGGTGACCTTCCGCCTGATCAGGCTCCAGTCCGGGTACGCCGTGCTGATCAGCGGCGGCACGAAGCTGAGGCTCTTGATCCTGCTCTCCTTGACCTTCTGGGCCAGGTCCACCAGGGAAGGCAGCAGGTTCTGCGGGATGTCGGTGGAGATGGCGCGTTTGGTGGCCGCCGCCAGCCCCTCGAAGCTGTTCAGCACGGTGACCGGGTCGGCCTGCTTGGCGACGGCGTTGAGCAGGCACTTCTGGCGGCCCATGCGCACGTAGTCGTCGCTGTCGGTGCGGGAGCGGCCGAACCAGAGCGCCTCCTGGCCGCCGAGCCTGCGGGTGCCCGCCGGCAGCAGGCCCTCGCGGTACTTGCCGTAGACGATCGGCTCCTTGATCGTGACCGTCACGCCGCCGATCGCGTCGATGATCTGGGCGAACCCCTTCATGTCGACCATGGTGTAGTAGCTGACCGGGATGCCCAGGATGCCGCTGATCGTCTCCTTCAGCATGGCCGGGCCGCGCTTGCCCTTGTGTACGCCGGGCACCATCTCGGGGTAGTCCTCGGCGTACTGGAAGACCTCGTTGAGCAGGCCCGGGGTGTCGGGGCCGTCGCCGCTGAACCCGTACGGGAAGCGCTCCCTGGCCGGGCCCTCGGGCAGCTCCACGCGCTGGAGGTTGCGCGGCAGGCCGAACAGGACCGTGTCGCCGGTGGTGGTGTCCACGCTGGCCACGGTCATGCTGTCGGTGCGCACCCCAGGGCGTCCCGGCGCGGAGTCGGCGCCCAGGAGCAGGAGGTTGATCCGCTCGGCGCCGCTCCACGGGTCCTCGGCGACGATCGGGGCCGTGTTGCCGGCGAACAGCGTGTTCACCACGTCACGCGACAGGTACGTCACCCGGGCCGCGTACACGGTCGGCACGAGGACGACCCCGCACAGGCCGACCGTCAGCACGGTCGTCACGCCGCGGCCGACCGCCGTCGCGGGGCGTACCAGCAGGTACGACCAGACGATCACGGCCGTCCAGGCGAGGGCGATCACGGCCAGCAGCACGGTCAGCGCCGTCAGCCAGGCCGGCTGCACCGCCAGCGTGAGCAGCTTGGCGCCGAGCGCGGTGACGACGGTGAGGATCAGGGCGAGCATCAGGACGTACGCGGCCATGAGGGCGAGGCCGGTCCTGCGGCGCTCGGTGGCCAGGTGCGCCACGCCCCAGAGCATGGCCGACGCCAAGGTCAGCGCGATGCTGGAGGCCAGCCCGAACCTGCGCTGCCTGCCTGTCATCCCTGCTCGACCCCCTGTTCACACAGATTCACCCAAGGTTAGTAACGGGTCGTAGTTGGACCTTTTACCGAAAGGGCAGTGTCTTACCAAGTTTCGGTCAAGTCCATCTTGAGATATAACGTGAGTGTGAAACGGGGAAAGTACGGTTTCGACGCGCCGTGGGCCCTCGGGGGGCTGCTGTTCGGCGCCGTCGCGCTGCTGGCGCTGATGGCGTTGTCGTTCGTGAACGACATCCTCGCGGCCGGGCTCGCGTTCCTGGCCGGCGCGCTGTACACGCTGGCCAGCGCGAGCAGCTACGTCTACACGACGCGGCGCGGCAAGTTCGCCGTCTGGGCGAAAGAGCTGGAGCGGCTCTCGGGCGATGAGGACGTGCTCGACCTCGGGTGCGGGCGGGGCGCGGTGCTGCTGCTCGCGGCCGGGCGGCTGCCCGAGGGGCGCGCCACGGGGATCGACCTGTGGAGCGGCAAGGACCAGTCGGGCAACGCCGAGCGCGTCACCAGGGCCAACACCGAGGCCGAAGGGGTCGCCGAGCGGGTCGAGCTGGTCACGGGGGACATGCGGGAGCTGCCGTTCGAGGACGGACGGTTCGACCTGGTCGTGTCCAGTCTGGCGATTCACAACATCCCCGACGCGGAGGGGCGGGCGCGGGCCGTCAAGGAGGCCGACCGGGTGCTGCGGCCCGGCGGGGCGCTGCTGATCGCGGACTTCCAGCGGACGGAGGACTACGAGAACACTCTGCGCGAGGCCGGCTGGACGGATTTGCGGCGGCGCGACCTGGGGTGGCGGTTCTGGTACGGCGGGCCCTGGTTCCGGACGGACATGCTGGAGGGCCGCAAGCCGGGAACGCCACCTGCTCACCAGGCCGAGGCGCCCGCGAAGGAGGTCGGGGACGGCGTGTAGCCGAGGCGGTCGCGGGCGGCGGTGATGTCCAGGGTGCGTTCCACGGCCAGGTGGCCGACGGCGTAGCGGGTCAGGCGCGGCTCCGCCACGTGCACCGGTGGCCGGCGCCGCCCGTGCGTGGCGCGTGGCCTCGGGGTCAGGGTCTCGGCGACCGCCGCCATGCCGTGGGCGAGCCGGCGCGGCAGGTAGAGCGGCGTCGCGTCGAGGCCCTTCTCCCGCAGCACCGCGCGCAGGGCGTCGTCCAGGACGACCGGCTCGGCGTCCGTCACGTTGTACGTGCCGGCCGGGGCGGTGACGGCCAGCAGGCACGCCTCCGCGAGATTGCCCACCGAGGTCAGGCTGATCCGCTGCCGCCCGTCACCGACGGCGACGAGCCTGCGGCCCCTGACGGAGCGCAGGACGCGGGGCAGCAGCGTGGTGTCGCCGGGGCCGTAGACGGCGTGCGGGCGCAGGACGACCGCGCGGCCGTCGGCCAGGCGTCCGGCCAGCAGGCGTTCGGCCGCCGCCTTGGACGCGCCGTACGCGTTGACGTACCGGCTGACCGGGGCCTCGTGCTCCCTGGCCATGATCGTCGGGCGGCGCGGGTCGTACACGCTGGCAGTGCTGACGTGGACGAACCTGGCGCCGGGGAAGGCGCGGGCGGCGTTCCTGGTGCCTTCGACGTTCGCCTGCCAGATCTCGCGCGGCGCTCCCCAGTCGGTGACGCTGCCGGCGCAGTGGATCAGCGCGTCCAGCTCGACGCCGGGGGGCTCGCCGTGCACCAGCTCCCACGGCGTGTACGAGACGCCGGGTATGTCCGCAGGTCGGCGGCCGAAGCCGTACACCTGCCAGCCGCGCGCCACCGCCGCCCGGCACACCGCGCCGCCCGCGAACCCGGACGCCCCCGTCACCCCGACCCTCATGCCGCCCCGACCCTCATGCCGCCCCGACCCTCATGCCGCCCTGACCAGCAGCCGTTCGTACGTGGGCAGCAGCACGCCACGGGCGGCGCGGCGGGAGACCACCTCGACCGGCCGTTCGAGCACCACCCGGGCCACCGCGCGGATCTCCGCCAGCGCCAGCGGGTAGCCGATGCAGAAGTGCGGGCCCGCGCCGAACCAGAGCCGCCGCAGCTCCGGCGGGTGCGGCCGGGACGGGTCGAAGGGGCCGTACGCGCGGGCGCAGTTGTGCGTGACGATCACCACGCGGTCGCCCGGACTGGCCAGGACGCGGCCCACCCGTACGGGCCGGGCCACCGAGCGCAGCATCACCGGCGTCGGCGTCGTGACCCGCATCGCCTCCTCGATCGCCCTGTCGAGATCGACATCGGAAATGTCGTGATCGTGCAGGAGCGCCACCAGCCGGGGCACGAACG
The DNA here is from genome assembly GCF_019396405.1 of Nonomuraea rhizosphaerae. Lineage (GTDB taxonomy): Bacteria > Actinomycetota > Actinomycetes > Streptosporangiales > Streptosporangiaceae > Nonomuraea > Nonomuraea rhizosphaerae. The sequence continues at coordinate 15,638 of NZ_JAHKRL010000219.1, read as the reverse complement.
TGGCGACCGTCTCCGTGCCGGTCAGGAAGAACGCCCCGGCCGCCCCGCGCGCCTCCGCCGCCGACAACCCCAGCTCGCGCATCCGGCCCATCACCGTGGCCGGGTCGCCCGCGTCGTACGCGGCCTGCGCGATGTCGCCGATCCCGTCCAGCACCTCGCGGGCGACGGCGGCTTGGCGCGGGCTCAGCCGCCTCGTCCTGAGGGAGACCATGGACACCACCCGCTCCCCGTCGGCGAACAGCCGCCTGGCCCTGGCCGCCGACACCTCGCCCAGGCCGACGGCCCGGCAGATCACCGCCCCGGCCAGCAGCCGCATCTCGTCCACCAGGTCGACCGTGTCGCCCTTGGCCAGGCGTACCCGCAGCTCCTCCAGCGGCTCGGCCAGCACGTCGGCGACCAGCGCGGCGACGGACGACGGCGTGAACAGCGGGGCGAGCTTGGCGCGCAGCGCCGCGTGCGGCTCGCCCTCCATGTTGAGCAGCACGGACGGGCCGAGCACGGGCGTCCACAGGTCGCCGGGCGAGCCGGGGCCGTCCTTGCGGAAGCGGCCGTCCATGAGCACCCGCCGGGCCGTCGCGGCGTCGTTGACGACCACGCCCAAGCCGGGCACCCGCACCACCGGGCCGAGCCGGGCCAGCAGGCGCATCAGGGGGTAGGCGAAGGGGTGGGCGGCCAGGTGGAGCCGGGTCTCGGGGCTCATGGAGGTGCGGGCCCGCAGGCTGCGGGCGTTCAGAGGTCCGCCGGCGTTCGGGACGTTCACAGGTCTGCCGGCGCTCCGGGCGTTCACAGGTCCGCCAGCATGATGCCCAGGCTGATGCCGCCGCCGAGGCCCAGCATCGCCACCCGCTCGCCCTTGCGGGCGTGCATGAGCTGCAGCGGCAGGGTGGCCGAGGCGCAGTTCCCGTGCTCGGGCAGCGTGACCACCAGCCGGTCCTGGGGGATGTCCAGCGCCCGGACCAGGACGTCCAGGTACGGCAGCGCCACCTGGTGCACCGCCACCAGGTCGAAGTCGTCCCAGGTCAGGCCGGTGCGCTTGAGCGCGTTGAGGTAGAGGTCGGGCCCGACGAGCTCGAACGCCTCCTTGAGCCGGCGGCCGTCCCCGCGGAAGTAGCCGTACTCGGGGTCGCGAGGGTGCATCGAGCCGCCGCCGGGGAGCGTGCCGATCGCCCACGCCGTACTGTCTGCCGAAAAATCGCGGTAGAAGATGCCGCGGGATGGGTCGGCCTCCACGAGCACCGCCGCCCCCGCGTCCGACAGCGTGTACCCCGCGAACGCGTCCACGAACTGCGCCCGGTCCCGCACCCACCACCTGATCGCCCGCGACGGCGTCTCGCCCGTGCACACCAGCACCCGGAGGTAGGAGCCGGAGACGATCAGCCCCTCGGCCACCTGGATGCCGTTGAGCAGGCTGTTGCAGGCGTTCTTGACGTCGAACACCGGGCACGACAGCCCCAGCTTGGCGGCCACGATGTGCGCGGTCGCCGGCTCGACCAGGTCCTGCGAGGCCGAGGCGAAGATCAGCAGGTCGACGCCGGACGCCAGCTCCCGCGCGGCCTCGACCGCCAGGTCGGAGGCCTGCTGGTCGTCGGCGGCCACGTGGCGGCGCCGGATGCCGGTCATCCGTTCGACAATGCCGCGCGGAGGGCGGTAACCCTCGATGCGCCGCTCGACGTCGTCGCTGGTCAGCGTCGCCGCAGGGAGGTATGTGGAAATTTCGGTAATGCGGGCCTTCATCTGTCGCAACTTAGCGGGTCGCTCTTGCAGAACGTTTGCCACCCGTTCATGGGGTACCTGGTCAAGCTTATGAGCGACGCGGAGACAGGCACCGTCACCACCAAGGTGCCCGCAAGGCTCGACCGGCTGCCCTGGTCGCGCTGGCACTGGATGATCGTGGTCGGTCTCGGCACGGTGTGGATTCTGGACGGCCTCGAAGTCACCATCGTCGGCAACCTCTCCGCGCAGCTCGCCAAGCCCGGCAGCGGCCTCGACATCAGCCAGGCGCAGGTGGCCGGGCTCGCCGCCGCGCTCTACGTCGCCGGCGCCTGCTCGGGAGCGCTGTTCTTCGGCTGGCTGACCGACAGGTTCGGCAGGAAGAAGCTGTTCCTGATCACGCTGATCGTCTATCTCGTGGCGACGCTGATGACCGCGTTCTCCTTCGACGCGTGGTGGTTCTTCCTGTTCAGGTTCATGACGGGGTTCGGCATCGGCGGCGAGTACGCGGCCATCAACTCGGCCATCGACGAGCTGATCCCGAGCGCGCACCGCGGCCGGATCGACATCATCATCAACGGCAGCTACTGGCTGGGCGCGGCCGGCGGCGCGCTGCTGACCGTCCCGCTGCTGAACGACCTGCCGGTCAACATCGGCTGGCGGGTCGCGTTCGGCCTGGGCGTGGTGCTGGGCCTGGCCATCCTCCTCGTACGGCGGCACGTGCCGGAAAGCCCGCGCTGGCTGTTCATCCACGGCCGGGGCAAGGAGGCCGAGGACATCGTCGACGACATCGAGCGCCAGGTCGGCGGCGACCTGTCGGAGCCCGACAAGTCGATGACGATCCACCAGCGCAAGTCGATCGGGTTCCTGCGGATCGCGCACACGATGGTCGCCCTGTACCCCAAGCGCACGATCCTCGGCCTGTCGCTCTTCATCGGCCAGGCATTCCTGTACAACGCGATCACGTTCGGGTACGCGCAGATCCTGTCCACGTTCTTCAAGATCGACACGCACACCGGCTACTACTTCGCGGTCATCGCGGTCGGGAACTTCCTCGGCCCGCTGCTGCTCGGCCCGCTGTTCGACACGGTCGGCAGGGTGCCGATGATCTCGGCCACGTACATCGGGTCCGGGGTGCTGCTGCTCGGCACCGCCTGGCTGTTCAGCCAGGGGATGCTGACCGCGGTCACGCTGACGGCCTGCTGGTCGGTGGTGCTGTTCGTGGCCTCGGCGGGGGCGAGTTCGGCGTACCTGACGGTGAGCGAGATCTTCCCGATGGAGACCAGGGCGATGGCCATCGCGTTCTTCTTCGCGATCGGCACGGCCGCGGGCGGCATCGCCGGCCCGCTCATCTTCGCCAGCCTCGTCGAGACCGGCAGGGCGGGGGACACGGCGCTGGCGTTCGCCATCGGCGCGGTCATCATGATCGCGGCGGGGCTGGTCGAGCTGTTCCTGGGCGTCAAGGCCGAACGCAAGGGCCTGGAGGAGATCGCCGCCCCGCTCACCGCGGCCGAGGCCGGCCAGGCCTCCTGACGTCACTCGGCAACAGGTCGCTGACACCCTTTCTCCGGTGATCGTCCGATACGTGCTCTCTATTACCTGCATGGTGGACTTATGGGGAATGTCCGACTGACTGGTAGGGGTGCGACAGGCGATCGTAAAAACACCTAGATCATTCCATGGGACAGATGATCCACTATGGGGGGTAGGCAAGCGGGCGGAACAACGGCGTCATCACCTCTGGGGGATAGACCTTGTACAAGCACGCCATCACCGCGCTAGCCATGACCGCCTCTGGCCTGCTGCTCTGGGCGGGTCCCGCGGCCGCGGACGACCACTACGGCTACGACCGTCCGACCAGCGAGATCAGCACGCATAAGGCGAAGCAGGCGAGCGACTTCTTCGTCGCCGACTGGAACGGCATCCGCACCGGCAGCATGGACGCCGGCCGCGCCGGCGCCAGCGGGCGCCGCTACGGGCACCAGCAGCCGTGGTACTCCAGCCACGGCTGGGGCGGCTGGGGCGGCTCGAACGGCTGGCCGAGCCAGGGCTGGATGTCGTACGGGGGTGAGCCGACCGGGCGGTGACACCCCGTTCAGACCCGTTATCCGGGGGCGGCTCGCGCCGCCGGCCTGATGAGGGATCCTGTCCTGGAGCCGCCTGTCCGCCGTCGCGCGGGCAGGCGGCTCCGGCCGTTCAGCGGCAGAACGCGGCTCCGGCCGTTCAGCGGCGAACGCGGCTCCGGCCGTTCGGTGGCGAAACGGGACGACGGATCCTGGCGCTTACCGCGTTGTCACCCTTTTCCCGGCATCCTGGGCAGGTGATCGGACATCTGGGGATCGGCGTTCCCGACCTGACGCGGGCCAAGGACTACTACGACCGGCTCATGCCGCTGCTCGGCTTCGAGGAGTTCCTCAGCGACGCCGACCAGTTCGCCTACCGGCCCGCCGGTGGCAAGCCTGGCACGTACCTGTTCTTCTATCCGGTCGCGGAGGGCGGGGCCTACTCGCCGGCGCGGGCCGGGCTGCAGCACCTCGCGTTCATGGTCAGGAGCCGGTCCGCCGTCCGCGCGGTGCACGAGCGGGTGGTGGCGCTGGGCGACGAGGTCGTCCACGAACCACGAAATTTCCCGGAATATCCACCGCCTTACTACGCCGCCTTCTGGCGGGACGCGCATGGATTCCTGCTGGAGGTCGTATGCCACCACGACCGGGATTGACCCTGACATGGTGTCAGGCTCTATACCGGCAAGTCCGTACGGGAGACAGGAGGTCGTCATGACGTCGGCGGAGCGGGTGGACGGTGTGGTGCGTGACGGGCGGGCGCCCGGCCTGCACGGGCTGGTGGTGGTCGAGCACGGCGCGACCGTCGTCGAACGCTACGGCGAGGGCGAGGACCACTGTCTCGGCGATCCGCTCGGGCACGTGGTGTTCGGGCCGGAGACCCTGCACGACATCAGGTCCATCACCAAGAGCGTGGTCTCGCTCCTGTACGGCATCGCGCTGGCCGACAAGCAGGTGCCGGAGCCGCAGGAGAGCCTGCTCGCCCAGTTCCCGGAATATCCGGACCTGGCCGAGGACCCGCGGCGGACCCGCCTGACCGTTGAGCACGCCCTGACCATGACCCTGGGCCTCGAATGGGACGAGAGCGCGCCGTACACCAGCGTCGCCAACAGCGAGATCGCCATGGAACACGCGCCCGACCGCCACCGCTTCGTCCTGGAGCGCCCGATCGTGGAGGAGCCGGGACAGCTGTGGCGGTACTGCGGCGGGGCGTCGGCCCTGCTCGGACGGATCATCACGAACGGGACGGGCGGATCGCTGGCCGAGTTCGCCGGGCGCAGGCTGTTCGGGCCGCTGGGGATCGAGGCGTTCGAGTGGACGCGGGGCGCCGACGGCGTCGAGCTGGCGGCGGCCGGGCTGCGGCTGACGCCGCGCGCCCTGGCCGCGATCGGCGGGCTGGTGCTCGACGGCGGGCGCGGGATCGTGCCGCGGAGCTGGATCGACGAGCTGTCCCGGCCGCGGGTGCGGATCGGCGACGACCGCGAGTACAGCTACCAGTGGTACGTCGGGGACGGCGGCAAGTGGCTCGCTGCCCACGGCAACGGCGGGCAGGTCATCCACGTGGTTCCCGGGCGTGAGCTGGTGATCGCGGCGACGGCGGGTGACTACGACTCCGACCGGGGCAGCACGGCCGCCGTGCTCGAAGCGATCACCGCCTGATCGGGGACTTGAGAGGGCGGCGGCCGGCCTGTCGTCGTACAGCCGCAGGCCGGCGTCAGTGCTCCAGGGCCGGCTCGCCGGTCAGGTCGGAGGCGACCTCGACGGCGATCTCGATCGCCCGGGCCGCCAAGGGGGAGTGGGTACGGCCGGCTCGCCAATGCAGACAGATCTCGCGCGGGGTGATGGCCGGTCGCAGCTCGTGGACGCGGAGCCGGTCGTCGGACTCGACGCCGGCGGCGTGGATGGCGAGCCACGGCAGCACGGCCGATCCCATCCCGGCTCGCACCATCGCCAGCAGCGTCTCGTTGCCCGCCGTACGGAAGACGATCTTCGGGTGCGCGCCGGCGCGGACGAACGCCTCCTCCATCCTGGGCTGGTCGCAGGTCGACGGCCAGGCCACCAGCGGTGCGCCGTCGAGCCGGTCCAGCGGGACGGAATGCTCGGAGAAGGCGCCGCGCCTGGCCACCAGCAGGTACGGATCGTCGAGCAGCTTGACGTGCTCGACGTCGTCGCCGAGGGGGCCGTCGTAGAACAGCAGGTCGAGGTCGCCGATCCGGGGCGCCTCCGGCTCCTCCTCGGACAGCCGGATCTCGCAGCCGGGGTGCTCGTCGCGCAGCCGGCGGACGACGGTCGGCAGGATCACCGTGGACACGCTCTGGAAGGTGCCGATGTCGATCCGGCCGTCGCCGGCCTGGAACCGGTCCACGGCCTCGGCCAGGGCTGCCGCCTTCGCCAGCAGCTCGCGTCCGTGTTCGAGGACGACGGCGCCGAGCGGCGTGATCCGTACCGGTCTGGGCCCGCCCGGTCGGTCGAACACCGGGCCGCCGACGGACCTCTCCAACGCGGCGATCTGCTGGCTCACCGTCGACTGGGTGTAGCCGAGACGGGTCGCCGCCCGGCCGAACGAGCCTTCGTCGGCGACGGCGGCCATCGCGGCCAGGTGCCGCAGTTCGAGATCGGTCACGGGTACCAGCGTACGCCAGTCAATCGCTTGAAGCGATCGATTTGACCATAAACAATCGCTTTTAATGATGATGCCTGGCTTCTAACGTGACTGGCATGACAGCAACCGTCGTCGCGCCGACCGCAGCGCGAAGCTCTCGTCTGCTCGTCGGGGCCGCCCTGGCGATCGTCTACGTCGTCTGGGGCTCGACCTACCTCGCGATCCGGGTCATGGTCGAGGAGATGCCGCCGCTCGTGAGCTCCGGTGTCCGCTTCCTGACGGCCGGCCTGCTGGTCGGCGGGGCGCTGGCGATGCGCGGCGGCCTGCGACGGCTGGCCGTGACCCGCGGGCAACTGCTGGGGTGCGCGCGGATCGCGCTCCTGCTGGTCGTGGTGGGCCAGGGCCTGGTGACCGTCGCCGAATACGGCGGGGCCCCGTCGGGGATCACGGCGTTGCTGATCGCGGCCGTGCCGCTGTGGGTGATCTGCTACCGCGTCCTGTCGGGCGAACGCCCCGCCGGTCGGACGGTGGCGGGCGTGGCGATGGGCTTCGGCGGCCTGGTCGTGGTGGTCACCGCGAACGGTCTCGGCGGCGCCTTTCCGCTCTGGACCATGGCGCTCGTCCTCGCCGCCGGCCTGTCGTGGGCGTTCGGCTCGTGGTACCAGCCGAGGATCGAGCTGCCGCGTGACCCGTTCGTGGTCGTGGTCCACGAGATGATCATCGGGGGCGGGACGCTGACGGTCATCGGGCTGGCCGGTGGCGAGCGCTTCGACCCGGTCGCCTACTCGGCCGCGTCCTGGGCGGCGTGGGGCTGTCTGGTCCTGTTCGGGTCCGTCCTGGCGTTCTCCGCCTACATCTGGCTGCTCCAGGCGACGGCGACCTCGCTGGCGGCCACGTACGCCTACGTCAATCCGCTGGTGGCCGTCTTCCTGGGCAACCTGCTCCTCGCCGAACCGGTGACGGCGCCGACTCTTGTCGGCGGCGGGGTCGTGGTGCTCGCGGTCGCCGTCGTCGTGCGTTCGGAGTTCCACCGATAGATCCGGGTTCCATCATCAAGCATCAAAGGAGAGTCCCATGAGTACGTTCGTGTTGATCCATGGCGGCGGAGACGTCGGATGGTCCTGGCACCTGGTGGCGGCCGAGCTGCGAGCGCTCGGGCACGACGTCCTGGCTCCTGACCTTCCGGCCGGCGACGACTCCAAGACCCTGGCCGACTACGCCGACGTCGTGGTCGAGGCCATCGGTGACAAGCGGGACCTGGTCGTCGTCGGCCACTCGTTCGGCGCGTTCACCGCCCCGCTGGTCGCCGATCGGCTGCCTGTCGACGTGCTGGTCCTCCTGGCCGGCATGATCCCGACGCCGGGTGAGCCGCCGCAGGAGTGGTGGGCCAGCACCGGCTGCCAGAGCGCGGTGGAGGAACAGGCCGAGCGCGACGGCGGTCTGACCGGCAACGCCGATCCCTTCGTGACCTTCCTGCACGATGTGCCGCGGGCGCTGGCCGAGGAGGCGATGAGCAAGGAGCGCGACCATCCGTCCACCGCCGCGTCGGCCGCTCCGTGGCCGTTGGACGCCTGGCCGGACGTGCCGACCAAATTCGTGCTCTGCACGGAGGACCGCTGCTTCCCGCCCGACTTCTTCCGCCGGCTGGTGCCCGAGCGCCTGGGCATCGTCCCCGACGAGATCGCGGGCGGCCACTGCGCCCCCCTCAGCCGCCCTCAAGAGGTGGCGAACATACTGGCGGGCTACGTGTCCGGCCCGGACGCGAGGCGTGCTCCGTGAAGCGGGCGACAGGGCCGACCGGCCTGTTCGACTACGACGCGGAGTTGCGTCTGCACAACGTGCCCTTCCGTGCCGCCGCCCGCGTCGGCTCGGGCGACCGGGTGCTCGACGTCGGCTGTGGCACGGGGCAGTCCACGCGCGAGGCCGCCCACGCCGCCGTCGCCGGGAGCGTGGTGGGCGTCGACCTCTCCGCGCCCATGCTCGAACGGGCCCGTCGGCTCAGTGACGAGCAGGGCCTGCGCAACATCACCTTCCAGCAGGGCGACGCCCAGGTGCTCCGCTTCCCGCCGGCGTCCTTCGATCTCTGCGTCAGCAGGTTCGGAGTGATGTTCTTCGCCGATCCGGTCGCCGCGTTCACCAACATCGGGCGCGCTCTGCGCCCTGGAGCGCGCCTGGTGCTGCTGGTGTGGCAGGATCACGACCGCAACGAGTGGGCGTCCGCGTTCCGCCGGAGCCTCACCGGCGCGACGGTGGCACCCGCCCCTTCCGCCGACGGTCCTGGCCCGTTCTCACTCGCCGACCCGGCGATCGCGCGAGGCATCCTGGCGGCGGCGGGCTTCACCCAGGTCAGCTTCACCGATGTGCACGAGCCGGTCTACTACGGCCCGGACCCCGGCGCCGCCTTCGACAACATGCTCCGCTTGCGGGAGTACAGGGATCTGCTCGCCGGCCTTGACCCTGTAGCGGCCGAGCAGGCACGTACGCGGCTGCACGCCATGTTCGCCGCCCACGACACCGGCAGCGGCGTGTACTTCGACTCGCGCGCCTGGATCATCACCGGCCGCCGCCGCTGACCAGCGCTCGTACAAGGAGCAGCGGCCTGTGCTTGACGCCTGCGGCTAATAGCATTAGCTTTCTAGCTACAGACATTAGCCATGGAGGCCGGTATGACCGAGTTCCTGGAGCACGAAGGCGGACGGATCGCCTACGACGTGACGGGCGAAGGCCCGCTGGTCGTGCTGGCGCACGGCATGGGCGACGGCCGCAGGGCCTACCGCTTCCTCGTTCCCCACCTCGTCGCGGCCGGATACCGGGTGGCGAGCCTGGACCTGCGCGGCCACGGCGAGTCCAGCACCGGCTGGCCCTCCTACACCCGCGTGGACGTCGCCGGGGACCTCCTCGCGCTGATCCGCCACCTGGGCGGCGGCCCGGCCGTCATCGTGGGGCACTCGTTCTCCGGCGGCGCAGCGACGCTGGCGGCGGTCCGCGCGCCCGAGCTGGTCGGCGCCGTGGTGGAGATCGGCCCGTTCACCCGCGCGCAGAAGATCGACCTGCCGGGCCTGCTGCGGGTCGCCCGCCACCGCAAGGGCATGCTGCGGCTGCTGGCCGCCGGCGCCCTGGGCAGCGTCGGCATGTGGAAGCGCTACCTCGACGTCGCCTACCCCGGCGTCAGACCGGCCGACCACGCCGGGTACATCGCCGCGCTCGAGGCCGACCTGCGCAGGCCGGGCCGGATGAAGGTGATCACCAAGATGGGCGGCTCCCCGCCGGCCGACGCGGGCGCCGTGCTGGGGCGGATCCCGTGCCCCGCGCTGGTCGTCATGGGCACGCTCGACCCCGACTGGGCCGCCCCGGAGGCGGAGGCGGACGGTATCGTCGCGGCCATGCCCGAGGGACGCGGCAGGGTCGTGATGATCGACGGCGCCGGCCACTATCCGCACGCCCAGTACCCCGACGAGGTCGCCGCCGCCGTGCTGCCCTTCCTCAAGGAGAGCAGCGGTCCCAAGGAGGGCAATGGCTAGGGCGGCGCTGTCACGGGAGGCCGTCGTCGACCTGGCGGTGCGGATCGTGGACGAGGACGGGCCCGCCGCGCTGACGCTGTCCGCGGTGGCCGCGCGGGCCGGCGTGGCCACCCCGTCCCTGTACAAACACGTCCGCAACCTCGCCGACCTGCGTGAACTGCTGTCCGCGCGGGTGCTCGGCGAGATGGCGGACCACGTGGGGGCCGCCGTGCTCGGCAGGTCGGGCGACGAGGCGCTGCGGGCGCTGATGGACGCCTGGCGTTCGTACGTCACGCGGCATCCCGGCCGCTACGCCACGGTGATCCAGGCCCCCGTCGCGGCCACGGTCGAGCCGGGCAAGCGGCTGGTGGACATCGGGCTGGCGGCGCTCAGGGCGTACGGGCTGACCGGGTCGGAGGCGATCCACGCGGTGCGCTGCCTGCGGGCGGCCGCGCACGGGTTCTCGGTGCTGGAGACGGCGGGCGGGTTCGGGCTGCCGGAGAAGCTCGACGACACCTACGAGCTGATGTTCCACATGATCGTCTCAGGGCTCCGCGCCCCTCGCTGAGCGCCGCTCGAATGACGGGCGCTGTCAGGGGATCAGCAGGACGCGGCCCGCCGACGCCTCCTCCACGAGCCGGTGGGCGCGCGGGGCCTCCTCCAGCGGCAGCGTGGCCTCGACGTAGGCCCGGCTGCGCCCGTCGGCGACCCTGGCCAGGATCTCCGGGCAGTGCCTGGTGAACACGTCCGCCGCCCACCGGGGCCCGCCGCACCCGGCCACCCACACCCCGCGCTCCAGCAGGTCGGCGGCGCTCACGGCCGGGGCCTCGCCGCTGAGCCGGCCGTAGCAGAGCATGCGCCCCGTCCCGGGGGTGAGGTGGTCGAGCACCCGCCGGGCCGCCTGCCCGCCGATCGACTCGAAGACCACGTCCACCTCCGGCAGCGCGTCGGGCCACGCCGCGTCCCGGCGGTCGACGACCACGTCGGCGCCGAACTCCAGCGCCCGCTCCCTCCGCTCCGGCGCCCCCGCCGTGGCGATCACCTTCCCGGCGCCGAGCTCCTTGGCGTGCGCGAGCAGGTAGCGTCCGACGGTGCTGGCACCCCCTTCGACCAGCACGGTCTCGCCGCCCGTGAGCCCGGCCTTGTCCAGGAGCGCGAGCGCCACCGCGCCGGGGGCGGCCGTGGCGCAGGCGTCCACCGGCTCCACCCCTTCGGGCACCCGGCACAGCATCGCCTCCAGCAGGGTCGTGTACTCGGCGTACGAGCCCGCCCCGCCCGTCACCCCGGCGACCGTGGCGCCCAGCAGCGACGCGTCGCCCCCGGCGCCGACCTCGGTGACCACCCCGGCCGCCTCGGCCCCGATCACCACGGGCAGCGGCATCGGGAACGGCAGCGAGCCGTCGCGCATCCTGGCCTCCGCGCGGCTGACCCCGATGGCCGCCGTCCGGATGACCACCTGCCCGGGACCGGCCGCGGGCATCGGTCGTTCCTCCAGCTTGAGCACCTCTGGGCCGCCCGTTTCATGCATGACGACAGCGCGCATCCGGCTTCCTCCAAGTAAGTGAACCGACGGGCCAGTTAATATATGGACCAGCGGTCCACTTTGTCGAGAGGTGGGACAATGACCTGATGGAACGTCGGGAGCGAGCCGACGCGGCCCGCAACAGGCAGGCGATCCTGCGGGCCGCCGAGGAGCTGTTGCGCGGCAACCCGCCGGAGCAGGTCTCCGTGGAGCGGGTCGCCGCGGCCGCCGGCGTGGGCAAGGGGACGGTGTTCCACCGCTTCGGCAGCCGCGTGGGGCTGATGCAGGAGCTGATGGCCGAACGGGCCCGCGCGCTGGAGGAGGAGGTCAGGCAGGGGCCGCCGCCGCTCGGCCCGGGCGCGCCACCCGCCGAGCGCCTGGTCGCCTTCCTCGACGCGGCGCTCGTGATGGCCACCAGGAACGCGGGCCTGATCGCCGCGCACGAGCACGCCAGGCTCACCAACCGGAACGGCTCGCGGCTGGAGAACCCGATCTACCTGTTCTGGCACGGCCACGTCTCGGCGCTGATCGCCGAGGCCAGGCCGGACGTGGACGCCGGTCTGATCGCCCACGTCCTGCTCGGCACCCTGCACACCGAGCCGATCAGCACCCTGCTCAGGGCGGGGGAGTCGCCGAGGGTCGCCGCGGTCCTCGCCGACCTGGTCCACGGCCTGCTGAGGTCGTGACGCGACCGATTGCCGATCGTCAGAGCGGAAGGCCGGCGATCGCGGTGTGGAAGGCCGCCACGGCCGCCCTGACCGCCGGATGCCCGCCGTACCCCCTCCTGAAGGCGGCCAGCGTACGGCGGCTGAGCGGCAGCCCCGTCAGCCGCACCCCCGGCGGCGGGGTGAGCGCGGCGAGGCGCGGCACCAGCGCCACCCCCTGGCCCGCCGCCGCGAACGCCAGCACGGTGTCGAAGTCGTCGATGTGGTGGCGCACCCGCGGCTCGAAGCCCTCCGCCTGGCAGGCCCTGATCGCCATCGTGTGGCACAGCGTGCCGGGTTTGCCGACGATCCAGTCGTCCTCGCGCGCCTCGGCGACCCTCTCCCGGCCGGCGAGGTACATCCGCTCCTCGAACAGCGCCTCCGTACGCAGCGACGCGTCCGTGACGGGGGGCACGAAGTCGTACTCGTGCACCAGCGCCACGTCCAGCTCGCCGGCCCGCAGCGCGTCGGAGACGTCGGCGGGGTCGATCTCGGCGACCATCGGCTGCAGCCCTGGATGCGCCCGCGTCAGCTCGGCGAGCGCGGGCGGCAGCAGCACCCGCGCGGCCGTGGGGAACGCGCCGATCCGCAGCGGCCCCGACGGGCCGCCGCGCACCTCGGCGAGCGCCGCGCTCGCCCGTTCGAGCTGCTCCAGCACGGCGTGCGCGTGCTCGACGAGCAGGTGCCCGGCCGGGGTGAGCGTCACCGTACGCCCGGTGCGTTCGAGCAGTGGCACCCCCGCCTCCCGCTCCAGCGCGCTGAGCTGCTGGGAGACCGCCGACGGCGTGAACGTGACGGCCTCGGCGACGGCGGCGATGGTGCCGCGCTCGGCGAGTTCGCGCAGGAGGCGCAGCTTGCGAGGATCGAGCATCAGTCAAGCTTAAGCTCAACCGCAGAAACTCGCGCTGGACCTAACGTATCGATACCGGTCACGCTCGAAGCATGCTGACTGGAATCCATGTGCCGCTGATCACGCCGTTCACCGAGACGGGCGAGGTGGCCGCCGAGGTGATCGAGAAGCTCGCCTGCCACGTGCTCGACCAGGGCGCCTCAGGGCTGGTCGCGCTCGGCACCACCGGGGAGGTCGTGGCGCTGACGCCGGACGAGCGCTCCAGGGTGATCGAGATCTGCGCCCGCGTCTGCGCCGACCGCCGGGTGCCGCTGACCGTGGGGGTCACGGGCAACGACACGCGCTCGGTGGCCGCCGCGATCGAGGAGCTGCCCGCCGGGGTGTCCGCCGCGCTGCTCACCGTGCCGTACTTCCTGCGGCCGTCGGAGCGCGGGGTCGTCGCGCACTTCGAGGCGCTGGCGGAGGAGACGCCGGTGCCGCTGGTGATCTACCACATCCCCTACCGGACCGGACAGGCCGTGAGCGCCGCCACGCTGCGTCAGCTGGGCGCGCACCCGATGATCGCCGGGGTGAAGTACGCGGCCGGCGGGGTCGACCAGGACGCGATCGACCTGCTCGGCGACCTGCCCGAGGGGTTCGAGGTGGCCGGGGGCGACGACGCGTTCGTCTCCCCGATGCTGGCGCTGGGCGCCTCGGGCGGCATCCTGGCCTCGGCGCACCTGGCCACGGACCGGTTCGTCGAGCTGGCCGGGGCCTGGCGGGCGGGGGACGTCGCCAGGGCACGGACGCTGGGCAGCGGCCTCGCGCGGCTGTCGGCCGCGCTGTTCGCCGAGCCGAACCCGGCCGTCGTCAAGGGCGTCCTGCACGCCCGGGGCCTGATCCCCACCCCGGACGTGCGCCTGCCGCTGCTGCCCGCCACCCCCGAGGCCGTCTCGCGGGCCGACGCGGTGGCCCGGCGGATCGAGGCGTCACAGGCTGACGTGGTGGCGCGTCCTGTGCGGCCGTCACAGGCTGACGTGGTGGCGGTACATCCAGGACAGTGACTCCTGGCTGGCCGTCTTCTTGAGGAAGAGCGGCATCATCAGGTCGCGGAAGACCCGCCCGACGGGTCCCGCGGCCTTGCTGTTGCTGATCGTCCGCGAGTAGGCCACGACCCGCTCCACGCGCTCGCGCCGCTCGGACTCGAACCGCTCGAACGCCTCCTCGTGACCCGGCGCGTCGCGCAGGCACCTGGCCAGGACGATGGCGTCCTCGATCGCCTGCGAGGCGCCCTGCCCCGAGCTCGGCGAGGTGGCGTGCGCGGCGTCGCCGGTCAGCACCACCCGCCCCTTGTGCCAGGTCCTCAGCGGCGGCAGGTCGTGGACCGGCAGCGCCAGGTCCACCTCGCTGCCGCGGATGATCTCGGCGGAGAAGTTCGTGTCGTCCTTGAACGCCTCGACCAGCACCGGCTTCCAGTCCGCCGGCACGTCACCCAGCTCGCGCGGCAGGTTGGCGAACCACCAGGTGTCGCCGGACTCGGCCACGGTGTAGCCGAAGAAACCGCGCTTGCCGAACACCATGTGGTAGACGCCCGGCTCCCCGGTGAAGCGGGGGTCGCGGACGATCCCGCCGAAGCTGTACAGACCGCTGTAGCGCGGCTGGGGAGCCTTGGGGTCGAGCTGGGCGCGGGTGCGCGAGTGCACGCCGTCGGCGGCGATCAGCAGGTCGCCGCTCGCCTCGGTGCCGTCCGCGAAACGGGCCGTCACCTGGTCGCCGGTGTCGTCGTAGGAGACCAGGCGCTTGCCGTACGAGATGGTGATGCCGCGGGCGGCGGCCTCGTCGCGGACGATGCGGTACAGGTCCGAGCGCAGGATCGTGTGGCTCACCGTGCCGTCGTCGAGGGCGAGCCCGTTGGCCACCTCGCCGAGCCGCTTGCCGGTGCCGCTCCACATGACCATGTGCGGGGTGGGGATCCCGGCCGCCATCACCGCGCGGTGCGCGCCCAGCGTGCGCAGGGCGTCCAGGCCGTTCGAGGCGACGTTGAGGAACGAGCCGACGCCCTCGGCGGTGCCGTCGTACGCCTCGAAGATCTCGGCGTCGATGCCCACCTCGCGCAGGGCCATCGCGGTGGCGGGGCCGCCGATGCCGCATCCTATGACCAGAGCCTTCATCGTGATATCCTTTCGTTCGGGCGAACGAAATAAACGGTATGCCGGGAAGGCGACTCTTGTCCAGAGATATTTCGGAACACCGAAAGAATTTGCTCGAAGCCCTCAGCGTGGCCGGCCGGGAGAACAGCAACGCCGCCGTCATGTTCCACACCGCCATCGGCGAGCTCATGGGGCTCGGCATGACCGAGGAGAAGGCGCTCGACCTGCTGCAACGGCGAGGGCCGATGACGGCGGGGGAGCTGGCGCAGCAGACCGGCCTGGCGCCCGCGACGGTCAGCGGCCTCATCGACCGCCTGGAGGCCAAGTGGCTGGTCCGCCGAGTCCGCGACGTCAAGGACCGGCGACGGGTGATCGTCGAGGTCAACCACGAGCAGCTGACGGGGGCCGAGGAGGTGTTCGGGCCGTTCATGACCGCGCTGGCCGCGCTCTACGACGGTTACACCGACGAGCAGCTGGAGCTGATCCTCGACTTCCTCGACCGCGCGACGGCCATCCAGCGCGAGGCCACGGCCGGCCTGACCGCGCTACGGACAGGCC
>NZ_JAHKRL010000218.1 GCF_019396405.1 Nonomuraea rhizosphaerae | reverse complement strand
AAGGGCCTCCGGGATCATCCCGGAGGGCCTTCTCGGTTTCCGGGTTCAAAGAGCTTCGTCTTGGTGCGCCCTGAGCTCGGACGCTGCTTCCAGTCGAGGCCGGTCCCGACTCCTGAGGGGCCTCGCGCCGCTCGGACCGCCTCCCTCTGGTGCGCACCTCATGCGGCGGTCCGTTGGATCACTACGGTCGCCGCCCCGGGCCTCGATCTTCAGAAGTCGTGCCCCTTGCTTTCGCCTGCTACCTATCGTCCGGGATCAATGATTCCAATGACGTGCAGGGGGCGCTCCAGAGCACGGGAGGGCTCCGTCCATTGCGCCGGGTCGAGGGTGAGAATGGGGCACGTCGCCAGGTCGGCCAGGGCCGCGACGTGCGCCCTCCATGGATCAAGCCCCGTTCTGGTGATCATCTCCACCAGGAATTCCGCCTGCTCGACGCTGTCCACGCCGGCCACCTGTGCGTGGTTGAAGGCGCCGAGGCCGCTGAGCAGGGAACTTGCCTCGCTGTCCTTGGCGTCCAGTAGTGCGCCGGCAGCGGCCGGCGCGGGGATGACAAAGGGTTGGCCGATGCGGTCGTAGTCCTGCATGAGGCCGATAGTTCGCTGCCGCCGCGGGCGATGTCGGTGAGCACGCCGACGTCCAGGATGAGAGGAGTCGGGATGTGGTCACTCACCGGTGGCCACCTGGAAACCCTGGGCGCGAGCCTGGGCGTCGATGTGCTTCCTCATCCGTTCGATGCGGGCGTGATCGGCTTGGGCGGCGCGTTGCCGGAGCAGGGCGAGGGCGTGTTGTTCCCGCAGGCGCTTGGCGGCCATGGCGTCGTTGAACGCGGCCGATACTGACTTGGCCTTGCCGATCTCGACGAGTTGCTCGGCGTAGGCGGCGAGCTGCGGATCCACCGTGATGGTGATCCGCTTCTTGTTGTCGCTCATACCGCTGGATCCTACTTATGACAGTGTGTGATGAAGTTTTTCCAGACAGTGATTTTCGAATTGTCCCAGGCGGCGTTCGATCGATTGTTGGCCAGCGCAGATGCTGGGTCCGGTTCGCATCCTGCCGGCCAGAGCAGCGGCGGCGATGATCGCGGTCGCGGACCTCACGACGTCACCGTCACAACGGGCGCAGGTGTTCGACCGTGACGTGGTGCTGCTCGGTCAGCCGCTGGGCGATCAACGAACGGTGGCAGGCCTCGGGGTCGCGCTCGACACATAGCAGCGCCGCGATCCCACCGTTCAGCAGCTCCGTCCCATTGCTTGCCGGCTTTGACACGATCGGCGTGAGGTCGGCGGGGTCGAGGATCTCGGTGGTGTAGCGGCGGACGTACTCGGCGGCGAGTTCGCGCCGCGAGCGCTTGCCCACCCCCTGACGGGCGTCCTCGGCGTACTGGAGCCGGCGTAACTCGGTGGTCGGGGCGAGCTCGGGGTGGTGCTCGTAGGCGATCCGGGCCTGGGCGAGGGCCGTCTGCAGCCGGCGTGAGTTCGCCCAGGCGTACTCGGGGCCGCGGACGCCCCGGCGCTGGCGTACGTCGAGCAGCAGGCGGACGTCCGCGCGCGCCAGTCGGCGCAGGAAGGACTCGCCGTCGAAGCCGTAGACGCCGATCGTCACCATTCTGAGCATCGGAGATCACCCACCTGCCTGCCGCGCGTGCCCCTCCGGCAACCTTGCCGGAGGCGGCGAGGTCGTGTCACGCGACGGCGGTCCCCTCAAGCTCGACCATCAGGCCGGGGATCGCCAGCCGCGCCACCCCCAGCATCGTGGTGGACGGTGCCCCCCCGGCGGCGCCCAACCGTGATGCCAGTACGCCGTAGTGCTCGAAGAGCCGATCGACGTCGGTGGTGTAGACGTTGAGCCGGACGAGGTCCGCGAGGGACATGCCGGCCTCGCCGAGCACGGCCTCCAGGTTGTCGAGGCTCAGCGCCAGCTGCGCCGCCATGTCGTCGGCGTGCTGGGGCTTGCCGTCGCCGCTCATCGCGGTCTGCCCGGCGCAGTACAGGGTCCGGGTGTGCCCGGAGACGATCTCGCCCTGGTTGTACCCCAGTTCCACCGACCACGCCCACGGGTTGACCGCCGTTCGTTCCATCGCCACATCGACTCCATTCGATTTAGTACGTACATCGGCTCGACAGCCGCCTTCTTCGACATCGTGGTGACCAGCCTCCCGGAAAATCACGACATCCTGTGTCGTGTATCTCTGTAGGGTTTTTGTATGCGCGCCGACCGGTTGGTCTCGCTGGTCCTGCTGTTGCGGCAGCACGGCCGGCTGTCCGCGGTCACGCTGGCCCGCGAGCTGGAGGTGTCCACCCGCACCGTGCTGCGCGACATCGACGCGCTGTCAGCGGCGGGCGTCCCGGTCTACGCCGAACGCGGCCGGCACGGCGGTTTCGCGTTGCTGTCCGGCTTCCGGACCGAGCTCACCGGACTGAACCACGACGAGGCCCTCGCCCTGCTGATCGCCGGATCGCGGCGCGGCGCGCAGGCGTTCGGCCTCGGCTCGGCCCTCGCTTCGGCGATGCTCAAGGTGGTCGACGCGCTGCCCGCCGGCTATCGGGACACCGCCGCCGGCGCGGCCGAGCGACTGCTCATCGACCCCGCGACCGACCTCCTCTCGCGCCGGCTGGTCGCCGAGGAGGTGCCCGACACCGTGGCGGCCGAGGTCCGGCGCGCGGTGCTCGCCGGACACAAGCTGCGCATCCACTACGCGGCTGTGGACCAGGCCCCGAAGTGGCGCACGGTGGACCCGATCGGCCTGGTCACCGTACGCGACCAGGGCTACTTGCTGGCCACCAGGTCCGGCGCGGACCGCACGTACCGGCTGTCCCGCGTCCTGGCCGCCGAGGAACTTCCCGAACCCGCACAGCGACCGGACCGGGTCGACCTGGACCGGGCCTGGCAGGAACGCAGCACACGGTTCCGGACCGGCGGCGACCAGGTCACCGTGCTGGTACGGGTGAATCCGGCGCGGCGGGAGGAACTGGCGGGCACCGCGCTGGCCGTCCACACCGAGGAAGCCGACACGGACGGGTGGCTCCGGCTGGAGGTGGCCTTCCAGGATGCGCGACACGCCGAATGGGCGCTGTGGCAGCTCGCCACGGACGCGGAGGCCCTGACCCCGCAATGGCTGCGCACGTCCCTGCGCAACCGCGCCGCCGCGATCGCCACCCGCTACGGAGTGTCCCCCTGAGCGTCGTCGCCTTGACCGACCGGCGTTGACCTCTTGTAGCGAACGTGAACGAACTGAACCCTCAATACCGGCTGGCCGGTCCTACGAAGAACCTGGACAATCGGCAATCGTGATGGGGATCTCCGGCTTCGAGCCGACCTTTCTCGTCGGACTTGGAGCCGTCCGAGAGAACCACAGAACGGCCCTGGCCGCGCTGGGTGGCCGGCGTCTGACGGGATTCTCGATCGTACGTTTCGCCGAGGACGGGGACTGGTTCGCTGACTGTCCCGTCGTCCTGGACTTCGACGGTGTCCAGGTGGAGATCTGCCACTGGAAGCTCGACGAGCTGTCGATCGGCTGGAACAGCATCGACACGAGGGCCGCGATCAGCGACTGGGAGTCGTTCGAGCTGACTCCGGAGTGGTCCAGTGCCGACGAACGGCTTGAGCCCTTCGTCGGCCAGGAACTGCGCGAAGTCGCCCTGCTCGAATGGCGCCCTTCGAGTCATGACCTGGCGGTGGGCACCATCGCGGTGGAGTTCGTCTTCGACGCGGGCCGTTTCCACATCGCCAACGCTCTTGACGAGAACAGCATCCACGTCGGCGACGCTCACCCGGAATTCGCACGGCACCGACTGGACCGCGGCGCGCGGGCCTGACCAAGGCAGACCGCGTCGTGGGTCAGGACCTGGCCGGAGTCGCCGGGGATCGGGGCGTGTCGTGTAAGCGTGACTCCCCTTACGCCGCCGCTACCGAGTGAGCAGCGGAAGCGCCGCAAAAGTGTGGTTCTGCCACAGCAGCCGCGAAGCCTCCTCCGGATAGGCGGTGACCACCGACGGCGTGTCGAAGATCTGTGTCAGCCGCTGCTCGGCGTCGTACGCGGGCCACCCCGGATCGCCATGAGCGGCGAACGCCGTCCACGCCCCGCGGATCCGCGCGGACAGCTCCTGCGCCGCAGCCGAGGGCGGGTCGCCGATCAGCAGGCCCGGCCCTCCGCTGCTCAGGTTGCCGAAGACGAGCGGCACGTCCAGGCCGTGGGTGGCGCCGAGGCTTTCGCCCAGCCCCGGGGCGGGCCAGGTCAGTTCGTAGAGGTGGACCCGGCCACCGCCGGCGAGCTGCGCGTCGGCGAGGTGGAGGTTCGGCATGCGGAACAGCCAGTCCCCGTTGACCAGCTCGTACAGCTCGTTGTCGCTCGCGGACGGGAACGCCTCCCGGTAGCGGCGCGCGCCGTCCGGGCCGGGGGCGATCAGGCGCAGAGCGGCCTCGGCCTGCTCGTGCGTGACCTGGCCGAGCACGCCGTCGATCAGGCTGAACAAGGTGTGCTCGTCACGGGTGTGCCCGACGATGAGCGCGATGTCCCGGGCGGCGCCGTCGGCCAGCGCCTGCCAAGGGGCGACCGGCAGCACGTCACCGTCGACGACCGGCGCGAACGGCATCGGCCGCTGGGTGATCCGCCCCCAGCGCTCCAGCCGACCGCCGGCCTTGGCGGAGATCGCGTCACCTGCTGCGGGCAGCCGGGCCGGAGCCACCGCCGATAAACCGGACACCGTTGGACGTACTCCCAGCTCGGCGGCGCAGGCGGCGGCGATGTCGGCGGCCAGCTCAGGGGAGAAGAACGGCCCCGGCACGCTCTGCGCGATCGCCCGGCGGAAGAGCCCGGCGGCGCGCGGCATGGCCAGCAGCGAGGCGACCGATCCGCCGCCCGCCGACTGCCCGAAGAGCGTGACCCGGTCCGGGTCGCCGCCGAACATCCGGACGTTGTCCCGCACCCACTCCAGGGCCGCGACCTGGTCGAGCAGCCCCCGGTTCGCCGGGGCGCCGTCGATCTGCGCGAACCCCTCGACGCCGAGACGGTAGTTGAGGGTCACCACCACGGTTCCGCTCCTGGCCAGGTGTCCGCCGTCGAACTCCGGGAGGCTGGAGTTGCCGCCGACGTAACCGCCGCCGGGGATCCACACCATCACCGGGAGCCCCGCCGCGGGGTCCGGCGACGGCGTCCAGACGTTGAGCGTCAACCAGTCGTCGCCGGCGCTGTCCTGGGACGCCCCGAGCAGGCCGGACTGCGGGGGCGGCGGGCCGAACTCGAGCGCCGGGCGCACACCGTCCCAGCCGCGCGCCGGTTGCGGCGCGGCGAAGCGCAGGGCGCCGACCGGCGGCTCGGCGAACGGGATACCGCGGAAGACCGCCAGGCCCGTCTCCCGGCCGCCGCGCAGAACGCCGGCCGTCGTGCGGACCTCCGGCTCGGACCCGGACGGCTTGCTGGATGCGGTGGTGGACACTTCGGGGGCTCCTCTCCGTGCCTGCCCGGCGAGCATCGCAATGCGCGCCGTCCGCGGGCAAACCATTTAAGAGGCCGCCGTACCGATCAAGAGGCCGCCGTACGGATGCGGACGACGGCCGGTCGTGTACGTGCCGGCGGCCCCGGGCCCTTCTCACCCCCTGGGGCCGTAGAGCGCGCCGAAGACGAGGGAGCAGACGAAGACGGCGATCCAGATCAGAGCGCGCCGGCTCGGCGGCGGGCCGCTGCGCAGCAGCGAGATGCCCATGGGGACGAGCGCGACGCAGAGCCCGCCCGCCGCGACGATGGACTGCGGGATCTGGGTGCCTTTGAGCGTTCCGAGCGCGAGCATCGTCATCAGGCCGAGCGCGATCGAGCGTCCCAGCCCCAGGGCGCCGGAACGGTAGGCGCCGATGGCCAGCACGACCCAGCCGAAGAATATGGTTCCCGAGAGTGACCTGAACGGGTGCCAGGACGTGTCCCGCCATGCCACGTAATAGTGGTCGATGCCATTGATCATCGACTGGAGCCCGAGGCTGTCGGTCAGGTGGAAGGCCAGGTGATCCGTACCGAACTGGAAGGTACGGGTGAACAGGCCGGTGATCACCATGCAGCCGCCCCACAGCCCCCAGAGCGGCGCGGTGGCGGCGATGCGCTGGGCCAGGGTCATGATCGCCGGCCACAGCAGGATGTTCCCGCAGGCGAAGCAGGCGTAGGCGGCGGTGACGAGGGTGGGGTGGGTGGTGTAGGCGGCGAGCTGGTCAGGGAAGAAGTAGTGGAACTGGACGCGCAGCAGGATCCCGGCCATGAGCAGGGCGGGGCCGCCGATCAGCGCCACGGCGCCCACCCATCGTCCCGGGAACGGGGGTTGCGGGCCCAGGTTGGCGGCGGTGCTGGCGGCGCGCCGGTCGGCGATGGTCCGCCGCCATTGTGAGAGCCGCCCGGGGGCTGTGGCATCCATGAAGGGGTTCCGCCTCGTATGTCGGTGTGAGTGCGCTCCGGACCGGTGTGCCGGAGCGCCGGCCAGCAGCATGGTCGTCGACGGAGCGAGGAGAACGCGTCTGGCTGGGGACGCATCTTGGGAGGTCAGCGCGTTCCGGCGGTACGACCTGAGACAGAGGCGGATGTCCTACCGTGGGCTGATGCCGGGCGGCGGGGCGAGGCGATAACTTCCGTCATGAAAGAGCTGGTGGCTCGGCAGAGGGGGCGTCGTCAATGGGCAGGCTCGACAGGCGGGGTGCCGTCGACGTCGCGACAGCGGTCGTCGTGGCGCTGGTCGTCGGCTACGCCATCATCGACCCGCCGGGCCCGTCGTCGTGGTGGCCCGCCTGGTCGGCCTGGCCGGTGGCGGCGCTCCTGAGCTTCCCGATCGCGCTCAGGCGGAGTCGGCCGCGGGCCATGCTGGGGCTCGCGTGCGCCTCGGGCGTGGCGGCGACCGTGGCCGGGGGCGTCGCGGCGGGCGCGATCTGGGTGTCGTTCGTGCCGACCGTGCTCGTGCTGTACATGGTGGCCTCCACCGCGCCGGTCGTATGGTCGGCGGCGGGCTTGGTGGTCTGTCTGTTCGCCGAGGTGGGGGCGGTTCTCAGCTTCTACGCGCAGGTGCTGCCCGGGCTGGCGCCCTCGGCCTCGCGCAGTGAGCTGCCGCCGTACTGGCCGGTCGAGATCGGGATGATCGGGGTGCTGCTGGCCGCCGCCTGGGCGATCGGGACGGCCGTCCGATGGAAACGGGACACGACCGCCCGCCTCGTCCGCCACCTCGCCGAGGCCGCGGTGGCCGACGAGCGCAGGCACATCGCCAGGGAGCTGCACGACGTCATCGGCCACAGCATGAGCCTGATCGCCGTCAAGGCCACCGTCGCCAACCACGTCGCCGACGCCCGTCCGCAGGAGGTACGCGCCGCGCTGGCCGTCATCGAACAGACCAGCCGGAGCACACTCACCGAGATCCACCGGGTGCTCGGCCTCCTGCGCTCCGACGACGATCCCGAGCAACCTCGGCGGCTCCAGCACCCAGGGCAGCCCCATCCGCCCGCACCCGGCATGGCGGACCTGCCCGAGCTGGCCGCCCACGCCCGCTCGGCCGGCGTCGAGGTGAACCTGACCGTCCGCGAGGAAGCCGTGTTACCGCCCACGGTGGCGATGTCGGTGTACCGCATCGTGCAGCAGGCCCTGACGAACGTCATCACCCACGCGGGCCCCACCCGCTGCTCGGTCACCTTGGACGTCGACGGCAGGGAAGCCAGGATCGAGGTCGTCGACGACGGCCCCCGCCACGGCCGCCCCCCGCCCACGAAGCACGGTGGGCACGGCGGGCATGGCGGGCACGGTCTGATCGGCATGCGCGAACGCGCCAAGATGTACGGGGGCACGTTCAGCGCGGGCCACCGACCCGAAGGAGGCTTCCGCGTGTCGGCGACCCTGCCCTACGCCCCGGCCAGCGCCCCCGCCAGCGTCCCGACCGGCGTCCCGACCGGCAACAGCACCCCGACCTGAGCACCGACAGCATAGGCATCCACGACGTGAGCACCGACGACGTGAGCACCGACGACGTGAGCACCGACGACGTGAGCAATCACGACGCGCGTACAGACGCCACACGTACAGACGACGCGTGCACAGGCGACGCGTGCACAGACGATATGAACGCGGAGGACGTGAGCGCGCAGGACATGAACGCGGACGGCGTGAACGCGGACGGCGTGAGTGCGGACGGGGTGAGCGCGGACGGCACACCCCATACCCCGCCCCCGTCCGTCCGGGTCATGCTCGCCGAGGACCAGGTGCTGGTCCGCGACAGCCTCAAGGTGCTCATCGACACCACCCCCGGCCTGACCACGGTCGGCGAGGCCGGTACCGGCGCCGAGGCCGTCCTCCTGGCCCGCCGCTGCCGCCCCGACGTCGTCCTCATGGACGTCCGCATGCCGGACATGGACGGCATCGAAGCGACCAGGCAGATCTGCGCCGACCCCGCCACTGCGGGCGTTCGCGTGCTGATCCTCACCACGTTCGACCTGGACGAATACGTGTACGGGGCGCTGCGCGCGGGCGCGAGCGGCTTCCTCGTCAAGAGCGCCACGGCAGGCGAGCTGCTGGCCGCCATCCGGGTCGTCGCCTCCGGCGAGGCGCTGCTGGCGCCCACCGTCACGCGCCGCCTCATCGCCGACTTCCTGCGGCGCCCTCACCCCGCCCCGGCCCCGCGCGACCTCGGCGACGTCACCCAGCGCGAACGCGAGGTGCTCACGCTCGTCGGCAAGGGCATGTCCAACGCCGAGATCGCCGGGCACCTGCACCTCACGGTCGGCACGGTCAAGACTCATATCGGCCGTCTCCTGGCCAAACTGCACGCCCGCGACCGGGCCCAGCTGGTCATCGCGGCCTACGAGGCCGGGCTCGTCCCCACCCCGCCGTCGTGATGATCACCGCGCCTGCCCCATGATCACTGTTTCTGCCTGATGATCGCCGCGTCTGTCTGATGATCACCAGGTCTGCCTGAGCACGCGAGCCGGTGCTGAGCGTCTAAGGCCGTCCGCCAAAAATCTAAGGCCCCGCCTACGACATCAGCCTGAAGTGGTGGCAGCCGTCCAGAGCCACGATGAAGCTCCCACGCACTGTGGCTTTTGTACGGAAGTGGTGTCATGCCCATCGATATCCGATTGCTCGGATCTCTCGACGTTCACATCGATGGACAAGTCGTTGATGTCGCCTCCCCCAAACTGCAGATCCTTCTGGCCGCTCTCGTCCTGCGTTCCGGCACCCCGGTGCCGGTCGAGAAGCTGGCCGAGATGATCTGGGGTGAGCGCCAGCCCGACAATCCGACCCGAGCGGTCCAGCTGTACGTGACCCGGCTCCGCGCGCAGGTGAAGGAGTGGGGTGCCGACATCTCGATCAGCACCCACGGCCCGGCGTACCAGATGGACGTGCCGCCGGGGAGCGTTGACGTCAGCCGGTTCGAGAGGCTGGTCAGTGAGGCCCATCAGGCGGCCAGGGAGGGTGACCTGGACGGGGAGGCGGCTTCGCTGGCCCGGGCGCTGGCGGAGTGGCGGGGGGAGGCGCTGGCGGACGTGCCGTCGGACGCGCTGCATCGTGAGGTCGTTCCCTTGTTGCGGGAGCAGTTCCTGCGGGCGCAGGAGCGGTGCGTCGACATCGAGCTGCGGCGCGACCGGCACGAGGCGGTCGCCGACCATCTCCTGGTGCTGACCGCCAGGTATCCGACCAGGGAGAAGCTGTGGGCTCAGCTCATCACGGTCCTGCACGCCAGCGGGCGGCGCAGTGAGGCCTTGGCGGCCTACCAGCAGTTGCGCCGGAACTTGTCCGAGGCCCTCGGCATAGACCCGTGCGAGGGTCTGCAGCGGTTGCACGTCAAGATTCTCACGGGCAGAGAGGCCGCGGCCGACGCCCTGCCATCCCTCGAACCGCTCGTGGTGCCCCGGCAACTGCCCCCGAACGTAGGCGGGTTCACCGGCCGCGCGCCGGAGCTGCAGCGGCTGGAGGCGCTGGTCGGCAGGGAACGGGACGCGGACAACTCCGTACCGATCGGCCTGATCGTCGGCATGCCCGGCATCGGCAAGACCTCCCTGGCGCTGTACTGGGCTCACCGGATGGCCGACCGCTTCCCCGACGGGCAGCTCTGGATCGACCTGCGCGGGCACGGCGGCGGCTCGGTGACGAGCCCCGAGCACGCGCTGACCCGCTTCCTGCGGGCGCTGGGCGTGCCGGGCCCGGAGATCCCCGCCACCCTCGACGACCAGTGCGGACTGTACCGATCCCTGGTGAACGGCCGGCAGCTCCTGGTGGTGCTCGACAACGCGGCCGGCCTTGAGCAGGTCCGGCCGCTGCTGCCGGGAGGCCCTGGCTGCGTGGTGATCGTCACCAGCCGCCACCGGCTCTCCGGCCTCGTCGCGGTGGAGGGCGCCGACGCCCTCGTCCTGGACCCGTTGTCCCGCGACGACGCGCGCCACCTGCTGAGCCGCCGGCTGGGCGCCGCTCGCCTGGCCGCCGAGCCGGAGGCGGTCGAGGACATCATCGGCCTGTGCACGGAGATGCCGCTCGCGCTCGCCGTCGTGGCGGCCCGCGCCGCCGTCCACCCGCATTTCGCGCTCGGTGAGCTGGCCTCGGAGCTGCGCGCCGCCCGCACCGGCGCGGGCAGGTCGGGGGCGAGCGCGGAGATGGGGGCGGCCGTCTCGTGGTCCTACTACGCCCTGACGGCCAAGGCGGCGCAGATGTTCCGCATGCTCAGCGTGAGCGCGGGCCCGGACATCTCGCTGCGGGCCGCGGCGAGCGTCATGGGCGTCCCCGTCTCCGGCGTACGGCCCCTGCTGGCCGAGCTGTCGGACGCCTACCTCGTCACCGAGCACATCCCGGGCCGGTACTCCTTCCACGACCTCATGCGGGCCCACGCCGCGAACCTCTCCCTGGAACACGACACGGACGAGGACAGGACGGCCGCCACCCACCGGCTGCTCGACCACTACCTGCACACGGCCCACGCCGCCGCCCTGAAGCTGGGGCCGCAGCGCGACCCCGTGGCCCTGCCCCCGGTGCCGGCGGGGGTGTCGGTCGCCCCGATCGCCGGTCTGCACGAGGCGCAGAGCTGGTTCGCCGCCGAGCACGTCAACCTGCTCGCCGCGACGGCGCGCACCGACGACGCGGCGTTCCTCGGCCACATCGGCGGGCTGGCCTGGGCGATCAGCGAGTATCTCGCGCGACGCGGGCACGTGTGCGACTGGGCCGCCACCCAGCGGGCCGCCCTGCTCGCGGCCGATCGCACCGGGGACGGCCAGGGGCAGGCACGGGCCCATCGCGGCCTGGCCCACGCCTACATGCGGATGCGGCGGCTCAAGGACGCGCAGGAGCACTGCCTCAGCGCGTTCTCGCTGTCGCGGGACTTCGGGGACCACATCGGCCGCGCGTACACGCACCTGCTGCTCGGCATGCTGCGGCAGCTGCAGGGACGTCAGCGTGAGGCGCTGACGCACAACTCGCTCGCCCTGGAGCTGTTCCGTCTCGGCCGTGACCGGGTCTGGCAGGCGCGGGCGCTGACCAGCGTCGGCTGGGACTACGCCGTGCTCGGGGACGTCCGGCGCGGGCTCGAACACTGTGACCAGGCCATATCCATCGTGCAGGAGATCGACGACCTCCACTGCGAGGCCGACATCTGGAACAATCTCGGCTACGCCCACGGCCAGCTTGGGGACCACGGCCAGGCGGGCGTCTGCTACCGCCACGCGCTCGAACGATTCCGCACGATCGGCGACTGCTACAACGAGGCCATCGTGCACGTCCACATCGGCGACAGCTACCTCGCCCTCGGCCTTTCGGAGGCCGCACGCGTCGCCTGGGAGGAGGCCCTGCGCATCCACCGGTCGCTGGGCTACCGAGGCGGCGACCTGGTCGCGACCAGACTGCGCCGGCTCGACGCGGCGCGGTAACCGCTGGGCGCTCCGGCTGGGCGCCCGGGCAGGTTCCGGCTGGGCGCTCGGGCGGGTTCCCGCCGACCGGATCGCGAAGAACGTCCTTCGACCCCGCCGAGGGTGCGGCAAGCTTGTGACCGGAGCAAGGGCTCAGCGGTCGCGAGCGAGCGCCGGCACGGGGCGAAGGAAGACGATGCGACCAACAACTTTCGTCGGACGCCACACCGAGCTGACAGCGATGCGCGAGGCGGCTCGCCAGGCGTTCGCCGGGGAGCCCCAGGTCGTCCTGGTGGGCGGCGACGCGGGCGTCGGCAAGACGCGCCTGCTCGAACACTTCGTCGCCACCACCGACACGGACGGCGTGCGCGTGTTCCAGGGAAGCTGCGTGCGGTTCGGCGCGGAACGGCCTCCCTTCTCCCCTTTTATCGCGATGTTGCGGCAGGTCACCCGGGAGATGGGCGACGCCGCGTCCCAGTTGCTGCACCCGTACCAGGAGCTGCTGCGGCTGCTGCCGGAACGGCACCCCGAGGGACAGAGCCCGGCGAACGCGGCGCGTCCCCTTGAGCTGTTCGCCGCGTTCTTCGAGCAGCTCGGCCGGCGACAGCCCGTGCTGCTCGTCATCGACGACCTGCACCACGCCGACCGGTCCACCCGCGACCTGCTGGCGCACCTGGCGCGGGCCTTGTACGGCTGCCGCGTGCTGATCGTCGCCGCCTGCCGGAGCGACGGCCCGGACAGCGGCGATCCGCTGCGCCCGGACGGCGGCGAGCCGCTGTGGCCGTACCTGAGCGCTCTCGGCCGCCTGCGGACGGTGCGCCGCCTGGAGCCGGCGCTGATGTCGCGCGGCGAGGTGGCCGACGTGATGGCCGGGGTGCTGGGCTCCCGCCCGCCACCGGCGTTCGTCGAGCGCGTCTGCCGCCGATCCGGAGGCAACGTCCTGTACGTGGAGGAGCTGACCCGGCACGGCGACACCGAGGAGAGCCTCCCGGACTCCTTGCGGGACCTGCTCCGCCGCCGGGTGCACGACCTGCCGGACGAGGTCCGCCAGGTGGTGGCCATGGTGGCGGTCGCCGACGGGCACGCCTCCCACGAGCTGCTCGCCACGGTCGCCGGGCGTTCGGCCGCCGGCCTGCTGCCGCTGTTACGCCCGGCCATCGACGCCCACGTGCTGGTCGCCGCCGGGGACCGCTACGCCCTGCGGCACGCCCTGCTGCGCGAGGCCGTGCTCGGTGACCTGCTGGACGCCGAGAAGGTGCTGCTGCACCGGGCGTTCGCCGAGGCGCTGGAGGCCGACCCCGCGCTGGCGGCGGGTGAACGGTTCGCCGCGGAGATCGCCTTCCACTGGCACGGCGCGCGGGAGCACGCCAAGGCGCTTCCGCTGCTGCTGCGGGCAGCCAGGACCGCCGGGGCGATGTACGCGCACGCCGAGCGGCTCCACCTGCTCAGGCGGGCGCTGGAGTCGTGGCCGCCGACCGGCGCCGACGGCCGGGCCGACGTCTTCGAGGCGGCGATCGAGGCGGCATACTGGGCCGGCGAGCACACCGAGGCGGCCGGTCTCGCCGAGCGAGCCCTCGCCGAGACCGACCAGGTGAAGGAGCCGGAACGGGCGGCGACGCTCCTGGCGCGGCAGGGCCTCGCCCTGGTCGACCTGGGACGACCTGAGGCCCTGGCGGTGCTGCGCAAGGCCGCCGACACCCTTCCCGCGCGACCGGACGCCGGCATCCTTCCCGCGCGACCGGACGCCGCCCGCGCGAAGGCGCTGACCTGGCTGGCCCGCGCGCTGCTGGGGGCGGAGTCGCCGGCGGAGGCGCGGGCGGTGTCGGAGGAGGCCCTGGCCATCGCCGTCGCACCCGGCCTCACCGAGACCCGGATCACCGCGTGGTCCACGCTCGGCCACGCGTTCGCGCAGCTCGGCGAGCACGAGAAGGGGGCGGCGGCGCTCGGACGGGCACAGGAACTGGCCGCCGCCGCCGGTGACAGGACGCAGCTCGCCCATCTGTGCCACTACCGCGCCGCCCTGCTCGCCTGGGCCGGCCGCTTCCGCGAGGCCGTCGAAGTGGCCCGCGCCGGCCTGGACGTGGCCCACCGGGCGGGTCTGGACCGGTACCTGGGGACGACGCTCGGCCTGGTCATGGCGGCCTCCCTGACGGCGATCGGCCGATGGAGCGAGGCGGACGCCGTCCACGCCGGATCGTTGTCTCTCGACCCGCCCGGGCGTTGGCTGACGTCGGTCCACGTCTCCCGCGGCCGGCTCGCCATCATGCGCGGGGCCGCGGAGACGGCGCGCGAACATCACCGGCTGGCGGTCGCGACGCTGGACCAGCACCCGGGGATCCCCGGCGACGTTCTCCACGTGATGGCGCTCCAGGCGGAGCTGACCATGCGCGACAACCGCCTGCCCGACGCCGTCGCCGCGATCACCCACGGGCTCGGCCTCGTCACGTCGCACGCCCTCACCCACACGGCGTGGTGGTTCCTCATCACCGGGGCGAGGGTCGAGTCCTTCCGGCGGACCCGCCGGCAGGCGCTCGGCGGCGGCGAGGGCCCCGGCCTCTCCGACGGCCTGCGCGCGGTGGCCGCGACGCTGCCGGCCACCACTCCGCTGTGGGAGGCGTACGCCGTCCAGTTCGAGGCCGATCTGGACGGGTCGAAGGCGTCATGGCCGGACATCGCCGGCAGGTGGGACGCCCTGGAGCAGCCCTACGAGGCCGCTCAGGCCCGCCTGCGCGCCGGTGAGCAGGCACTGAACGCCGGTGATCCGGCGGCGGCACGTACGTGGATCTCCCAGGTCATGGCGGCGGCCGAGTCCTTGGGCGCGTCGCCGCTGGCGAAGGAGGCGGAGGTGATCGCGCGCAGCGCCGGGGTGGACCTCGACCAACGCGAGAGCGACCAGGCTGACGACTTCCGGCGGCTCGGCCTCACCGATCGGGAGACGGAGGTCCTCCGGCTCATCACCTTCGCCCACTCCAACAAGGAGATCGCCGAGCGTCTGTTCATCAGCTCGAAGACGGTCAGCGTGCACGTGTCCAACCTGCTCGGCAAGCTCGGGGTGGGCAGCCGGGGACAGGCGGCCATTCTCGCCTACCGCCTCGGGCTCTTCGGCGGCGAGGAGCGCGCCTGAGCGACGGGCGCCGCGAACGCCTGAAGTCCAGGTGAATGAGCGGCCCGGTACGTTCGCGCTGTGCCACGCGTTTCCGGATATGAGCTCACCATTGACGATTACCACGGCCTGTTCGGCGCTCTCGACGACCTCGTGGGCATCACGGGGCGGGAGGAGTTTCATCACGCCGTTCTCCGAGCGCTGGCGGGACGGTTCGGCTGGAACCGCGCGACGGTTCTGGACGGGCTGTCGGGTGATGAGGTCGCCGCCGGGAAGGGCGCCGCCACCCACGTGCTGAGCGGCTCCTTCGCCGCGGACCTGGAGCGCTGGCGGCGCATGGACCCGGCGAGGACGAGGTGCTCGATAAGGAGGGCGTCCCGCTTGGGGCTCTCGGTGCTGAGCGACCGGTGTTGCGACGGTCCCGTTCCGGGCGAGTGGCTTCTTCACCGCAACGGCCGTCAAAAGCATGTCACCCGCGTTCTCACCAAGTCCGGACGCGGGACGCCCGCGCATTTCTGTGCGTACGAGGCCAGGCGCGACAACGGCCAGTTCGCCTGGGCGCTCTACCTGGACTACATCTGACGGACCGTCAGGGTGGCGCTGCCCGACGGCACCACCTGTTACGGCCGATGAGCACCCGGTGGGCGCGAGTGATCACACCCGCGCTCACCGGGCATCACCGCGAGGAGATGTCCGTGCCGCGCATGCGGTACAGGGCCGCCGCGGCCTCCCCGCGGCTGGCCACGCCGAGCTTGGCGAGCAGGTTGGAGACGTGCGTGCTGACCGTCTTGGTGGTGATGCCCAGCGCCTCGCCGATCTGCCGGTTGGAACGGCCGGCCGCGAGCAGGCCGAGGACGTCGCTCTCCCGGTTCGTCAGCCCCATCTGCCGCAGGTCGCCGCGCCCGTCAGCCCGTTCGTCAGGCGGGCGGGGTCCTGTCTGCCGGCCGAACCAGGCGATCTCCTCCAGCATCGGCCGGGCGCCCAGGCCGGTGGCGCCCTCGTGGGCCTTGGCGAGATGGGTCTTGGCCGTGGCCCGGTCGCCGTCGCGCAGGGCCGCCTCCGCCGCCCGGACGTGCGCGCGGGCGGCGTAGTAGGGCGACCCCAGGCCCTCCCAGGTGGCCGCGAGCCCGGACCACGTCGCGCCGGGCTCGCCCAGCTCGGCGGAGACCTGGGCGGCGAAGGCGGCCAGGGTGGGCGAGTCGCTGCGCATGGATCGGGCGGCGTCGCGGAGCTCGGCGCGGAACGTGTCGTCGTCCTTCAGCGACAGGGCCCGGGCGCGCAGGCGCAGGGTCCGCTCCACCTGCGCGCCCGCGGCGAGCAGCGCCCAGGCGAGGGGCGGGCAGCCGGAATCGGGCGCGTACGGCAGCGCCGACCTGACGGCGGAACGCGCGGCCTCCGGCTCGTTCCCGGCCAGCGCGACCTCGCTCCGCTGGACGGCCGTCAGGAGCCGCCACGGCCGCGCGCTGCCGCCGTCGAACGCCAGGGTCTCGGCCTGCTCCAGCTCCCGCCGGGCCCGGTCCGAGTCGCCCTGCTGCAGGGCGACGTACCCGAGGAGCGCGTGGAAGGCCGCCCCGCTGCCACCCGGCAGGTCGCGCGCCAGCGCCGCCGCGACCACGTCCTTCATCTCCTCCCACCGGCCGCCCAGGAACAGCAGCAGGCCGAGCGCGATGGCCGTCTCCGCGCCGAGGCTGCGCGCCAGCCCGGCCTGCCCGGTGGCGGCCACGCCCTGCCGGGCGGCCGCGATGGCGCCCTGATAGTCGCCCAGGCCGTGGAGCACGCTCGCCCGGTTCAGGTGCAGCCGGCACGCCTGGAGGGGATCGGGGGAGGGGCCGAGCAGCCTGCCGGCCTCCCGCAGCGGCCCGACCGCCTCCGCGTACGCGCCGGCCCTGCCCAGCGCCCAGGCGATGGTGATGCGCGCGTTCGCCTCCAGCGCCACCTCGCCTCTGTCCACGGCCAGGGCGGCGGCCTGCTCGGCCAGCTCGACGGCACGGGCGCCGCGGCCGTACTGGGCGAAGATCATGGCCACCATGTCGAGGATCCGCGCCCTGGCGGGACCGGCGTCGCCGGGCATGGCGGCCAGGGCCTTCTCCGCGGCCGCCGGCGCGCCCTCCTCACCGACGTGGTGCGCGGCGATGCTCTTGTAGGCGTACAGCAGGGCGACCCGCGCCCCGTCCTGTACGGGTTGCGCCAGGACCAGGTCGAGCGCGCGGTCGACGAGGCGGCTCATGTCGAGGAACTCCCCGCCCAGGCTCGCCGCCTTGATCGCGCTCAGGTGCAGGTCCAGCCGTTCGGGCGCGGGCAGCTCCGGGCTCAGGGACAGCATCCGGTCGAGCACGCGGGCCAGCTCGGCGGGGCACAGCCGCTCGCCGGCGGCTTGGAGGAAGGCGGACGGCGCCTTCGCCTCCCCGGCCTCCGACCAGTGGAAGGCCAGCTGGGTCGCGGACTCGCCTGGGGGCAGCAGGTCCGGCCGGCCGTCGATGGCCTCGGCGAAGGCGCGGTGCAGCAGCCTGCGCTCGACGGGCAGCAGGCTCTCGCGTACGGCGTCGCGTACCAGGGGGTGGGAGAAGTCGTACCTGTCCGACCGGACGAGCAGGGTCCTGGCCTCGGCCGCCCGCTGGACGGCGGCCAGCAGTTCGTCCTCGGGGAGCCCGCTCACCCGGGCGAGGAGCTGGTGCGGGACGGCGCGGTCGGCGATCGAGGCGAGCTCGACGACGTGCCGCGCGGTCCCGGGCAGCGTGGTGACCCGCTGCAGGAGCAGGGCCCGCAGGGAGTCCGGCAGGTGCCCGGCGTCGCCGGCGCGGGCGAGCTCCTGGGCGAAGAGCGGATTTCCGGCCGAGCGGCGGTACAGGCGCTGGACGAGTTCGGCGCCGGGGCGGCGGCCGAGTTCGGCGGCGAGCAGTTCGGCGGTCTCGGCGCGGTTGAGGTGTCCGGGGGAGAGCGTCGTGACGCAGGGCACCTGGCCGAGGTTCGCCAGGCAGGGACGCAGGGGGTGACTCTCCGGCAGGTCGTCGGTGCGGTAGGCGGCCATGACCAGGACCCGCGCCGAGCGGAGGGTCCTGACCAGGAACCCGAGAAGATCCCTGGTCGCGCGGTCGGCCGACTGCAGGTCGTCGATGGTGAGCACGAGTGATCGGCGCTCGCCGAGCTGCTGCAGCAGGGCGCCGAACAGCTCGAACGTCTGCGGTTCCGGGACGTCGGACGCGCCGAACTCCGGGAGGAGCTGGAGCAGGGCGTCCGAGCGCGGCAGCAGCAGGCGCAGCGCCCGCCGCCCGGGGTCGGCGGCCAGCTGGCGCAGGGCTCCCCTCACCGGCGCCAGGGGCAGCCCGGGCGTCCCGAACCTCATGCAGGTGGTGCGGATGATCCTGGCTCCGCCTTCTTCCAGGGAGTCCGACACGTGAGCCATCAGCCGGGTCTTGCCGATGCCGGTCGCCCCGCCGATCAGGACGCACTGCGGGCTGCCCGCCTCGGCGAGCCGTGCCACGCGCTCCAGCCGGGCCAGCTCCGTGGCCCGTCCGATCAGCGGCCCGGCCGTCGCCGGCCGGGCCGTCCGCCCGCTCACGCCC
>NZ_JAHKRL010000217.1 GCF_019396405.1 Nonomuraea rhizosphaerae | reverse complement strand
CTCGTCGCCGGCCAGAGCACGGCCGCGCAGGCCGCGGTCGCCTGCGACGTCGCCTACACGCCCAACACGTGGACGACGAGTCCGGGGCAGGGCGGCTTCACCGCGAACATCACGCTCAAGAACACCGGCGACCCGATCACCAGCTGGACGCTGGCCTTCGACTTCCCGACGACCGGCCAGACGTACACGCCCCAGGGCTGGGGCGCGACCTGGAGCCAGTCGGGCACCCGCGTCACCGGGCAGAGCCTGTCGTACAACGGCAACCTGGGCACCGGCGCCTCCACCAACATCGGCTTCAACGGCTCCTGGACCGGCAGCAACCCGAGCCCGGCGTCGTTCACCGTCAACGGCGTCACCTGCGGCGGCGGCCAGGGCACCACGCCCTCGGTGGTCACCTCCGCGAGTTCGGTGTCGGTGACCGAGGGCGGCACGGCGACCTTCACCGCCAGGCTGTCGTCGGCCCCCACCTCCAACGTGACCGTCACCACCACCCGCGCCAGCGGTGACACGGACCTGACCGTTTCGAGCGGCGGGAGCCTCACCTTCACCCCGTCCAACTGGAACACCGCCCAGACCGTCACCCTCGCCGCCGCCCAGGACAGCGACACCACCAACGGCACCGCCGCCTTCACCGTCGGCGGCAGCGGCGTCACCTCCGCCACCGTGAACGCCACCGAGTCGGACGACGACACCACGCAGACGCAGTCGCTGGTCGTGACCCCGACGTCAGTGACCGTCCCCGAGGGCGGGACCGCCACCTACACGGTCAAGCCGGCCATCCAGCCGTCGGCCAGCCTGACCGTCACCTCCACGGCCGGCAGCGGCGACTCCAACATCACCGTCAGCTCGGGCGGCTCGCTCACCTTCACCACGAGCAACTGGAACACCGCCCAGACCGTCACCCTCGCCGCCGCCCAGGACAGCGACACCACGAACGGCACGCGGCCCATCACCGTCGCCTCCAGCGGCCTGACCAGCGTCACCGTCACCGCGACCGAGGCCGACGACGACGGCACGCAGCCCACCCATGTGGAGAACCCGTACGCGGGCGCCACCGGCTACGTCAACCCCAACTGGCGGGCCAAGGCCGCCGCCGAGCCGGGCGGCAGCGCCGTGGCGAACACCTCCACCGCCGTCTGGCTGGACCGCATCGCCGCCATCGCCGGCTCCTCCTCGGTCATGGGCCTGCGCGCCCACCTGGACGAGGCCGTCAGCCAGGACGCCGCCAACGGCTCCGCGCCGCTGACCATCCAGTTCGTGATCTACGACCTGCCCAACCGCGACTGCTCGGCCCTGGCCTCCAACGGTGAGCTGCTCATCTCGGAGAACGGCCTGAACCGCTACAAGACCGAGTACATCGACGCGATCGCCGCGATCATCGGCGAGTCGGCGTACCGCAACCTCCGGATCGTCACGATCATCGAGCCGGACTCGCTGCCGAACCTCGTCACCAACCTGAGCTTCGCCAAGTGCGCCGAGGCCAACTCCACCGGCGCGTACGTGCAGGGCGTCCAGTACGCGCTGAACAAGCTGCACGCCATGGCGAACGTCTACACCTACGTCGACGCAGCCCACCACGCCTGGCTCGGCTGGGACTCGAACTTCAACCCGTCGGTCAACATCTTCTACAACACCGCCGCGGGCACCACGGCCGGAGTGGACAGCGTGGACGGCTTCATCGTCAACACGGCCAACACCTCCGCCACCACCGAGCCGTACTTCACCATCAACACGACGGTGAACGGCCAGACCATCCGCCAGTCCAAGTGGGTGGACTGGAACTGGTACGTCGACGAGGCGAGCTTCGCCACCGGCCTGCGCAACGCGCTCATCGCCAAGGGCTTCCGGCAGGGGCTCGGCATGCTGATCGACACTTCGCGCAACGGCTGGGGCGGCAGCGCCCGCCCGAGCGGGCCGAGTTCGTCGACCGTCCTGGA
Source organism: Nonomuraea rhizosphaerae (assembly GCF_019396405.1). Classification (GTDB taxonomy): domain Bacteria; phylum Actinomycetota; class Actinomycetes; order Streptosporangiales; family Streptosporangiaceae; genus Nonomuraea; species Nonomuraea rhizosphaerae. The sequence continues at coordinate 437 of NZ_JAHKRL010000217.1, read as the reverse complement.
CGACTTCGTCAACCAGTCGCGCGTCGACCGGCGCATCCACGCCGGCAACTGGTGCAACCAGAGCGGCGCGGGCATGGGCGCGCGGCCGACCGCGGCCCCGGCCAGCGGCTTCGACGCCTACGTCTGGATCAAGCCGCCCGGTGAGTCCGACGGGGCCAGCACGGACATCCCGAACGACGAGGGCAAGAAGTTCGACCGGATGTGCGACCCCACGTACGGCGGCAACAGCCTCAACGGCAACAACCCGTCGGGGGCGCTGGCCAACGCGCCGCTGTCCGGCCAGTGGTTCTCGGCTCAGTTCCGCCAGCTCCTGCAGAACGCCTACCCGCCCATCTCCTAGGAGCAGCCGCCCGCCTCCCGGCGGCTGTGACGAGGGCCCAGGCCGAGTCTCCCCGGCCTGGGCCTTCGCGCCGCGCCTCACCGCTCGCGCCGCGCCT
>NZ_JAHKRL010000216.1 GCF_019396405.1 Nonomuraea rhizosphaerae | reverse complement strand
GACGAACCCCCCACCCGACGTCGGCCGGTCCAGCCCGGCCGCGCACTGCAACAGCGTGGACTTGCCCGAGCCTGACGGGCCCATGACGGCGGTGAACGTGCCGCGCTCGAAGCCCAGGGTGACGCCGTCCAGGGCGGTCACCGTCGCGGCGCGCGTCCCGTACACCTTGCGGACCGCCCGGAGCACGACCGCCTGCGGCACACCCGACCGGTACGTCTCTGCTTGGCTTACGCCTGCTTCATCCATACCGCCAAGCCAACCGGCGCGGCGCGCCGCCACCAATCACGCTGCCCAGCGTCACCGTGGTGGTGCTGGCCCCCCTTGAGCCAAGGAGCCACCCCGGACTCCAGCCCGTGCAGCCGGCCCGCACGCGCCGCGTTGCAGGCGACGGCCAGGTTGTTCCCGGTGCTCCAGCACGTCCGCGCTGGTACGGACCTGCCCGATCATCCACCAGCCGGAACGGCTCCCGCACCGGCCCAGTGAGCCGTGCGGCTCGACCGGTTCATCGCGGCGTCGTACGGGGGCCAGGGGCGAGGACGTCGTCCAGCCAGTCGTAGATCGTCGCGGTGACCAGGGGGATGTTGTCGAACTGGACGTGGGCGCAGGCCCCCTCGGCCGCCGTGAAGTGCCGCGCGGTGATCGGCGCGCCGCACACCTGGGGCAGCCTCTCGCTCTGCCTCAGCGCGCCGGGCGGCTCGCCCTCCGAGCTCAGCGCCAGCACGGGACAGGTGATCTTCTCCACGAGCCGGTACGCGGTGAAGCCGGTGATGCGGTCGAGGAAGTCCGCCCTGGAGGAGATGCACCGGTCGTAGGTCCACCGGTACAGGTCCAGCATGTGCCGCATCAGCTCCGGCGAGGGCGCCGGCCTGGGGGCGTCCGAGGGCGCCGGGGGAGTGGTGGCGACCTCGTGGAAGTCCAGCACCGGCGAGTTGGCGACGACGGCCCTGATCCGCTGGTCGGCCCCGGCCGCCCGCAGGACCACGTAGCCGCCGAGGCTGACGCCGTAGACGGCCAGCCGGTCCATGTCCACGTCCGGGCGGCTCTCCAGCAGGTCGACGACCGAGGAGATGACGACCTCGTAGTCGGGCCGCCACACGAGGGACGGGTCCTGGTGCAGCGCGCCGCGGTGCCCGGGGCCGTGGAAGAGGAGCAGGTTGTAGCCCCGGCGCGCCGCGTCCTCGCCGCCGCAGTGGAAGTAGGACTCCTCTCCCGAGGCGTCGCCGCCGCCCATCGCGATCAGCGTGGGCCGCGGCAGGTCGTCGGCGACGGCCTTGACGAACCAGCCCGGCAGGGTCGTCCCCTCGTAGGGGATCCGCAGCGGCAGCGCCGCAGGCCGCCGCAGGGCGCCGGCCCCGGCGAAGCACTCCACGCTCGCCGTCCAGGAGGCCAGGTGGAGCGGGTCGTCGTGGGTGCGCCAGATCGCGGCGGCCCGGTAGTAGTTGTGGGCGCGCAGGAACGCCTGGCGCGCCGTCTCCTCGTGGCCCGCCGCCAGCGCGGCCTCCGCCCGCGCCCGCACGCCGGCGGCCACCTCGTCCCAGGCCGCCGACCAGCTCACGATGTCGCCGTCGCCGATCTTCCCCGCGGCCTGGAGGCATTCGCCGATCGCGGCCCCTCCGTAGGGCGCGTACCCCAGCACCCGGTGCAACGCGAAGTCGAACATCTCACCGCTGAAGGACAGGCTCCGGTACGTGGCCACGCTCTCCACCTTCCTCGCGCGAAACAAGGTAAGGCTTACCTTAGTGGCGCTGCGGTCAGGGGGCGAGGGGCTTCTGGTCCGGGCCGGCGGGGGAGACGTGCTCGGTGTGCTCCTCGACCGGCAGCGGGAGCCCCGCGGCCCGCAGCAGCGCCTCCAGCGTCGTGCCCGTCCCCGCCGGCAGCCGGCCGGCCAGCGTGCCGAGCAGCAGCGCGGCGGCGGTGGCGTCACGCAGCGTGCGCCGCCAGCCCGCCTGCGGCGCGAGTTCGGCCAGGTCCTTCGCCAGGTCGTACCGGTCGACCAGGTGGGCCAGGTTGCCCCGCCTGGCGTCCGGGAGCAGCAGCCGGACCAGCCGGGTGGTGTCGATCAGCGCCACGGGCGTGATGGCGGGCAGCCGGTGGTGCAGCAGCCGCCAGTCGACCGCGACGTTGTGGCCCGCGATGATCCGGCCGTCCAGCCGCCGGGTCAGCTCGCCGGCGACCTCTTCGAGCAGCGGCGCGTCCGTCGCTTCGGGGGAGGCCGGCTGAGCGGGACGCGGGGCGACCGGCCGGCCCGGGTTCAGGGTGACGCTCCACGCGTCGCTCATGTCCGGGCGGCCGTTCACCAGCGGGACCGTGGCGACCTCGAGGATGCGCTCGTCGTGGCCGTCCTGGGCGCCGGTGCCCACCATGTCGACGGTCACGATCGGCGCGGTCGTCCACGGCTGGTCAGGCACTGTTGCTCCTGGAGGGGGCTCGTCGTCTCGCGGCGGGCGGTCATCGTCGGCTGGTGGTCGGCCGGTGCTCGGCCGGTGCTCGGCCGGTGCTCGGCCGGTCGCGGGCGGGTGCCGTTCGTGATCGCTCGCCAAGGGGCTGCCGCACAGCTTCGCAGACGCGGCCGTCGTACGCTGACGTTCCGCCCATCAGGTATGGAACGGTACGAGGCCGGTCACGGCTCGCCGACCCGCCGCGCGACGAGCGCGGCGTGCGACAGCGGCGCCGAGAGGTCGGCCACGTCACCGTTGGTCGTGTAGTCGAGCAGGACCACGGTGCGGCGGCCGGCGAGGTCGCGCAGCTCACCGACCAGGTCGGCGGCCCGGTGGTCGAGCATCCAGCGGTAGGCCGGCAGGTAGAGGGCGCGCCTGGCCTCCTCGTAGCCGAGCAGGCGGCCGTCGAGCCGGTGACCGAGCGGCGGGCCGAGCCGCCGGACCGTCCGCTTGATCCCCTTCATCGTGGTGACGCCGAGCTTGGTGAAGTCCTCCGGCTCGGTGGCGAACACCTTCAGCGCCTGCCAGACGCCCTCGACGGACTGCGACGTCCGGTCCGGGTGGCCGGGCACCGGGATGCCGCCGTGCGGGTAGAACGGGCTCAGGCGCACCCAGGGCTCGGCGGCCCGGGAGGTGACGTCGAGGATCAGCGCGCCCGGGAAGTCGCGGTGGAGGGTGGTGCGGCGGCGGCTCGCAACGTGAACAGGCATGCGGGGAGCCTGTCACGCGGGTACGACAGTTTTCCTCACAGTGAGAATCACCCGGCCGTCCCTCGGAGTGCGAATCATCCGGCCGGTGTCGGACCGTGAGCGACCTCAGGCCCCGGGGACGGCGACCGCGACGGCGACCATGCGGGCCTCGCGCGCGGCCTTCCGCGCCGCCTCGTGGAAGTCGGGCGCGGTGCAGGCGAACAGCGTCGCCCCGTCCGCGCCGCCGAGGGCGCACGCGTACACGGGCCCGCCCGGCCTGACCTCGTCCGTGACCGTCCCGCCCTCCACCACGCGGATCAGGCGGTCGCCGATCGCGTCGGCGACCCACAGGCCGCCCTTCTCGTCCAGGCACGCGCCGTCGGGGGCGACGCTCAGCTCCGCCAGCGCCTGGCCGATCCCGCGCTCGGACGGCAGCGGCCCGAACTCGGCCCACGGCCGCCGGTTGACCAGCTCACCCTCATCGGTGAGGTCGAAGGCGGTCACGCGGTTGCCGAACGTCTCGTTCACCACGAGCACGTTGCCGGGCGTGATGACGCTGCCGTTGGGGAACCACAGATCGCCGGCGACCTCCGTGACCCGGCCGTCGGGATCCACCCGGTGCAGCGCGGCCGGCTCCAGCGGGGCGCCGGCCATCAGGTCGAAGCCGAAGTTGCCCACGTAGGCGCGGCCCTGTCCGTCCACCACCATGTCGTTGAGGTGCCCGCCGGCGTGCCCGGACAGGTCGGCGTGGACGGCGAGCGTCCCGTCCGGCTCCCGGCACAGGAGCCTGCGGTCGCGCATGGAGACGATCAGCAGCCGCCCGTCGGGCAGCCACCCCAGGCCGGAGGGCTGCTCGGGGACGGTGGCCTCCACGCGCTGGTCCGACCCGTCCTCGCGCATGGACAGGACCTGGTGGAGGTAGAAGTCGGAGAACCAGAGCCGCCCGTCGCGCCAGCGCGGCGCCTCCAGGAAGTGGAAGCCCTCGGCCACCGTGATCGGGTTCGCGGCCATGCTCGTCCTCCTCGAGGCGGAGCGCATACTCGTACCGGGCGGGCCGCGGCTCCGCCACCGGCGGCCCTCGCATTGCGATGACTAAGCGCATAGTCAGTCGCTAGGCTGCCGGGTGTCAAGGCTCACAGCGCGGGAGCTGGGAGAGTGGGAGTCGCGTATGGCCAGACGGCAGGCCCGTTTCACCGCGCGGGAGCTGGCGGGCGACCCCCGCCTGCGCGACTGCTCCTCCGACCTGTGGACGCCGGCGCTCGGCGAGGTGCCGCGCGGCCTGCTGACCTGGGCGGTGCGCTGCTTCGCCGCCAACGGCTTCCACGCCACCACCACGCGCGACATCTGCGAGGGCATCGGCCTCACCCCGGGGGCGCTCTACGTGCACTTCCCGTCCAAGGAACTGGTCCTGTTCGAGATCGTCCGGGCCGGCCACGAGGGCGTCCTGGCCTACGTCCAGGACCCCGCGGCCCTGGTCGAGGACAGCCCGGCGGAGCGGCTGCGTTCGATCGTGTCCCGGTACACCAGGTGGCACGCGCGCCACCACGTGGCGGCCCGGGTCTGCCAGTACGAGCTGGCCGGTCTCACGGCGCAGCACTACGACGAGGTGCTCGAACTGCGCCACCGGACCAACGCGTTCTTCCGGGACGCGGTCGCCCGCGGGGTCGCGGACGGGTCGTTCCGGCCGGTGGACGTCAACCGGATCACCCGCGCGATGCTGTCGCTGAGCATCGACCTGGTCCGCTGGTACCGGCTCGACGGCCCGGACTCGCCCGAGCAGATCGGCGACTTCTACGCCGGCCTCGCGCTGACCATGGTCACCCACGACGCCCCCGGGCCGGCCCGGCCGTCCCAGCCTTGACAGGCCGCCCGCCTCAGGCTGACTATGCGCTTAGTAACCAACCGAGGCACCCCACGCGCCCCTGACCGACGAGGAGAAACACCATGCGTAAGGGAATCGTGGTCACCGCGCACGTGGGCGTGGAGGAGCTCGCGGCCAGGGCGGAGGCCCTGGGGTTCAGCAGCTTCTGGGTGTACGACACCCCCATGCTGCACGGCGACCCCTTCGCCGCCCTCAGCCTGTGCGCGAAGGCCACCAGCCGGATCAAGCTCGGCGTCGGCGTCACCTCCCCGGCACTGCGGTCGGCCCCGGCCGCCGCCAACCACTTCGCCGGCTTGAACGCGCTGGCGCCGGGACGGGTCATCTGCGGCATCGGCACCGGCAACACCGCGCGCCGCACCCTCGGCATGCTGCCGACGACCATGGCCGAGCTGGAGAGCTTCACCGCCTCGCTCCAGGCGCTGTGCTCGGGCGGCTCGGCCGCGTACCGCGAGGGCGACCGGACCCGGGAGGTGGAGTTCCTGCACGTCGGCCCGTACGTCAACACGACCGACCCGATCGAGTTCGTGGTGGCCGCGTTCGGGATGAAGGCGGCGGCCGTCGCCGGGCGGCGCGGCAGCGGCCTGCTGTCCTTCGGCCTGCTCGACCCCGGCGTGTGGACGGCCCTCACCGAGGAACGCGAGAAGTCGGCCACCGCGGCGGGCCAGCGGGCCGAGGCGGACTCCTACGTGATGACCTCGATGCACGTCCTCGCCCACGGCGAGGACCCGTACGGCGACGCGGCCCGCGACGCCATGGGGCACATCGCGCTGTCGCTGCTGACCTTCGCGGCCGACAACCCGTCCACCGCCGCGAACCTCCCCGAGGAGCAGAAGGCCGCGGTCGAGCGGCTGCTGTCGCGGCGCGGCACGACCGCGACCTCCACGGACCGCCACAAGGTGCTGTACCGCAACTACCTGGGCCGCATCGCGCCCGAGGACCGCGACCTGGTCCTGCCGTCGCTGATCGACACGATCGGCCTCGTCGGCGGCCCCGACGAGCTGGCCGCCCGGATCGGGCGGCTGGAGCGGGCCGGCGTCGACGAGCTGGTCATCCAGCCGGTCATCGATCCCGACGCCGAGATGGCCGCCTTCGCCGGCCTCGCCATCTGATCCGTCCCTCGCCGGCCGCCGCGGCCCGCACAGGAAGGAGCGGGTCAGGTGAAGTACCGCAGCCAGACGTACACCCACGCCATCACCGTGCTCAGCACCGTCACCACGATCCCGTACTTGGTGAACTGCCAGAAGGTGATGCGGTGCCCCGTCCGCGCCGCGATGCCGATGGCGACGACGTTCGCGCTGGCGGCCACCGCGGTGCCGTTGCCGCCGAAGTCGGCGCCGAGGGCGAAGGCCCACCACAGCGCCTGCCCGGTCCCCGGGTCCGGCGTCGTGGCCACCAGGTCCTCCACGATGGGCGCCATGGTGGCGACGTACGGGATGTTGTCGAAGAAGGCGCCCAGGGCGCTGGACCCGAACAGCAGCGCCGTCGCCGCGAGGAAGTAGTCCGTGCCGAACGCCGCCACCGTCCAGGTGCCGATCGTGGCGATGACGCCGGTGTGCACCAGCCCCGCCACCATGACGAACAGCCCCATGAAGAAGACCAGGGTGGGCCACTCGACCTCGCGCAGCACGTCCGGGACGTCGGCGCGGGACACCAGGAGCATGACGCCCGCGCCCACCATGGCGACGATCGACGGCTCGATGTGCACCACCGCGTGCAGGGCGAAGCCGGCCACGACGGCGGCCAGCACTACCAGGCACCGCGCCAGCAGCCGCGGGTCGGTGATCGCGCGCCGCTCCTGCAGCGCCATCACGGCGGCCACGTGCGCGGGGTCGTAGTGGAACGACTTCCGGAACAGCAGCCGCGTGAACAGCACGAACACCACGAAGACGACCACCACCACCGGCGCCATGTGGACCAGGAAGTCGTTGAACGTCAGGCCCGCCCGGCTGCCGATGATGATGTTCGGCGGGTCGCCGATGAGCGTCGCCGCGCCGCCGATGTTGGAGGCCAGGACCTCGGCGATGAGGTACGGCTGCGCCGGGATGCGCAGCCGGTCGCACACCACCACGGTGACGGGGGCGACGAGCATGATCGTGGTGACGTTGTCCAGGAACGGCGAGGCGACGGCGGTGATGGCCATCAGCATCACCATCAGCCGGTACGGCCGCCCCTTCGACCGTTTGGCCGCCCAGATCGCCAGGTAGTCGAAGACGCCCGTCTGCTTGATCACCCCGACGATGATCATCATGCCGAGCAGCAGGAAGATGACGTTCCAGTCGATGCCCTCGTGCTCGGAGAAGAACACCTGCGCGCCGGGGATCAGGCCGAGCACGGCCATCGCGCCCGCGGCGATGAGCACGACCTTGACCTTGTTGGCCTTCTCGGTGGCGACGAAGAAGAACGCCACGACGAAGATCGTCAGTGCGATCGCGGCACCCATCGTCACCCGGCCGGATCGGCGAGCGCGAGGTAGGTGAGCAGGCGTTCCAGGGTGATCGCGCCGAACAGCGTGCCGTCCTCGGCGAGGACCGCGACGAGCGGGCTGCGCATCCGCGCCATGAGCGCGGCCACCTCCAGCAGCGTGGCGTCGAGGGACACCGTGACCGGCCTGGCCGGCTGGCGCGGCAGGCAGTCGCCCACCCTGCGGTCGCCGAGCTCCTGCCAGAACAGGTCCGCGTGGGCCTCGTCGATCGTGTGCGCGAGCACGGGGTCCTCCTGGTACGCGCCGGGGACCGCGAGCCGGAGCACCTGCGTGCCCGGCAGCACCGTCCACGGGCGCGCCCGGTCGTCCACCACGACCAGGCCGGGCAGCCTGCCCAGCGCCATCACCCGCACCGCCTTGGTGACGGGGTCGTCGGCGGTCACGGTCGGCAGGGTCACAGCGATGTCGCGTGCTTGCATGGCATCATCCCGTTCGGCGACCGGGTGACCCGTCGCTGAGGTGGTCACGTGGTGGCCCGCGCGTCGGCGGCGGTCAGGATGATGGGCGGGGTCATGGCTGCTCCTCCATGCGTGATGCCTGCTCGGCGCCCTGCTCCGGCGCCTCGGTTCGTGCCTCGGTTCGTGCCTCGGTCCGGTGCCTTCGCCGGGTGCTTCAATCCCATCGGCGCGCCCGGCCGCCCACCATCGGGTCCAGCACCCATATGCGCGGGGGTAGAACGTGTACGGGGCACGCGACGTGATGGGGGACCGGCCTGATGGACAAGCGCGTTCACGATGGTGAGCCTGGTGAGATGAGTGTTCTGGACGAGCGGCACGAGCGGCACGAGGGGCGGGTCGACGAGCGGCACGACGGGTGGCGGCGCGACGGGTGGCGTTCCTTGACCGGCGCGCGGACGCCCGCGCAGGCGTTGTTCCGGCGGCTCTTCCTGATCAACGGGCTGGTGTTCACCGTCGGCACGTTCGTGCTCGCGCTCTCGCCCGCCACGGTGTCCTCGCCGATCGTGCTGACCGAGGTGCCCGTCCTGATCGTCGGCCTGGCGGTCATCCTGGCCGCCAACGCGCTGCTGCTGCGTACCAGCCTGGCCCCGCTCGACGCGCTCACGACGCTGATGGAGCGGGTCGACCTGCTACGGACCGGCGACCGGCTCACCGACAGCGGGAACGGCGACCTCGCCCACGTCATCGAGACCTTCAACGCGATGCTCGACCGGCTGGAGTCCGAGCGGACCGCCAGCAGCGCGCACGCGCTGGCCGCGCAGGAGGGCGAGCGGGCGCGCATCGCCCGCGAGCTGCACGACGAGATCGGCCAGAGCCTCACCGTGGTGCTGCTGGGCCTCAAGCACGCCTGCGACCGGGCGCCCGGCGACCTGCGCGAGGAACTGCGCGCCATCCAGGAGACGGTCCGCTCCAGCCTCGACGAGGTCCGGCAGGTCGCCCGCCGGCTGCGTCCCGGCGTCCTGGAGGATCTCGGCCTGCAGAGCGCGCTCAGCGCGCTGAGCAGCGACTTCACCCAGCTCAGCGGGATCCCCGTGACCCGCGTGATCGACCCGGCGCTGCCGTCGCTGAGCGGGGACGTCGAGCTGGTCCTCTACCGGATCGCCCAGGAGAGCCTCACGAACGTGGCCAGGCACTCCGGCGCCGGCGAGGTGCGCCTGACCGTCAGCTCGGGCCCCGGCGAGCTGACGCTGGGCATCACCGACAATGGGAAGGGGGGCACGATCGAGAACGGGGCCGGCATCCGCGGCATGCGTGAGCGAGCGCTGCTGATCGGCGCGCGCCTGACCATCACCTCCCCGCCCGGCGGCGGCACCGACGTGCGCCTGGTCGTCCCCGGCCCGAAGGAACGGAGCTGAGCCACGGTGGACCCGCGCGAGACCCGCATCCTGCTGGCCGACGACCACGCCCTCGTCCGCCACGGACTGCGGCTGATCCTGGACGCCGAACCGGACCTGACGGTCGTCGCCGAGGCGGGCGACGGCGCCGAGGCCGTCGAGCGGGCCGCCGCCGGGCAGGGCGACCTGGGCATCCCCCGCATCGCG
>NZ_JAHKRL010000215.1 GCF_019396405.1 Nonomuraea rhizosphaerae | reverse complement strand
CGTGCCCGGCGCGGCGGCGGCCGGCGTCTGCGCGGCGGCGGCCGGCGTCTGCGCGGCGGCGGCGGTGCCCACCACCGGGCTCGCGATCACCAGCGCCAGCCCCGCGGTCGCCGCCAGTGTCGTCGTCACCAGTCGCATCATGCTCATCCCCTAGCCCCGTTTCTTAGTTTTCTTCTCTGATGTCGTCCCTCGGCGGAAAGTTCGCCGTGGGATTCTTACGTCTTGAGTCATCCGAACTCGACGCACGTCCCTGGAGGCAGGGACGCCTCGGTGACCTGGTCGAAAGCGATCATCGCCGCCGGTCCGGCGAGGGCGAGCGCGAGGACGGCGGCCGACAGGAAAGTGCGCAGGGACTCGGACTGATCCGTGGCGAAGCGGCGCAGTACGCATGCCCTGACCCACAGGCCGATCCCCGCACAGACCCCCACGATCACCGGCATCAGCGCAGCACGCGTCACAAAGAGGTAGCTCAGCGCGAACCGGTCGGGTCCGTCGAGATCCTTGCGGCACTCCAGCCAGGCGTTGGACACCATGACCAGGTCGACGTACGCGGCCGCGGCCCCCAGCACCACGGCGCCGGCCGCGAGCGCGAGCCACCGCAGTGGACGCGGGTCGGGCCGTGCCTGTTCGGCTGGTGAGCACAATTCCATCTGACAGCCCCTTCGTGTGACGGCCCCGGCTGGGCGATCAACGTGTATGTAACAGGCCCTCGCTTTACGTTCGCTTGACAGCCGCGTCCGTATGTCGAGATCTGGCCGCATTCCCAGCCGTCACGGCCCCCCGTCGGACCGTGCCCCCTTGGCGGGTTGGACTACGGCGACGGCCGGATGGTTGTGCCGGACCTGCCCGGGGCGCCTTGCCGGTGAACGGCGGATTGAGGGTTGTCCTGGCGCTTCAGCCTTGGGATCGCCATAACCCTCAATGGGCGGTGTAAAGATACAGTTGAGACATGGAAAAGGTCATGGAATTCGTGAGCGGCCTGACCGGAGTTGCCACGGTCACGGCGAGCGAGGCGGCCGGAGCGCCCGAGGTGGCCTGGGGCGACACGTTCTATTTCTACGATCCCGACGGTGACGTGCCCGCCGATCGGCGGTTGCCTTTCGCCACGGTCGTCATCAAGGACTATCCGGGATTCGACACGGCATCAAATCTCGGCCGTCCCGGTGTTTCCCGGCTGAACATCAATGTCGGCCGGGCCGTATTCGAAAAGCTCATCGGCTACCCGCCCGCCGCGCACGCCGAACATGAGGCGGAATTCGATTACGCCGCGATCGATCGGGTGATTCCGCATCCCCTGTACGCCGTTCAGTCGTGGGTGGCGATTCTGAACCCCGGAGAGAAGACCGGCGCGCAGGCGCTCGACCTTCTCTCCGGGGCGTACGAGCGGGCGGTCCGGCGCCACCGGCCGCCTCGCCCCGCGAGCTCCTAGTTCAGTCGGATCCCATGTCGTCCAGTGACCCCGCCGATCGGCCGAATGGCTGGTCAGGTGGGGCGCTGGACCAGGATTCGCTGGGTGACGGGCGCGTAGCACATGATGGAAGCCGCGCCGAAACCGCACCATATCCACATGGCGTTGGCGGAGTGGTGGCAGGCCTCGACGAGGGTCCGGCGGACCCGCTCCACGCCGAGCACATGCCCCCAGAGCCGATATGCCGAAATATCGTGAGTTCCGGTTTGTGATACGTGTGCTGGTTTGATGTGAAAAGGTGTTGTCGGGTCGATGGGCTCGAAAGCCAAGATATCGCCGCAACGCAGGTCGGCGACGACGATGATCATCAAATGCCCTCACGGATTCTCGCCATCGGCGGGGAAGAGGTAATGACGCGGAAGGGCTGACAAAGGGTCGCGATCTTCTGAAGAGATCGACATCCGTGGCCACTCGTCTGGAGGGTTTCCCATCGCGGGCGTCGCTAAAACGCCGCGCTTTATTCACGGCCGTCGCCGAATGGTGAACGTCCCCTTGGAGTCGCGCCGGCGAGAGTCACCACCGCCGCGCGGCCGGTCGCCACTACCGTGATCGGTGAAAGAGGACGTGAGCGACTCCCGTGAAAAGGAGGCGGTTGAAATGGATGACGCGGCGCTGGAGGCGTTGGGCCGGCGGCTGGCCGAGGTGTCTGGGGTGGTCGCGGTGGTGCTCGGCGGCAGCCGGGCCAGGGGGACGCATCGCCCCGACTCCGACATCGACCTGGGGCTTTACTATCGCGGCGAGCTGGACGTCGCCGCGCTGCGGGCGCTCGCCGTACAGGAGTCCGGTGAGCGGGCCGAGGTGACCGAGCCGGGCGGGTGGGGGCCGTGGGTGGACGGCGGTGGGTGGCTGACGATTGACGGCCGGCGAGTGGACTGGATTTATCGGGATTTGGAAAGGGTTGAGCGGATTTGGGGTGAATGTCAGGCGGGGCGGTACGAGGTGGGGACGCAGGCCGGGCATCCGCTGGGGTTCTATTCGCACGCGTACGCCGGTGAGGTGGCCCTGTGCCGGACGCTGGCGGATCCCGGCGGGGAGCTGGGCGAGTTGAAGGAGAGGGCGCGGGTCTATCCGGCGGCGTTGGGTGAGGCACTGGTGCGGGGGCTGTGGGAGGCCCACTTCTGCGTCCAGCTGGCCAGTTACGGGGCGGCCGGGGAGGATCCCGCGTACGCGGCCGGCTGCCTGTTCCGGGCGGTCGGCGTGGCCTGCCAGGCGCTGCACGGGCACGCGGGACGGTGGCTGATCAACGAGAAGGGCATGATCGCCTCGGCGGGGCGGCTGGCCTCGGCGCCGCCGGACTTCGCCGCCCGGGCCAAGGGGCTGCTGGGGAGCGTCGGCGGGTCGCGGCGGGAGATCGAGCGGGTGGTCGCCGACGCGGCGGCCCTCATGGAGGAGGTGCGGGCCGCCGTGAACGGCCCCACGTTCCAGGGCCCGGACGACCATGCCCCGGACGACCATGCCCCGGACGACCACGGTCCGCACGCCAACGGCCCGGCCGACCAGGGGCCGGACGGCAACGCCACGCCCGGCAACGGCCCGCCCGACAACGCCGCGCACCACAACGGCCCGCACGACGACCGGCGCGGATAGCGGGTGTCAGTTGTCGGGGAAGGCCAGGTTGCGGACCCGGCGCACGGCGCGCTTGAGCACCGTGCGGTCCTGCTCACGCGCCAGCCGCACCGCCTCCTGACGCCACGACTCCGCCTTCTCCCGCCACCGCTCCGCGTCCCTGCGGCCCTTGCCCGCCTCCCTGCGGAGCTGGGCCAGCTCGGCCTGCATGAGGGCGACGCGCTTGCGCAGCCGCGTGACGTCCTTCTCGTGCTGGGCCTTCACGCGCTCCAGGTCGGGGACCGGACGGCGGCGCGGCGGGTAGACGGCGGGCCGGGGGGAGAAACCCCACGACTGGCCGTCCACCCACTCCAGGCCGAACACCTCGTCCAGCACGCTGTCCAGGTCCTCGCCCGGCCGGGCGACCAGGGCGGCGCGGGACAGCGCGGCGGTGCGCTCCAGGCGGGCGACGACAACGCCGTGCTCGGTCTCGTCCAGGGCGACGCAGACGCATCCGCCGTCGTGCTCCTCCAGGTGGTCGACCAGCCGCTCCAGGGTGTCGCGGGACGGCACCCAGCCGGCGGGCAGGAGGAGCCGGAACGGTGGCACCACCTTGATCCCGTCACCTGAAGGATCTTCGGCGGGCTCCGCCAGGCGTACGCGGGCGTCGTGCTCGAACGTGGCGTGGATCAGGCGCAGGTCCAGGCCGGGATCCCGGAGCGGCGACCGGCGCTCGTCGCCCAGCGCCGCCCAGGGCCCCGTGACGGTGACCGCCACGTCCGGCACCGTGCCGCCCAGCAGCGCATCAACGGTCGCGCGCACGTCCTCGTAGCCCGCCGCGGGCCCCGCCGCGAGCCCGGTCGCGGGCACGACCGCCTCCACGTACGGGACAAGCCATTGCCGGCCGGGATCCGTACGGAGATACCTCCGGTAAGGCACCCGATCCGCCACGTACGGGTCGTTGTACCGCTTGAGCGCGGCGAAGTCCCGCATGGCGGTGGGCAGCCCGATGTGCCACACCCGCGAGTCGGGGTCCGGCACGTACACGGCTCCGGCCTGGGTGAGCCGATACCCCAGCTCGGTGTCCTCGGCCAGCACCAGCGAGGTGTCCAGGCCGCCGGCCGAGCGCAGCAGCGCGGCGGGGTAGGAGACGGTCGCGCCCACGTGGATGCGGGTCGCCAGCGAGCTGGGCGCGGTCCGCAGGCCGTCGTGGTCCAGGATGATCTTCTCGGCCCAGTCGTGCCGGTGCGGCGACAGGGGGAAGAGCTTGTCCTCGTGTCCCTGCGCGAGCGCCTCGCGCACCTCGCACGGCGACGGCAGCGGCGAGTCGCCGGAGGTGAAGTCGATCCACCCCAGCACCACCAGGTACGGGGCCAGATGGTGCCACCGGAGCTGCGCCTCGACGTGATGCCGGTGGGGCACCATGTCGGCGTCCAGGACGAAGACGACCTCCCCGGTCGCCGCCTCGACGCCGGTCTGCACGGCCCACGCCCGCCCCCACCCGCCGGGCGGGCTGCTGATCAGGCGCGTGTGCTCCGGGACCAGCGAGGGCAGGTGCACCGGCACGGCGCTGCCGTCGTCCACCACGATCACGTCGAGCAGGTGCGACGGGTACGTCTGCCCCGACAGCGCCGCCAAGGTGAGGTCGAGCGTCTCCTGCCGGTCGTGCGCCGGGACGACGACGGTGACGGTCAGCTCGGGGGTCCACTCGCCGAGCGCGGGCGGTTCGAGCACGCCGTAGTCGTTGCGCCGGATTCGCGGCGTCATGAACGGGTGCTCCCTTCGAGTTCCATCAGCGCGCTCGGCCGGAAGCCGCGCCACTGATTGCGGTTGCGCTGCAGGAACGTCCCGATCGGCTCCTGCCAGGTGTGGTTGGCCGCGGGACCGCGGCGCAGGATGTAGCCGAGCCCGTGCGTACGGTAGATCTGCCCGCCGGCGGCCTGCAGCGCCTCCTGGAACTGGGTGTCGACCGAGCGCCGCAGCGGCCGGAAGCCGCCCACCGCCTGGAACGCCGACCGTTCGACCAGGATGGTGCCGCCCGCGACGAAGCTGGTGATCTGCTCGGTGATCTGCCCGCGGTGCACGGTCACGTCGATCGACGACAGGTACACGAACTCGGGCACCGTCCCCACCACCTGCGCCCCCGAGTAGGAGTGGGCGAGCAGCAGGTCGGCGAGGAAGTCGGGCCCGTACCAGTCGTCGTCGTCCATCTTGAGGAGGAACGAGCCGGACGCCCTGGCGGCGGCGTGGTTGAGCACCTCGCCGAAGACGGCCTGGTGGTCGGCCTCGAAGACGGTCAGCGCCCCGTCATAGGCGGCGACGGGCGCGGCCACGTCGGGATGTCCTTTGGGCACGCCGTGCAGGGCGAGGATCACTTCGAGCTGGGCGCCGCGCTGCCGGGCCACCTGGTCGAGCGCGAACCCGACCATGTCCGCGCGCCGGGTCGCCAGCAGCACGGAGGTCAGCGGGGGAGCGGGGGCGGGGGCGCCGAGCTGTTCCCAGCGGGCGGCGACGCCGTGGGTGCGCAGGGCCTCGCGGCGCAGGCGGATGCTGTGCTCCTCGCGCCGGAGCTCGTCGGAGATGTCGGGGTTCGAGGTGATCAGACGGGTCAGCTCGTCACCCAGCGCGCCGGCCCAGCGCGGGACCTCGTCCGCGAGCAGCGGCACCCCGGCCGCGGCCAGGCCCGCCAGCACCCGGACGGCGGCCAGCGGGCCGCTGTGCGCGTGCCGCCAGTCGACCTCGACGGCGCGGATCTGCCGCAACCTGGACACGTCGGCGTCCGTCACGCCGCCCGACTCCGCGAACGCCGTCACCACCTTGCCCTCCAGCACCACCGACCAGCGGCCGTCGCGCTCCTCCAGGGACGCCAGGCCGCGCGAGGGGGTGGTGACGAAGCCCTGCGGGTTGATCAGGCGCTCGTCCACCGGCGGGATCATCGACGGCTCGGCGAGCACGTCGGGGTCGGCCAGCGGCAGCCCGGCTCCGCCCGGACGGCCCAGGCGCTCCCAGCTCGCGGCCTCGGCGGTGGGCCGCTCGATGGGCGTCTCGTCCCCGGACCACTCGACCTCGGCGGACTCCGCGGGCGGTTCGAGCGTGCGCAGCACCACGTCGCCGCCCGGCGCGCCCACCCGCTCGGGCACCGGCCCGGTCACCTCGGCGGGCGTCGCGTTCGGGTCCCCGGGACGCCAGTCCGCCGCCCCGACCCCGGCGATGGCCGCCGCGGGGGCCGCGATCACGTCGAGCCGGTGCCCGGCGAACGCCCGTGCCGTGGCCGTCACCGTACGCCCGGAAGGGGTGAATGCGGAGAAACGCGCATCCACCACCCACACCCGGTCCTTCGCCTGGTACACCCGCAGATCGGTCAGCGAGCGCCAGCGGTGCGCGGGCGTCGGCGTGGGCACGGGCGCGGGGTGCGAGGCGGGTGTGTCCAGCACGGCCACGACCACGCGCCGCGCGTCCGGCAGCAGCTTGTGCAGCGTCGCGGCCCGCCGCAGGTCGGCAGGGGTACGGGCGAGCAGCAGCACCTCGTGCGCCTTGGCGGCGTCCGGTACCGGCTCCAGCAGGTCGTGGTCCAGATCGACGGCCTCGACGGGTCCGGCGTCCGCGGGTATCGCCTCGACCCCGGCCAGGAAGACGCGGGCCTTCGGCAGCTCGGCCAGCAGCTCGCGGATCATCCGGTGCTCCGCAGGTGCTTGATGAGCGCGCTCAGCGGCCCGGTGTGCTCCTCGGGCTCGGGGTCGGGCTCGGCCGACAGCCGGTCCACCTCGACGCTCAGCCGCGCGATCTCCGCCTTGAGCTTCTTCAGCTCGTCCTGCCGCCTGCCTGCCACCGCGCGCCACTTGGCGGCGTCCCCGGACAGCGGCTCGGCATCGGCGTCCGGCATGAACCCGTACTCGGCCCCGCTCACCCACACCGACCCGAACATCTCGTCCACCAGGTCGTCGGTCCCGCCGTGGAACAGCGCCGCCCGCGAGAACGCCGCCGTGCGCTCCAGCCGGGCGCTCACCACCCCGGCCTCGCTCTCGGCCAGGGCGACGCAGACGAGCCCCAGCCTGTCCCGTTCGGCGAGGCCGATGAGCCCGGAAAGGGTGTCGGCGCCCAGAACCCACCCGGACGGGAGCGTCAGCAGGAAAGGAGCGGGAAAGGCGGAGGGCATCCCGGAGACGAACGTGACGCGCGGTTCGTGCTGGTACAGGTTGTGGATGAGCCGCAGGTCGAGCAGCGGGTCGTCGAGGCTGTCGCGCCGCTCGTCCGTGAGCTTCTCCCAGGGGCCGACGATCGCCACGGCCGCGTCCGTGACCGTCCCGGCCAGGGCCGAGTCGACGCCCGCGCGGGTCCGCTCGTAGCCGGTCGCCCCCACGACGACCCGTACGTACGGCACCAGCCAGCGCCGGCGCGGATGGTTGCGCAGCCACCGCAGATCGGGCACCAGATCGCCGAGGAACGACCAGTTGTGCCGGTGGACGTCCTTCTCGCGGCGCATGACCGTGGACGGCCCGACATGCCAGGCCCGGGCGTCGGCGTCCGGGATGAACACCGCCCCGGCCTGCGCCAGCCGATAGCCCAGCTCGGTGTCCTCGGCCATGTTGAGGCGCGCGTCCACGCCGCCCGTCCTGTCCAGCAGGTCGGCGCGCACCGAGGTGGAGGCGCCGGTGTGCAGCAGGTACGCGCTCCAGCCGGCGTCCTTGAGCATCCTGGTGGACTCCAGGGTCTTGCGCGTGTACTCGGTCGGCGCGCCCTCCTCACCCAGTTCGTCGACGAACCGGGTGTCGCCGATCACCACGGCGTGGTCGATGAGGTGGTGCCAGCGCATGTGCGCTTCCAGGTGGTCCGGGGCCAGGACCATGTCCGCGTCGAGCCAGTGGATCACGTCGCCGGTGGCGGCCAGCCGGCCGGTCTCCCTGGCCGCGCCGCGTCCCCATCCATCGCGTACCCGGACGACCCGGACGCCCGGCAGGTCGACGGGCGGGTCGCTGCCGTCGTCGGCGACGATCACCTCGGTGAGCGCGGCGGGGTAGGTCTGCCCGGAGAGGGCGGCGACGGTGCGCGCGAGCGCGGACGCGCAGTTGTAGGCGGGAATCACCACGGAGACGGTCAGGGCGGGTTGCCAGGTCCCGATGGCCGGCGGCCGTAACGCTCCCCAGTCGTTGTGCCTGACCCGCGTCATACGTGGCCCTTGGCCAGCGCGCGAACCTCTTCGCGCAGTTCCTCCACCTCTCGCGCCCTCGTCATGGCGTTGACCCGGTCCTCGCCCAGGGAGGCCAGGATCGCGCCCAGGTCCTCCTCGCGCCGCGTGGCCGACTGCTCGACGGCCTCGGCCAGGCGGTCCAGCCGCGCCTCGATGCGCTTGAGCGCCGCGATGTTGCCGGCCAGCTCGGCTTCGTGCTTCTTGGTCCGCTGGTCGATGCGCTGCGCCTTGCCGTCGACGCGGCGTACGGACAGGACAAGGACCGCGAGTGCGGCGAGGGCGATGGCGA
Organism: Nonomuraea rhizosphaerae; assembly: GCF_019396405.1. Lineage (GTDB taxonomy): Bacteria > Actinomycetota > Actinomycetes > Streptosporangiales > Streptosporangiaceae > Nonomuraea > Nonomuraea rhizosphaerae. Next base: position 11,688 of record NZ_JAHKRL010000215.1, on the reverse strand, counting down.
AGGCCCCCGAGGCGACGGCGGCGCCCCACGTGAGCAGGCCCGTCAGGACGAGCACCACGAGGGCTGCGGCGGCCAGAACTCCGAGGATCGCGGCGGTCGCTGCCAGGCGGCGGGGCGAGAGCATCCGCGCATACCTTTCGTAGTCATGACTTCTGTGGCGTCAACGGAACATTGACACCTTATTCAACATCGGCCCCCACCGTGTCACAGCTTCCTGGAGGAAAACTGGGAGATTCCTGCTGGTTCCAGGTGCGATGTCGTCCACACCGATGGCGAACTCCGCGTCTCAGAGCATGTCAAAGCGGCGTAAGGTAGGCGCCGATTGAGTCCCCGCCGGTCGAGGAGCACCATGTCCGTCACCCCTTGCGGCTTCGTACGCACGCCGGAGAAGGGACTCGCCCGCCTGCACTGGAAGCATCCGGGGGAGTGGGCCGTGGACGGGCAGGAGCCCGAGCTGCCCGCCCTCCACGCCGTGCGCGGCCTGGAGATCGAGTGGCCGGACCACAAGGTGCCGCTCGCCGGGCTGGTCCGGCTCGCGGCGGCCGGCCTCCCGCTCACCGCCGACCACGCGCCCGCCTGGGTGCCCGCCGAGCTCGCGGCGCTGCTCACCGACCGCGACTGGCTCACGCAGTGCGAGAGCGGCTCGCGATCGGTGGCCGACCTGCGGCGCGAGGAGCACAGCGTACGGCTGCGCCGCCTGACCCACCGCCTGCCGCCGTCGCGCACGCCGCGGATCAGCGTCGTCATGTCCACCCGGCGCGCCGCGATGGTGCCGAGCGCGCTGGCCCAGATGGCCCGCCAGCGGGACACCGACGTCGAGGTGCTGCTCGGCCTGCACGGGATCGCCTTCGAGGAGGTACGGCAGGCGGTCGAGAGCAGCTCCCTGCCGGTGAGCTGGGTCGAGGCCCCGGCCGGGACGCCGTTCGGCGACGTGCTGAACGAGGCCGCCGCCCTGGCGTCGGGCGACTACCTGGTCAAATGGGACGACGACGACTGGTACGGCCCCGACCACCTGGCCGACCTGGTCATGGCGGCGTCGTACTCGGGGGCTGACATCGTGGGCACGACGGCCGAGTTCTTCTACCTGGAGCCGCTGCGGGCGACGATCAGGCGCACCACGTTCGCCAGCGGCGCGGCCTATCCGAGCGAGGTGTCCGCCGACCACGTGGCGGGCGGCACCATCCTCGCCTCAAAGGCGATATTTCAGGAGGTGGGAGGGTTCCCCAGTCAGCCGAGCGCGGTCGACCGGGACTTCCTCAAGGCCGCGCACGAGGCGGGCGCCGTCATCTACCGCACCCACGGCCTCGGCTACGTGCTCCGGCGCACGCTCAGCGACCAGCACACCTGGCAACTGCCCTTGGCCCACTTCCTGAAGGTCGCCACGAACCAGTGGCGCGGCTTCCGCCCCAGCCGCCTGATGGAAGCCGCATGAGAGTACGCGGCAACGACTACCGGATGCTCCAGGCCCCGGAGTCGTACACCCCGTCCCTGCGCGTCAGCGTCGTCGTCCCCGCCTACAACAGCCAGGACAAGCTGGACCTGGTCCTGGCCGGGCTGGCCCGGCAGACCTACCCGCCGGAGCTGATCGAGGTCCTCGTCGTCGACAACGGCAGCTCGCCGCCGCTGCGGCTGCCCCGGGAACGCCCGCAGAACACCCGGCTGATCGTCTGCGAGCAGCCCGGACGCGCCGCCGCGCGCAACGCCGGCCTCGCCGCGGCCACCGGCGACGTGATCCACTGGCTCGACTCCGACGTCGTGCTCGCGCCCGGCTCGGTCGAGGCGCACATGCGCTGGCACCACGCCGCCCCGTACATGGCCGTGACCAGCTACATCAGGTTCACCAGCGCCCCCGTGCCGGCCGAGCTGCCCGACGACCTGGAAGAGGCGTTCGAGCCGGCCGAGCCGCACGCCTGGCTGATCGACCTGATCGAGCGCACGAACGGGCTCACCGACAACAGCCAGCGCCCCTTCAGCCTGCACGTCGGCGGCGCCACCTCGGTCAACGCCCGGCTCGTCGCCGCGGCCGGGGAGATGGACGACGACCTGATCCTCGGCCAGGACACCGAGATGGGCTACCGGCTCTACCAGGCCGGGGCGGTGTTCGTGCCCGAGCCCAAGGCCCGCGCCTACCATCTCGGGCCCACCATGCGGATGCGCGAGCAGCACTCCATCGACCGCGTCAGCTACGCGTTCGTCGCCGACCGCATCCCCCAGTACCGGTGGCTGCGCTCGCACCCCACCCGCCAGTGGAAGGTCCCGTACGTCGCGGTCGTCGTGGACGGCACCGCCGGGTACGAGCAGGTCCGCGCCACGGTCGACGCCCTGCTCGCGGGCACCATGCTGGACCTGACCGTCGTGATCACCGGCCCCTGGGACACGGTCGGCCGCGAGCGCCGCGCGCCGCTGAAGGACCCCGCGCTCGACCTGGTGCTGGTCCACGGCCACTACCTGCACGAAGGCCGGGTGCGGCTGGCGCTCACCGACGAGGCGGACCCGTCCACGCCGTACGTGTTCCGGCTGCCCACCGGCTGGGTGCCCGGCGAGGACAGCCTGGCCAGGCTGCTGGAGCTGGCCCGCGCCGAGGGGCTCGGGCTGGTGAACGTGCTGCTGGAGGAGACGGCGGAGGGGGTGCGGTACGCGCGGCTGGAGCGCGTCTCGGCCTTCGCCAGGGCGCGGATCGTCACCGATGCCAGTACTGCGGAGGAGCTCGACGACGCGGTGGACGACGTGTCGGGCGTCTCCTGGGTGGAGGGCGAGACCTACGGGTTCTCCACCGAGGCGGCGGAGCTGCTCGGCCGCCGCGGCGCGTACCGGGCCAGGCTCAAGGCCGAGGCCGACGCGGCCCGGCTGGCCAAGGAGGCCGAACGGCTGCGCGCCCAGGTCACCAAGTGGCGCGACGAGGCGGGCAAGTGGCGCAAGAGCGCCGTCGAGCTGCGGCGCGACGTCAGCACGCTGCGCCGCCAGCTCGCCGCGGCCAACCGGGCGCAGCAGAGCATGCGCGTCCTGCTGTCCACGACCGTCAAGCGCGCGCTGCGCAAGAAACTGCGCGGCTGACCGGCGGGGCTGACCGGCGCGGCTGACCGGCGGGGCTGACCGGCACGGCAGACCGGCGGAGCGTGCGCGGCGGGCGTGCGCGTCAGTTGGTGGAGCGCAGGGCGGACCTCAGGCGGCCCAGCAGCGAGCGCTCGTCGGCGGCGGGCTCGGTGATCGTCGCCCCGGCCGATGCCGGGTCGGAATTGGGCGCCTTCTCCGGTGAAGCCTTGGCCTGCTCCGACGGCGGTTTGGCCTGCGCCTGCTCGGCCGCCGGCTTGGGCGGCGCGGCCGGGGGCCAGTAGCGGTCCGGCTCGACGTGCCGCACACCGTGCGTGACCTGGATGATCTCGTCGAGATCGTCGCCCGGCGCGGCCAGCAGCACCGCGCGCCCCAGCGCCGACGTGCGCTCCAGCCTGGCCGTGCGCCCGTCGGGCAGGTCCACGACCAGCACGCCCGTCAGGTCCTTCTGCACCGTCTCGATCATCCGCTCCAGCGTCGCGCGGTGCAGCGGCACGTCCACCGGCCCCCGGTAGCGGAACGGCGCGGGCGCCGGGGTCGGGGCCGCCTCGTCGATCAGCCGGATCCGCTCGTCGTGCGCGAACAGGTCGCGCATCAGCCGCATCTCGAAGCTCGGGTCGCCGAGCACCGCCCGCCGCCCTTCGTGCAGCCGCGACCACGGCCCGACCAGCGTCACGACGACGTCCTGGAGCTTGCCGTCCAGCGCCGCCGTCACCGCCTGGCGCACGACCGACTCGGAGGTGTCGGTGACGTCCAGCACGATCTCCACGTACGGCACCAGCCAGCGGCGCCCCTGGTCCTTGCGCAGGTCCCGGCGGAGCGGGACCCGGTGGGCCAGGTACGGCTCCACGGCCCGCACAGCGCGCTCCTTGTCGCGGCGCTGCGCCGGCAGCCCGAGATGGGCCGCCTGAGCGTCCATGTCCGGGATGAACACGACGCCGTGCATGGCCAGCCGGTAGGCGAACTCGGTGTCCTCGCCGCGCGCCACGTTCGGGTCGAGACCGCCCACGGCGTGGAAGACCTCCCGGGGAAGGGCGAAGGTCGGCCCTGTGCACACGTGGTAGGGGTTGCGGCTCTTGCGCAGCCCGTCGGTCTTGGCGATCGTCGCCTCGGTGGAGCTGGAGACGCCCGCCGCCAGGTCGAACACGTCACTCAGGTGCCCCGCCTGGAAGACCTGCCGCGGCGTCACGGCGGGCACCTCGATGAACCGCTTCATCCCGATCGTGACCAGGTAGTCCGTCAGGTGGTGCCAGCGGGCCAGCGCCTCGATGTGCTCGCGGCAGGCCACCATGTCGGAGTCGAGCCGCTGGATGATCTCGCCGTCGGCTGCCTTGGCGCCGGTGTTGACGGCGTTCGAGATGCCCCAGCCGCTGGTCACGCGTATGACCCGGGTGTTGACCGGCCTGATCTCCGGCAGCCTGATCGGCGGCTCGCTGCCGTCGTCCACGACCAGGACCTCCATGAGGTGGTCCGGGTACGTCTGGGCGGCCAGCGCCGCCAGCGTCAGCGGCAGGTGCGGCCCGCCGTGCGCGGGTATCACCACGCTCACGGACAGAGCCGGCGACCAGGTGCCGAGCAGCGGCGGCGTCAATGGAGAAAAGTCGTTCTGCGACATGGCAGGACGCGCGTTCATGGTGGTGACCCCCTGCCGGGACCATACCGGGAGATGCTGAGAATTTCCTGAAATGCGGGACATGGCCTCGCCGCCGCGCGCACACCCCCGACCCCGTACACTCGGTGGCCAAGACCGCAGGTAGGGAGTCAAGTATGACCAGGTCGTGGCGTGGCCTCATCGAGGAGTACCGAGAGCGTCTTCCGGTCACCACGAAGACGCCCGTCGTCACGCTGCTGGAGGGCGGCACGCCGCTGGTGCCCGCGCACCGCGTGTCGGCGCTGACCGGATGCGAGGTCTACCTGAAGGTGGAGGGCGCCAACCCGACGGGCAGCTTCAAGGACCGTGGCATGACCATGGCCATCAGCAAGGCCGTCGAGGAGGGCGCCAAGGCGGTCATCTGCGCCTCCACCGGCAACACCTCCGCCTCGGCCGCCGCCTACGCCGTGCGCGCCGGCCTGACCTGCGCCGTGCTCGTGCCCCGCGGCAAGATCGCGATGGGCAAGCTGGCCCAGGCGCTCGTCCACGGGGCCACGCTGCTCCAGGTCGAGGGCTCCTTCGACGACTGCCTGGAGATGACCCGCAAGCTGTCGGCCAGCTACCCGATCGCGCTGGTCAACTCCGTCAACCCGTTCCGGCTCCAGGGGCAGAAGACGGCCGCGTTCGAGATCGTCGACACGCTCGGTGACGCGCCCGACATCCACTGCATCCCGGTGGGCAACGCGGGCAACATCTCGGCCTACTGGATGGGCTACAAGGAGTACCTGGCCGACCGCATCGCCACCAAGGCGCCGCGGATGCTCGGCTTCCAGGCCAGCGGCGCGGCCCCGATCGTCAACGGCGGGCCCGTCGCCCACCCGCACACGATCGCCACCGCCATCCGCATCGGCAACCCCGCCTCCTGGCAACTGGCCACCGACGCCCGCGACGAGTCCGGCGGCGCCATCGACTCGGTCACCGACCGGCAGATCGCGGCCGCGTACAAGCTGCTGGCCCAGGAGGAGGGCGTCTTCGTCGAGCTCGCCTCCGCCGCCGGCGTGGCGGGGCTGCTGCAGGCGCACGCGCGCGGGCAGATCTCCCCGGGGCAGCGCATCGTGTGCACCGTCACGGGCAACGGGCTCAAGGACCCCGACTGGGCGATCTCGGGCGCTCCCGCCCCGGTCACCATCCCGATCGACGTGCACGCCGCCGCGGCGGCGCTCAGCCTCGCCTGAGGCCCCTCCGCCACGAGAGAGACACACCATTGAGCACCGTTGAGATCCGGGTCCCCGCCACCTCGGCGAACCTGGGGCCCGGCTTCGACACGCTCGGCCTCGCGCTGAGCCTGTACGACGAGGTCCGGGTCACGCTGACCGCCGAGCCCGGCGTGCGCGTCGAGGTCGAGGGGGAGGGCGCGGGAGAGATTCCGCTCGGCGAGAAACATCTGATCGTGGCGACCATGCGCGAGACGTTCGACCGCATGGGCCTGGCCCAGCCCGCCGGCATCGCGCTGCGCTGCCACAACCGGATCCCGCACTCGCGCGGGCTCGGATCATCGGCGGCGGCGGTGTGCGCGGGCATCCTGGCCGCCCGCGCCCTCGCGAACGGCTCCACGCGATCCCTCACGAACGGCTCCACGCCCGCCTCCGGGGCTTTTTCCGACGACGACGTCCTCGCGCTGGCCACCGAGATCGAAGGCCATCCCGACAATGTCGCGCCGTGCCTGGCCGGAGGGCTCGTGATCGCCTGGACCGACCACACCGGTTCACCGCGTATGGTGAAACTGCTCCCGGACACGCGCGTCCGCCCGATCGTGTTCGTCCCGTCGTCACGACTGGCCACGGAAACCGCGCGGGGCTTGTTGCCGAAGGACGTGCCCCACAAGGACGCCTCCTTCAACGCCGGCAGGGCCGCGTTGCTGATCGCCGCGCTGACCCAGCGGCCGGAGCCAGGGCTGCTGCTCGCGGCCACGGAGGACCGACTTCACCAGACCTACCGCGCGCCTGCGATGCGGGCCAGCGTGGATCTGGTAGAACGTCTCCGTGAAGTGGGCGTGCCCGCGGTCGTTTCGGGAGCGGGTCCCACGGTTCTTGCGTTTTCGACATCGGATTCGCAGGATTTGATCGCGCCAGAAGTGGGTAATGACTGGCACATCCAGCTAATGGACGTCGAGCCCGTTGGTGCGAGCGTTCAGTTCCCCGAGACACGCTGATGCCTCTTTAGACCTCCAGGGAATAGCCGTGTGCGCTGGTGATGTTAGGCTTATAGCCGCACCAGATGCCCCCTTGTTGGGCGCGTGCTTGCTATCAGCCACACATCACTGCATCATGCTGCACGTCGCAAGGCGTGAGCGGAGTGGCTGTCTCCCCGGAATCCGTTGCCTCCGGTTGGCCCACACCCGGTTGGCCCGACGCGAGGTGGCGACGACGGGGGCCTGCGCGTTCGAATCACCTCGACATCTGGCTGGCGACAGCAATCTGAGGGGTGTCGTCCTCGCGTCACTGTCCTGTGGCCGCTTGGACACGCCTCTCCCCAAGAGTGGCGACCGTCCCCAGCGGCGGTCGAAGATCGCAACGTGCACCCCGACCCGGTCTGTCCCGCCGGATCGAAAGCACCTCCGGGACGCCCGGCAGAACAAAACCGGCGCCCGACCCCTGGGAAGGACCTTTAGTTGAGCGACACCACCGAACTCCTCTCCGACGCATCAGGCTCGCCTGCGCAGCCGGCGTCCGGCGACACCCCCACTCGCGCCGCGGCCAAGCCCCGTGCGCGTCGCTCCGGCACCGGCCTGTCCGCCAAGGTGCTGCCCGAGCTGCAGAAAATGGCCGCTGAGCTGGGCATCAGCGGCACCGGGCGCATGCGGAAGAGCCAGCTCATCGCGGCCATCCAGGAGAAGCAGGGTGGCGGCACCGGAGAAGGCGCACCCGCCGCCGTCGAGGCCCCGGTGGCCTCCGACGCGGCACCCGTCGCGGAGCGGCCCACCAGGACGCGTCGGGAACGTTCCCGCACCAAGACCGTGGAGGAGCCCGTTGCGCCGGCTCCTTCGCCCGTAGCCACGCAGGCTCCCGCGACGGCCCCCGTGGCCGCGCCCGAGCCGGTGGTCTCGGCCCCCGAGCCCGTGGCCACGACGGCCGAGCCGCTCGTGGAGCAGTCGCAGCCCGGCGACGGCCAGCTCGACACGCGCGGTGAGCGCGGCGAGAGCCGTCGTGAGCGGCGCAGCAGAGGCGAGCGCCGCGAGCGTGGAGACCGCGGCGACCGAAGCAGCGACCGCACGGAGCGTGGCGACCGTGGCGACCGCGCGGACCGTGGCGGCAGCAGCGACCGTGGTGGCAGCGACCGCACCGGCGGCGACCGTGTCGGCGGCGAGCGCAGCGGCGACCGCGTCGGCAACGACCGCGGCGACGGTGGCCGTGATGGCCGTGACAACCGCGACCGCGACCGTGACCGCGACGGCGGACGCTCCGACCAGCGCGTCGCCGACGGCGGCGGGCGTGGCGGCGACCCGCGTGGCGGCCAGGACGACGACGACCGCGGACGCGGCGGCAGGCGGGGCCGGTTCAGGGAGCGCAACCGTGGCCGTGGCCGCGACCGCTTCGACAGCAGCGAGCCCGTCATCGGCGACGACGACGTGCTCATCCCGATCGCCGGCATCCTGGACATCCTCGACAACTACGCGTTCGTCAGGACCAGCGGCTACCTGCCCGGCAGCAACGACGTCTACGTCTCGCTCGCTCAGATCCGCCGCAACGGCCTGCGCAAGGGCGACGTCATCACCGGCGCCGTCCGGCAGCCGCGCGACGGCGAGCGCCGCGAGAAGTTCAACGCGCTGGTCCGCCTCGACACCGTCAACGGCATGGACCCGGAGCAGGCCCGCAACCGGCCCGACTTCAACAAGCTGACGCCGCTGTACCCGCAGGAGCGCCTGCGCCTGGAGACCGAGCCGAACATCCTCACCACGCGGATCATCGACCTCGTCTCCCCGATCGGCAAGGGTCAGCGCGGCCTCATCGTCTCGCCGCCCAAGGCCGGTAAGACGATGGTGCTGCAGGCGATCGCCAACGCGATCACCCGCAACAACACCGAGTGCCACCTGATGGTCGTCCTCGTCGACGAGCGGCCTGAAGAGGTCACCGACATGCAGCGGTCGGTCAAGGGCGAGGTCATCCACTCGACCTTCGACCGTCCCGCCGAGGACCACACCACGGTCGCCGAGCTCGCCATCGAGCGGGCCAAGCGCCTGGTGGAGCTGGGCCACGACGTGGTCGTCCTGCTCGACTCGATCACCCGTCTCGGGCGCGCGTACAACCTCGCCGCTCCCGCCTCGGGCCGCATCCTGTCCGGTGGTGTCGACTCCACGGCGCTCTACCCGCCCAAGCGCTTCTTCGGCGCCGCCCGCAACATCGAGAACGGCGGCTCGCTGACGATCCTGGCCACGGCCCTGGTCGAGACCGGGTCCAAGATGGACGAGGTCATCTTCGAGGAGTTCAAGGGCACCGGCAACATGGAGCTCAAGCTCAGCCGCTCGCTCGCGGACAAGCGCATCTTCCCCGCGGTGGACGTGGACGCGTCCAGCACGCGTAAGGAAGAGATCCTCATGTCCAAGGACGAGCTCCAGATCGTCTGGAAGCTGCGGCGGGTGTTGCACGCGCTCGACATGCAGCAGGCGCTGGAGCTGCTCCTGGAGAAGATGAAGGAGACCAAGTCCAACGCCGAGTTCCTCCTGCAGGTCCAGAAGACCACGGTGAGCAACGACCGCGACTGAGGCTGATCCCTTTTCGGGACGGGGCGGCAGGGGTTTCCCTGCCGCCCCGTCCGCGTTTCTCCCCGTTCACGTTTTCCCGTTCGTGTTTTCCCGTTCGTGTTTCTCCCAGGAGGAGTACGGGGGTTAACCCCACCTCAGAACGGAAGCCCACCACATTCTCCGGGCCCTTCCCGCCGGGCACTCTTGGAGCATGGTTGCTGTGCCGTTGAGAGCGCGTGTGCCGTTCGGGCCGAAGGGGCCCGTGGGGGTGGTGGTCGATCCGGCCACCTGGCGCGCGGTGCCGTACATGCTGGTCAGCCTGGCCTTCGGGGTCGGGTGGTTCTTCGTGCTGGTCATGGCGGTGCCGTTCTCGCTGATGCTGGTGGTCTTCTGGGTGGGCATCCCGCTCGTCCTGCTGACCATGATCGTCTGGCGCGGCGCCGCGATGCTGGAGCGGCGCGTCCTGCGGGTGGCGTTAGGCGTGCACATCGCCGACCCCTACCGCGAACGTCCCGAGCGCGGCATCGTCCCCCATCTGGGATGGCTGCTCAAGGATCCGGCCACCTGGAAGGACCTGGGGTATCTGCTGCTGCTGTTCCCGCTGAGCCTGCTGGAGTTCGTCGTCTCGATGGTGGGATGGATGACGACCGCCACGCTGATCACCTCGATGTTCTGGTACGGGCAGGGCGACGTGCTGCGGCTGGAAGGCGTCGTGATCATCGACAGCTGGCCCGAGGCGATGCTCGGCACGATCTTCGGCTTCGGCATGCTCGCCGTGACCGCCTACGCCGTGCGCGGAATGGCCTGGCTGCACGGCACGCTCGCCACGGTCCTGCTCGGCGGCAGCGAGGAGGAGCGGCTGCGGGCCAGCGAGGAACGGCTGCGCGCCAGCCGGGCCAGGGGCATCGACGCGGCGGAGGCCGAGCGGCGCAGGATCGAACGCGACCTGCACGACGGCGCCCAGCAGCGGCTGCTGTCCGTCGCGGTGGACCTGGGGCGGGCGCAGGCCAAGCTCGACCACGACCCGGAAGAGGCGAGAACGCTGATCGCCCAGGCCCATTCCGGCACCAAGGCCGCGATCGCCGAGCTGCGCGACCTGGCCAGGGGCATCCACCCGGCCATCCTGAGCGACCGCGGGCTCGACGCGGCCCTGTCCGGCCTGGCCGCGCGGGCGCCGGTGCAGGTGGACGTGGCGGTCGAGCTGGCCACCCGCCCGCCGGCCGCCGTGGAGAGCATCGCCTACTTCATCGTCGCCGAGGCCCTGGCGAACATGGCCAAGCACTCGGCCGCCACGGAGGCCTCCGTACGGGTGACCAGGGAAGACCGCCGCGTCCTCGTCGACGTCTGGGACAACGGCATAGGAGGCGCCCTCGTCAGCCCGGGAGGCGGCCTGGCGGGGCTCGCGGACCGCGCGGCCACCATCGACGGCGTTCTCGTCCTGCACAGCCCTGTGGGCGGCCCCACGCTCGTGCGGGCGGAACTCCCCTGCCAGTGGTAGCGCCTGCGAGAGTGGCCCACCCTGAGGGCGCCGCATCGCGCGACCGCCGCTTCAGGGTGAGAGCGCTGGGTGAGTGATCGTCACGTTCGCGCGTAGCCGTCGCCGGGATGGTAGGCATTGCACATGCGCGTGGTCATCGCCGAGGATTCCGTACTGCTGCGCGAGGGGCTGGCCCGCCTGCTTGCCGACGGGGGCATCGAGACCGTCGCGGCGGTCTCCGACGGGCCCGCCCTGGTGGCCGCGGTCAAGGAGCACGCCCCTGACCTGGCGATCGTCGACGTCCGGATGCCGCCGAGCCACACCGACGAGGGGCTGCGCGCGGCGTTGAAGGTGCGGGCGGCCAGGCCCGACTTCCCCATCCTGGTGCTGTCGCAGTACGTGGAGGAGCGCTACGCGGGCGAGCTGATCGGCAAGGCCGTCGGGTACCTGCTCAAGGAGCGGGTGGCCGACGTGGCCGAGTTCCTGGACGTGGTGCGCCAGGTGGCGGCGGGGGCGACGATCATCGACCCGGAGGTGGTCATGCAGCTGCTCAGCAGGCAACGGCGGGGCGCGCCGCTCGACACGCTGTCCCGCCGGGAGCGGGAGGTGCTGGCGCTGATGGCCGAAGGACGGTCGAACACGGCCATCGCCGCCCGGCTGGTCGTCACCGAAGGGGCCGTGGAGAAGCACATATCTGGCATCTTCGCCAAGCTGGCCCTCGGGCCCGCGCCCGAGGACCATCGCCGGGTGCTGGCCGTGCTCACGTATTTAGGCCGTCAGTGACGGGCGCCCCCGAGGGGGGCCCGGGGGCACCGGGCCGCCCCGGAC
>NZ_JAHKRL010000026.1 GCF_019396405.1 Nonomuraea rhizosphaerae | reverse complement strand
GGCCCCCCCCCGGCCCGCCGGCCCGTCGAGGACGCCACCCGGCGGCCGGCCCGCCTCAGCGGGTCAGCCACTCCAGCAGGAGGCGTACCCCGAACCCGGTCGCGCCCTTGGTGAGCACGCCCTCGTCCACCGTGCTGCGTCCCACGCCCGCGATGTCGAGGTGCACCCACGGCCGTCCGCCCGCGAACTCCCGCAGGAACAGCGCCGCAGTGATCGAGCCCGCCCCGTAGGTGGAGCCGGTCTCGACGTTGCTCAGGTCGGCGATCGAGGACTTCAGGGCGGGCGCGTAGTCGTCGATCAGCGGCATTCGCCACAGCTTGTCGTCGCTGTCGCGGCCGGCCTCCACCAGCTCGCCGGCGAGGTCGTCGTCGGAGGCGTAGACGGCGCCGTACCCGCGGCCCAGCGCGACGGTGATCGCCCCGGTGAGCGTGGCGATGTCCACGACCGCGTCGGGATCCAGCTCCGCGTCGGCGTAGGCCAGCGCGTCGGCCAGGACCAGCCGCCCCTCCGCGTCGGTGTTGAGCACCTCCACCGTGCGCCCGCCGTAGTGCTTGATGACGTCGCTGGGCCGCTGGGCGGTGCCGGAGGGCATGTTCTCGGCGGCGGCGACCAGGCCGGTGACCCGTACGCGGGCGCCCAGGCTCGCCAGCGCCGAGATGACCGCGATCACCACCGCGCCGCCCGCCATGTCGGTCTTCTGGGTCTTCATGTTCTCGGTCGGCTTGAGCGACAGGCCGCCCGAGTCGAACGTGATGCCCTTGCCCACCAGCACCACGTGCCGCTCCGCGGGCTCCGGCGGGTCGTAGGAGAGCTGGATGAGCCGGGGCGGGCTCGCCGAGCCCTTGCCGACGGCCAGGATGCCGCCGAAGCCCTCGGCCTGGAGCTGCTCCTCGTCCCACACGCGCACCGGGACGTCCTGCTCGGCGGCGCGCTCGGCCAGCCAGGCCGGGTTCTTCACCGACGCGGGCGTGTTGGCCAGGTCGCGGGCCAGCGCCACCGCCCGCGCCACCGCCTGCGCGCGGCGCACAGCCTCCTCGTCGGCGCCCACGAACGTCAGCGCGCGCACGGCCGGCTTGCCCGGCGAGCCGATCCTGAACGTGTACGCCGCCAGCAGCGCGGCCTCCACGAACGCCGTCACGTCACCCTCGGGCGGCACCACGGTCAGCGTCTGCCTGCCCTTGGCCTTGCGGGTGAGCAGGGCGGCCGCCTTGCGCATCGCCCGCGGCGAGCCGTCGCCGACCCCGTACAGCAGCACCCTGCCGACGCCGCCCTCGCGCGCCACCGGGACCTCGACCAGCTCGCCGGCCTCCCCCTTGGCCTCGTAGTGGGCCAGCAGGCCGGACACCGGCACGTGCAGGCCGAGCTCCACCGCCGGAGCCAGGTCGGCGCCGTAGGGGACGGCCAGCAGCTCCGCGTCGGCGGGAAGCTCGGCCACCGCCGTCGCCGTGGTCTCAATGGGCACGGATGATCACCTCAAACGTCAGCGGGGC
>NZ_JAHKRL010000214.1 GCF_019396405.1 Nonomuraea rhizosphaerae | reverse complement strand
CCCGTGGTGCCCGCCGCGCTGCCCCCCGCCGAGGCCGTGGACGCGCCGGGCGGCCGGCTGGTCGCGGCCGTGGCGGCCGGCGTCGAGGTGTGCAACCGGCTCGGCATGGCCTCCTACCTGCCGGAGGCCGGCAACTCGCTGTTCTTCGAGAAGGGCCAGCACGCCACCTCGATCTGCGGCACGCTCGGCGCGGCGGTGGCGGCCGGGCTGCTGTTCGGGCTGGACGCGGAGGGCGTCGCGCACGCCGTCGGCGTGGCGGCCAGCATGGGGTCGGGCGTGATCGAGGCCAACCGCACCGGCGGCACGGTCAAGCGGGTCCACTGCGGCTGGGCGGCCCATTCGGGCGTCACGGCGGCCGTGCTGGCCCTGGAGGGCCTGACCGGGCCGCCGACGGTGCTGGAGGGGCGGTTCGGGTTCTTCCAGGCGTGGCTGGACGGCCGGTTCGACGCCGAGGCGCTGCTGTCGGGGCTGGGCGAGCGGTGGGAGCTCCTGCGTACGGTGTACAAGCCGTATCCGACCAACCACTTCACCCACCCGGGCATCGACTGCGCCCTGGCGCTGGGCACCCTCGGCGTGTCGCCCGAGGACGTCGAGGACATGGAGCTGGGGGTGGCGGCCCCGGTGCTGCGGACGATCGCGGAGCCCCGGGACGACAAGATCAAGCCGAGTTCGCCGTACCACGCCAAGTTCTCCGGCCCCTACACCGTGGCGGCCGCCCTGCACGGCGGCGGCGGCCTCGGGCTGTCACTGGACGACTTCGCCGCCCTGGACGCCGACCGGCTGGCGCTGGCCGCGCGGGTGCGGTGCGTGGCGGACGAGCGGGCGACGGAGATCTTCCCGCGCGCGTTCGCGGCCGTGCTGCGGGTACGGCTGCGCGACGGGTCCGCGCTGGAGCACCGGGTCGACTCCTCGCGTGGCGGGCCCGAGCATCCGCTGACGGCCGAGGAGCTGGCGGTGAAGTTCCGGACGAACGCGGGGCGGGCGCTGGGCGGGGACCGGGTGGCGGCGCTCGTCACGGCGGGCCGCGGCCTCCCGGAGGCCGCCTCGGTGGGGCCGCTGCTACGCCTCACCGTCGCCCCCTGAGCGCGCCGCCCGGCTACATCAAGCGCGCCTTCGCGCCGCCCGGTTCCGGGCGGCTCTCCGCGGGGGTGACCGACGGCGGCGGCAGGACCTCACGCGGCTCGTCCAGCGACGGCAGCTCCGCCGCCCCCTCACGCCGCGCCGCCTCCACCGGGGCGGCCTCCTCCCGGCCAGGCACCTCCCGACCCGCCGTCTCCCGACCCGCCGTCTCCCGACCTGCCGTCTCCCGCTCGGCCGTCGCTTGCTCGGCCGTGCCGGCCCCTGTCCGCGCCTCCGCAGCGCCACCCACGCGGTCGAAGAAGCGCAGCAGCTCCACCGGCAGCGGCATGATCAGCGTCGTCGTCTTCTCCGCCGCCACCTCCACCACCGTCTGCAGCAGCCGCAGCTGCAGCGCCGCCGGCGTCTCGGCCATGATGGCGGAGGCGTCGGCCAGCTTCTGCGCGGCCTGGAACTCGCCGTCCGCCGTGATCACCCGGGCCCGCCGCTCCCGCTCCGCCTCGGCCTGCCGCGACATCGAGCGTTTCATCGTCTCGGGCAGCTGCACGTCCTTGATCTCGACCCGGTCGATGTGGATCCCCCAGCCCAGCGCCGGGCTGTCGATCATGAGCGCGAGCCCCCGGTGCAGCTCCTCGCGGTTGGACAGCAGGTCGTCGAGCTCGCTCTTGCCGATGATCGAGCGCAGCGACGTCTGCGCCACCTGTTCGACCGCGAACAGGTAGTCCTGCACCTCGATGGCCGCCCGCAGCGGGTCTTGCACCCGGAAGTAGACGACCGCGTCGACGCGTACGGACACGTTGTCGCGGGTGATGCCCTCCTGGGTGGGGATGGGCATGGTGACGATCTGGACGTTGACCTTGGTCATCCGGTCCGCGAACGGGACGAGGAACGATAAGCCGGGCTGCCGCACCTCCTTCTGGGCCCGGCCGAAACGGAAGACGATGCCCCGTTCGACCTGGTTGACGACCCTGACGCTGCTGAAGGCGGTCCAGAGCACGAGCACGGCGAGGACGGCGAGGAGGATGCTGGTGACCATGATGGTGTCCCTTCCGTTCCGAGCGTAGGCCCGTACGCCCTCATGTCGACAGGCGTTGTCGTGAGGTGCTCCAGCGCGGCCCGTCGGGGGTGTCCTCGACGTTCACGCCGCCGCGGCTCATGGCGGCGCGCAGCGCGTCGGCGACGTCGTAGCCGCCGCCCCTGCGCAGCTCGTCGCGGAGGGTCAGCAGGGACTCGACGAGGGAGCGCACGTCGGCGTCGGCGGCCCGCTCGCCGAGGCGGGCGATCAGCAGCCGCAGCAGCTCACGGGCCTGGTCGACGCCTCCGGAGTCTTCCTCGGTGTCGGCCGCCCACGTGACGATCTCCGCCTCCAGGTCGAGCACGACGCGGGCGGCGGCGACCATGTCGGGCTCGGCGGCGGCCTTCTGGAAGAGCCGCTCGCAGCTGCGGATGGTCTCCTCCAGCGTGACCTGGGCCGGGGCCAGGCCGGAGGCGGCGGCCGGACGCGGCGAGGGCGTGGCGGCGGCTCCCGCGCCGCCCTCGGCCAGGCGGCGCAGCCCGGCCAGGTCGGTACGGGTGCCCGTGGGCAGGACGACGGCCGAGCCGTCGCGGCGCACGGTCAGCCCGCCGCGGCCGGCCACCTCGACGCTCTCGCTCTCCAGGTCGATGACGACGGCGGTGTGCTCGTCGATGCCCAGCACGAACGCGCCGTCGGGCAGCTCGGCCTCCATCCGGGACAGCCGCCGCTCGCCCAGATAGCAGTAGCGGGTGTCGTGGGTGCCGCCCTCGGCGTTGTCGAAGTGCGGGATCAGCACCGCCCGCAGGCCGAGCGGCTCCAGCAGGTCGAGGCCCTCGCGCCAGCAGGGCTCGGCGCCGACCTTGTAGATCTCGTACACGGGCACCGTCGCGAGCCCGGCGGTGCAGGCGGCGGCGGAGGCGAGCACGGTCACCCCCTGGCGGGCGCGCACGCGGGCCCGCAGATCACCCGCGGTGGGGCCGCCGGTCCAGCGGTCGAGCGCGTACGTGGGGCTGCCCGGCCCCGAGAACACCCAGTCGGCCCCGGCGACCCCGTCGGCCACCTCGACCTCCAGGCCGACGCTGCGCGCGAAGTAGCGGCGGGCGCGGGCGGAGATGTCGGCCGCGTTCTCCTGGAAGGCGTAGGGGGTGTCGAGCAGCACGGCCCGCGCGCCGGCGCGCAGCCCCCGCGCCGCGGAACGGTGCACCTCCACCATGGTCGGGGCTGTCTCGCCCGACCCCATGAGCACCAGCAAGCCGGGCATGGCCGTCCGCCTCTCTCTTGTGCACCCCATCGAACTACAGCCACGCTCCCGGACATCTTCAAGAGCCCCGCTACATTTGCGATGAGATCGCTTCTGCAACGAACTGGCAGTAAGTTGTTGTCGGTGACGGGAAGACACGTGGTCTCGGTCGAGACGCTCATGCTACGGGTGAGCACGGACAGTAAGTGGGCGTATCGGCGCGTCACCACCCTGCCGGATCCGGGAGAGTCTCCTGACCAGGCGGCGCGACGCGCCTGCGGGGTCGCCGCCGACGCCGACGCGACCGTCGTGCACTCCACGAGCTGGCGTTATACGGGCAACGGGGAGATCGTCCTGACCTATGCGGTGTGCCCCGATCCGGAGCCGTGGCTGCCCGCCGTCGAGCTGCCCTCCATGGAGATCGCCGCGGGCTCCGCGCCCGCCACGCCCGCGCCCGACCGGGTGGAGGTGGCCAATGTCGTGGCGCACGCCGTCCGGCATCTGGCGTTCCTCATGGACGAGGACCCGGTCGTGCGAAAGGCGCTGGAGCGTCGCGCGGAGGTCGCGACGGCCTTGGACCCGACCGTCACGACCTCATCCGCGACCCGCCTGCTCCCCTGCCCCTGAGATCGCCCTTGATGCCTGGAGGCGGCGGCCGAGGGCCTGCATGGGCCGCTCCACGTACCGGTAGGCCAGCGCGCTGACCGCCAGCACCAGCGCCATGGCCAGCGCCGCCGCCCCGAGCTGCACCGGCAGCGGCGAGCGCCGCAGGTCCCCGCTCACCTCGACGAAGAACTTCAGCAGCGGATGGTGCACCAGGTACAGGGAGTAGCTGATCAGCCCGAACCAGCTCAGCAGCCGCGGCACCCGCCTGCCGCGCAGCGCCATCCCGCCCGCGAACGTCGCCGCCGCCAGCGCGATCGTGGTGATCCACACGTCCGGCTCGACCCACCACCAGCCCGACTCGATCGCCCAGATCGGGGCGATCGCCACCAGGACCGCGGTGACGGCGACGGGCCACAGGCCGCCCGCGCCGCGCTCCCACCGCTGGATGGCGGTCCCGGCGAACATCACGCCCAGCACCGCCACGCCCATCCACGGCACCCGGCTGCCGAACACCAGCAGCACCAGCGCCATCACGCCCAGCGCGCAGGCGGCGGCCGCGCGGAACCTGCCCGTCACCACGCAGGCCAGCCCGGCGAAGAACGCGGCCGCGGAGGCGTAGGCGACCCAGCCGCCCTCCAGCAGGGCGCCGGCGACCAGCAGCCCCACCACCACGGACCCGGCCGCGAACAGCACCGCGTACAGGCCGCTGCGCCGGTGCCACCCGGTCACGAACAGCGCCGTCACCAGCAGGTAGAACACCATCTCGTACGAGAGCGTCCACATCGTGTCGGCGACCCCGCCCACGCCCACGACGTCGAGCAGCATCGTCGCGTGTCCGGCCACCGCCGAGCCGTCGCGCGGCACCGCCTCGCGGACCGGCACCCACCAGGCGGCCGCCAGCACCAGCGCGGCCACGGCCAGGTAGAGCGGGTACAGGCGGAAGACGCGGCTGACCCAGAAGGCCCGCACGTCGCCGTGCCGCTCCAGCGAGGTCGGGATGATGTAGCCGCTGACCAGGAAGAAGACGAAGATCCCGTAGACCCCGAGGTTGAACCAGTACGGCCGCAGCGCGGGCAGGAACCACGGCAGCAGGTGCTCGGCCACCACCGCCAGCGCGCCGATCCCGCGCAGGGCGTCCAGCCAGGCGAGCCTGGGCTGCCGGGCGGGGGCCGTGGCGTCCGGGCCTGTGGTGTCCGGGCCCGTGGTGGAAGTGGCGGAGATGATCGGCACCCGCCCCAACCTACCCCGACGAGGTACCTCAATGCCCCGCGTGTCGCCCCGGCCCGGAAGACCAGGCGACAGGGTCAGCGGTGACTGGTCAGCGGCGCGTGGTGGTCGGCGCCCGCCGGGCCGTGCGGGTCGGTGTGGACGGTGGCCGCCCGCAGCCGCGGCAGGTCGTGGATGAGGCGGTGCTCGGCGGCGACGGCGACCGCGTGCGCCTCCACCAGCGACAGCCCGTGCCCCACCAGGATCTCCACCTCGGCGTGCAGGGCGTGCCCGATCCAGCGCACGCGTACGGAGCCGACGCGTTCGACGCCGTCCACGGTGGCCAGGATGCGTTCGGCCGCGTCCACGATGGCCGGGTCGACGGCGTCCATCAGCCGGTGGTAGATCTCCCGGGCCGCGTCCCGCAGCACGTAGCAGATGGCGATCGTGATGAGCAGGCCGACGATCGGGTCGGCGATCGGGAACCCGAGCGCCGCGCCGCCGGTGCTCAGCAGCACCGCCAGGGACGTGAACCCGTCGGTCCTGGCGTGCAGCCCGTCGGCGACCAGCGCGGCCGAGCCGATCTCGCGGCCCACCCTGATCCGGTAGCGGGCGACCCACTCGTTGCCGAGGAAGCCGGCCACCGCCGCGGCGGCGACCCACCCGACGGCGCGCATGTCGCGCGGGTCGAGCAGCCGCGTGACCGCCTCGTACCCGGCCAGCGCGGCGGACGCGGCGATGATCACCACGATGACGATCCCGGCCAGGTCCTCGGCCCGGCCGTACCCGTAGGTGAAGCGCCGGTTGGCGGCCCGGCGGCCGAGCGAGAACGCGATCGCCAGCGGCACGGCCGTGAGCGCGTCGGCGACGTTGTGCAGCGTGTCGCCGAGCAGCGCGACCGAGCCTGACATGACGACGATCACGCCCTGGATCACGGCCGTGACCATCAGCACGGCGAACGAGACGCCCAGCACCCGCAGGCCCCGGCTGCTGGCCTCCAGGGCGGAGTCCGTCTTGTCAGCCGTGTCGTGGCTGTGGGGCGCGACGGCGTGCCACGCCTTCGCCAGCGCCCCCCTCAGACGACCGGCCGGATGCCCATGTCCGTGCCCGTGCCCGTGCGAGGAGCCCGATTCGTGCTGGTCGGCCATGCTCTCCTCCTTGCACCACGCGCCGGTCCCAAACTCACCACCCGATCCGGTTCTTGCCGGAGACGAGCGCGCGGGCGATCACGAGCCGCTGGACGTCGTTGGTGCCCTCGCCGATGGCCATCAGCGGCGCGTCGCGGTAGAGCCGCTCGACCACGAACTCCTGGGAGTAGCCGTAGCCGCCGTGGATGCGCATGGACTCCAGCGACGCCTTCAGCGCCACCTCGGAGGCGAAGTACTTGGCCATGCCCGCCTCCATGTCCACCCGCTTGCCGCTGTCGGCCTGGGCGGCGGCCCAGTAGGTGAGCAGCCTGGCCGCCTGGATCTCGGTGGCCAGGTCGGCGAGCTTGAGCTGCACGGCCTGGAAGTCGGCGATGGGCTGGCCGAACGCGGTCCGCTCGCGGGCGTACGAGAGCGCGGCGTCGTAGGCGGCCTGGGCGACGCCGACGGCGCGGGCGGCGATGTTGACGCGGCCGATCTCCAGCCCGCCGAGCACCTGCTGCATGCCGCGTCCCTCGACGCCGCCGAGCAGCGCGTCCGCGGGCACCCGCACCTGGTCGAGCACGACCTCGCACGTCTCGGTGCCCTTGTAGCCGAGCTTGGGCAGGTCGCGGCTGACGCTGAAGCCGGGTGTGGACGGGTCGACGAGCAGCACCGACATGCCGCGGTGGGCGGGCTCGGTGATCGAGGTCTTGACCAGCACGGGCAGCGGGTCGGCGTGGCGGGCGTTGGTGATCCACGTCTTGGTGCCGGTGACGACGTAGTGGTCGCCGTCGCGTACCGCGCGGGTCTGGATGCCCTGAAGGTCGGTGCCCGCGCCCGGCTCGGTGAGCGCGATCCCGGTACGCCGCGTGCCGGCGGCCAGGTCGGCCAGGTGCAGCGCCTTCTGCTCCTCGGTGCCGTGGCGGGCGATCATCACGCAGGCCAGCGAGTGGGAGCCGAGGACGCCGGCCACGCCCATCCAGCCGCGCGCGATCTCCTCGAAGACCAGCGCGTACGACACCATGTCCGCCCCGAGCCCGCCGTGCTCCTCCGGCACGGTGAGGCCGAACAGCCCCATGGCCTTCATCTTGTCGACGATCTCGGTGGGATAGCGGCCCGAGTGCTCCCACTCGACGGCCACGGGCACGATCTCCTTGTCGACGAACGCCCGCAAGGTCTCCCGGAAGGCCCGCTGCTCCTCGTTCAGCTCGAAGTCCATGCCCCCAGGATCACACGGGAGTGAGCCTGGAGACCACGTCCACGATCCGGGCGGCGCGCTCCAGCTCGGCGCGGTGGAAGCCGGGCCCGTCGGCGCGGGCGACGACCACGTGCAGCCCGTGCGCGGCCACCGGGAACAACATCAGCGTCAGCTCGTCGGCGGCGCGGGTGACGGCGCGCGGCGGCGGCTCGGGCAGGTCGAACTTCTCGGGGGCCGCGTGGCTGGCGTGCCGGACCAGCCCGTCGGCCAGGGCCAGCGACCATTCGGCCGCGCAGAGGCCCGGCAGCGCGTCCACCAGGGTCTCGATGCCCCGTGACGGTTCGGCGGCGACGTGCATGAGCAGGTCGTAGTCGGGCGCGGAGCCCGGCAGGTCCTTGGTCGGCCACGCCCCTTCGACGCGTACGCCGGGGACGGCGGAGAGCCGCTCGCGCGCCTCCTCCGAGGTGACGGCGCCGGGCCAGGAGACGGTGAAGTCGTCGATCGCCCGGCCCGCCTCCCGTTCCAGGACCGTGACCTGCAGGATGTCGGCGCCCAGCGCGCCGAAGGCCCGGGCGACCTGCCCCAGGCCGCCGGGCCGGTCCGGCAGCGACACCCTCAGTCGCAACAGCATGGCCGCCCCCTCTCCAGAGGCTCTACGGTCCCGCGGAAAGGTTTCCAGCATGTTCCACGGACATGTCACACATGCTGCGGTTATATCCAAGGATGCGACGCTAATTCCGTATTCACGGTAAAGGCGCGGCATGTGCCCTTTATGCGAAGACGTCCTGCTGATAACGGCCCTGCTCCTCAAGCGAGGCGAGCCACGCCTCCGCGTCGCCGCCCGTCGTGTCGTGCGAGCGGTGCAGGGCCAGCAGCGCCGCGCGTACGGCCGGGGCCATGCGCAGGCCGTCGCCGCAGACGTACACGTGCGCGCCGGCCTCCAGCAGCTCCCACACCTGCTCGCCCCGGGCGGCCAGCGCGTCCTGGACGAACCTGTACGGATGCCCCGGCACGGCCGAGTACGCCGTGGTCACGCGGACCGCGTCCGACGCCCAGCCCTCGACCTCCTCCCGGTACAGCCAGTCGTGCTCGGGGTGGCGGCAGCCGCAGAACACCTCGGCCCGCCCGCTCGCCCCGCCCAGCGCCCGCTCCTCCAGGAAGCCGCGCAGCGGCGCGAAGCCGGTGCCGGGCCCGACCAGGACCACCGGGGTGGAGGGGTCCTCGGGCAGGCGGAACGGCGGGGCGGGCACCCGTACGTACCCGTAGAACGTCTCCCCCGGCGTCAGGCCGGCCAGGTAGGCCGAGCACATGCCGCGGTAGGAGCCGCTGCCCGACCAGGCGGGGCCCTCGACGAGCCCGACCGTGATCCGCACCAGCGACGAGCCGGCCAGCGGCGAGGAGGAGACGGAGTAGTAGCGCGGCCTGATCGGCCCGGCCATCTCCAGGAACACCGGCAGCGGCAGCTCGATCGCCGGGAAGCGCTCCAGCAGGGCCAGCGGCGACACGCGCTTGGCCAGGATCTCGTCGGCGTAGGAGGCGGCCAGCTCGGCGAGCTGCCCCTTGGTCCACGGGCAGCCGGTGTGCGCGCCCAGCGCCTCCAGGTCGGAACGGGTGGCCACCTCCTGCAGCTCGGCGAACTCGGTCAGCAGCAGCCCGGCCGTCACCGGCGTGTCCACCGGCAGGTGCGTGGTGCCGCTCGCGCGCAGCCGCACGACCTGCTCACGCGGGACGCGCAGGCAGCGCAGCGCCCACTCGACCAGCTCGGCGTCGTTCTTGGCGAAGACCGCCACGTGGTCGCCCGCCGAGTAGGTCACGCCCTCGGGCAGCCGGGCCACGATCGAGCGGACGCCGGGACGGGGGGCCTCCAGCGAGAAGTCCCACAGCCCCTCCGGGTCGCCGGTCAGCTCCTCGTTGGAGACCACGGTCAGCGGGAAGGCCCGCGAGGACACCACGGCGGGCCGCACCTCGGCCTCGGTGAGCACCTCCATCCGGTAGCGGGGGCCCGCCTCGGCGGCCGAGGCGCTGTACTCCCCGGCCGTCGCCGCCCACAGCTTCGCGGTCCAGGCGGTCACGTCGCCGTCGAAGTCACCGTCGGCGTCGGCCTCGCCCCGCTCGACCAGCGGCACCGCCCCGGCGGCGGTGAGCTTGGCGAACGCGCGGCGGGGGAAGTCCTGGTAGGTCGGCCACTGGGTGTTGCCGCAGCCGAGCAGCGCCAGCCGTACGCCGGACATGTCCGGCAGATCGGTCAGCGCGTCGAAGCGCTGGGCGTTGTCGGGGGCCTTGCCGTTGTAGGAGGAGGCGACCACGATCAGCAGCCCCTCGCGCGGCGGCTCCATGTCGTCGAGCGTGGTCAGCGTGGTCGCGAACCCCGCCCGTCCGGCCCGCTCGGCCAGCCGCTCGGCGATGTCGGCGCTGGTGCCGAGGTTGGAGCCGTACGCGACGGTGAGCGCGACGCCGGTGACGGCGATGTCGCGCTGCTCCTCGGCCTCCGCCCGCCGACCGGCCGCCACTGCGCGCTCGTGCGCCCGGCGCTCGCGCACCCGTACGGTGAACCCGTCGGGCTTGAGGGTGAGCGTCTGCTTGATCTTCATCCGGTAGACGGCCGGGTCGGAGATCGCGAAGCGGCGCAGGATCATCGCCAGCGCCAGCCTGGCCTCGGTGAGCGCGAACTGGCGGCCGATGCAGGCCCGCTCGCCGTTGCCGAACGGCTTGTAGGCGGCCGGGTGGTGGCCGCGCTTGTTCTCCGGCAGCCAGCGGTCGATGTCGAACTCGCCGGGCCGCTGCCACGCCTTGGGGCTGCGGTGCAGGGTGGGCAGCAGGATGACGACGGGGTCGCCGGCCTGGAGCGCGTACTGGCCGCCGAGGACGGTGTCGGAGATCGCGTTCACGCTGAAGGCCGGGATCGGCGACCACACGCGCAGCGTCTCCTCCAGGACGCGCGCCACCACGTCCAGCTTCATGATCGTCTCGTACGCGGGCGGCTCGTCGCCCGGCAGCAGCCGGTCCACCTCGTCGTAGGCCCTGGCCAGGGTGTGCGGGTCGCGCAGCAGGTTGTACAGCGCGAACGACAGCAGCCCGCTGGTGGTCTCGTGCCCGGCGATGAGGAAGGTGAGGACCTGGTTGCGGATGTTCTCGTCGGACAGCCGCTCGCCGCTCCGCGGGTCGGAGGCCTCCAGCATGAGCCCGAGCAGGTCCTTGGCGGCCGTGCCGCCCTCGGTGCGCCGCCGCTTGATCACCTCGTCCACCAGGTCGCGCATCTGCTCGATGTCGGCCTTGTAAGCGACATCCTGCTTGCGGCGCAGCTTGGTGACGAACGGGAGCTGCTGGTTGCGCACCATCGCCTCGGTCAGCGCCCCGCCCATGGCGGTCAGGAACGGGTGCAACCGCGGCGAGTCGAACGAGTCGAACCGGTAGCCGAACCCGGTCAGCGAGATCGTGTCGAGGGTCAGCCGGGTCATGTCGTCGGCGACCGGAAGGTCCTCGCCCTGCCGCGCCGCCCACGACTCGGACAGCCGCTCGGCGACCTCCAGCATCTGCGGGTAGTAGGCCTTCATCGAGCGCTGGCTGAAGGCGGGCATCAGGATGCGGTGCGCGTGCCCCCAGACGGGCTCGTCGGGCGAGGCGGTGAACAGGCCGTCCCCGGCGAAGTCACGCACGATCGACAACGGCGGGTTGATCTCCTTGCGGAAGCGCGTCTCGTCGCACGCCTCGGCCACCAGGTCGGGGTCGTACACCACCACGACCTTCCTGCCTAGCAGGTCGAGCCGGAAGACGCCCTCCGGGTGCGCCCGCGCGACCTGCTCGAAGTAGGCGATGGGCGAGTGCGACGGCACCTGCAGCGCGTTGCCGACGACCGGCAGTCCGCGAGGGGCCGGAATCTCCTTCATGACCTGCTCCAACCTGTAGCCATACATCGTATGGCTTACGCTACCATACGGTGTATGGCAGTGAGCGCGCGCAGGGGCACGCCCCTGACGCTTGAGGAGATCCACGACACGGCGTTGCGCCTGATCGGCGAGCACGGGGTGGAGGGGTTCTCCATGCGGAAGCTCGCCACCGAGCTCGACGTCAACCCGATGTCGCTCTACCACCACGTGGAGAACAAGACGGCGCTGATCACGCAGATCTGCGCGACCGAGGGCGCGCGCATGGAGCTGCCGGGCGAGGACCTGCCGTGGCCGGAACGGCTGCGCCGGCTCGCGCACGCGTACCGGAGACTGGCCTTCGACAGGCCCAACATGTGGCGCTACGTCCACACCCATCCGGAGATCATCGCCAGCCGCTCGGGCGGGCTGTGGGACGTGCTGTTCTCGATCCTGGAGACGGTCGGGGTGCCCGGAGACGAGCGGAGGCGGACGGCGGACGTGCTGTACGCGTTCGTGTCGGGCCTGGTGTTCGCCGAGACGACCGGGCACATCGGCGACGGCCAGGCGCCTGACGAGGCCGACCGCACGTTCGAGACGGCGATCGACCTCATCATCAGGGGCCTCGGCGGGCCCTGAGCGGCTTCAGGCGGGGCGCTCCTGCACGACCCAGCCGTTGCCGTCGGGGTCGCCGAAGAACACGAACGCGTTCCAGGGCCCGCCCCTGCCCTCGGCCCTGCCGCCCTCGCGGTCGAAGTGCTGGACCGTGCTGACGTCCACGCCGCGCCCGGCCAGCTCGGCCCTGGCCGCGTCGATGTCGGGCACCACGAGCTGCAGCCCCTGCACCGAGCCGGGCGGACTGGCGTGACCCGTCTGGATCACCACCGAGCAGGCCGAGCCGGGCGGGGTGAGCTGCACGAAGCGGACCTCGTCGTTGACGCGGGTGTCGTGGTCCACGACGAAGCCGCACCGCTCGGCGTAGAACGCCTTGGCCTTGTCCACGTCCGTCACGGGGACGGGGACGACCTCGAGCTTCCATTCCATGGGAGGCATCCTCTCTCTCGCCGGTGCGTCGTACGAGGGGAGGCCGAATCGACACGTACCCGCCCAGCTCGGCGGGGCCATAACACCGCGATAGGGGTTGTTTGCCATCTATGCCAATTCCTGTCAGCCACTAACTTGACAGGCACCCCCCACAAAGGAGTGCTCATGCCGAGTAAGCGCTGGCCTCTGCTAGGCGCCACCATCGTGGCCGCCTGCCTGGCCACCAGCCCCCTCACCCCCGCCGCGGCGGCCTCCCCCACTCCAGTCACCCCTCCGGACTCCGCCGTCGTCGACTCCATCGAGCGTGACTTCGGGCTGACCGAGCAGCAGGCCATCACCCGCCTGGCCAACGAGCAGCGCGCCGCGGCCACCGAGAGCGCGCTGACCGCCTCCCTCGGCGCCTCCTACGCCGGCGCGTGGCTGAACGCGGACGCCTCCAAGCTCACGGTCGCCACCACCGACCCCAACAGCTTCAGGACCATCGAGGCGAAGGGCGCGCAGCCCGTCCTCGTCCCCCGTTCCCTCGCCCAGCTGACCGCGGTCAAGGACCAGCTCGACGCCGCCTCCGCCCAGACCGGCGCGTCCCTGTGGTACGTGGACGTGACCACCAACACCGTCGTCGTCGTGGCCGCCGACCAGGCGAGCGGCGAGGCCTTCGCCGCCAAGGCAGCGGACAAGGCCGCGGTACGGGTGAGCGTCTCCGCCGAGCAGCCGCAGACCTACATCAACATCATCGGCGGCGCCGCCTACTACATCGGCTCCAGCCGGTGCAGCGTCGGCTTCTCCGTCACCCGCGGCGGCACCCCCGGCTTCGTCTCCGCCGGCCACTGCGGCCGCGCCGGCAGCGCCACCCGCACCCCGACGGGCACCTTCGTGGGCTCGTCGTTCCCCGGCAACGACTACTCCTACATCACCGCCCCCGGCAACACCGCGACACCGTACGTGCGCGGCTCCGGCGGCGCCAACGTGACCGTCCGCGGCTCCACCGTCGCCGGCGTCGGCTCCTCCATCTGCCGCTCCGGCTCCACCACCGGCTGGCGCTGCGGCACCGTCCAGCAGCTCAACGCGACCGTACGGTACTCGCAGGGCACCGTCACCGGCCTGACCCGCACCAACGCGTGCGCCGAGCCCGGCGACTCGGGCGGCTCGTTCATCTCCGGCAGCCAGGCCCAGGGCGTCACCTCCGGCGGCTCGGGCAACTGCTCCTCCGGCGGGACCACCTACTTCCAGCCGGTCAACGAGATCCTCGGCGCGTACGGGCTGACACTGGTCACGGGCTGACCTCGGCGGTCGCGGGCTGACGTCCCTCGCATCACCCACAGCACAGCGTGCCCGGCGCCCGCCGGGCACGCTGTCGCCCTTCCCCCCACCCGTTACCCGTTCGAGGGGCCGGCCGTCTGATGCCCACCCCGCCCACAACGGGCTTCGCCCCCGCAGCGCTCCGCGCCACAGGAGCTCAGACGCTCCTCCCAGTCGGGCCAGAGCCCCGACCCCTGAAGGGCCTCCGCTCCGCTCCGGACGCCCTCCTCGGGCGCGGCTCCGCCGCGCGCTTCGCCCAGGGTTTCGTTCGAGCCCCTGAGACGCACCCTCCGGCCACCAGGACGGCTTCCCATCGGACGTTCAACCGCGGAATGGGTCCTTGATTCCCGGCCATGGACGACTCGCGATCGCGATGCCGAAAACATTGAGGTTTTCTCTGCAGGCAAATCGGGCGATAGTGACCGGATGACCATGGATGCGGAGGTGTCGTCGATCGCCTGACAAGAGCATGGAGCCCTCGATAGAAGCGGATGTGCGACCATCCGTGCTCAC
>NZ_JAHKRL010000213.1 GCF_019396405.1 Nonomuraea rhizosphaerae | reverse complement strand
TGAACTCCGGCGAACAGCGCCGGCCGTTCATCGGGCAGGAAGTGCCCGAGCGCCCCGAAACTGACCGCGAGGTCGAACTCCCCGGCGAACGGCAGGTCGCGGACGTCAGCCTGCACCCAATCGGCGTCCGGATACGCCTGGCGCGCCTGCGCTAGCATCCCGGCACTGAAGTCGACGCCCGTGACCCGCCCCTGGCACAGGGGTCCGAGGGTCCGCATGCCCGCGCCCGTGCCGCAGCACACGTCCAGCCCGTCCCCGAACGGCCCGAGCGGACGCAACTCGTCGGTGGTCACATCGAGGATGCCGTCACCGGTACGGAAAGGCGTGTGGTCGAACTTCGGGGCAAGCAGGTCATAGCCGCCCTCGACCGAGGACAGCGCCTGAACCACCAGATCACGCAGCGACGGACCTTGAGGCGAGAACACCAGCAAAGCGTACTTGCCCGAGCCGTCCCACCGACGGCGCCAACCAACCCTGACAAATATCGCCGAACGTCAGCCCATCGCCGTCAGCGTGTCCCGCAACCGGCGCAGATCTCGCATGCGAGCCTCGTACGTCGCCCCGACCACCACGAGCAGCAGCCCGCCCACGGCGATCGGCACCCATCGCGGCACCGTGAGGAGCATCTCCGACACGTACGGGGCCAGCTCCCGTACCGCGACCCCGGCGACCACGACGGCTCCGATCACCGTGGGCGCCTGGAGCCGGAACCGGGCTCCAACAACCAGCACCGCCAGCGCCACCACGCCGAGCGCCAGCGACCGCCGCCATTCCGTGTCCGAGTACACCGCCACCAAGCTGGGCAGCATCGTCACCGACAGGCCCGCGCCGTAGGCCGCCCACGACGGGATCGGCGCGCCGCGCCGCCGCCACCACCCGGACCCCAGCAGGACCAGCGAGCACGGCACCGTGTACGCCTCGACGACGGTGACCTCGTCCGCCCCCAGCCGCAGCCACGAGGCCAGCAGCAACAGGATGGCGCCGATGTACCTGAGACCGCTCACACCGCCCCGACCAGCAAAGACCACCCCCTGCCACACGCCACCCTGGCCGGCCGAGGCGGCTCCCTGCCACACGCCAACTCGGCCGGCCGGGCCTGCCCACAGCGACATGACCAGCACCAGCACCCCGGCCACGGTGAATCCCACGCTCGCCGCGACCATGACACGCAGTCCCAGCGAGAGCGCCGCCGCCATCGCCTCCAACCCCAGGAACAGCACGACGAAGCCCAGCCCCCAAGGCCGCAGCTCCTTCACCCTGGCCGCCAGCGCCACGGCGGCGGCCGTCATCGCCAGGATCGGCAGCACGGTCAGCGTGGCCGGCTCGCTGCCGAACGCGTACGCCGCCGCCCGTACCGAGGCCGGCCCGGCGACGATCGCGCACGCCACCGCCCACCAGGGGGTCCGTCCCAGCGTGGCGACCACCGCGGGCACGACGGCCAGCAGCACCTGCACCACCACTGCGGCGAGATAGGGCATCGCGAAGACCTGCGGGACGACCGCGACCATAACCGCCACGAACACCAGCGCCCCGACCACCAGCGCCCTGGATACCAACGTTCCGAACACCGGCATGCCGGACATCTGCTCTCCAGACGCCCGAACCCCAGACATCCGCACTCCGGACGCCTGTGTCTCGGATGCCGGTGCGCCGGATGTCGCCGCTCTCATCGGCCGTCCGCCGGTGCTGCGTACGGCTGTGGCCAGGAGGCCGAGCGCCACCATGGCCAGCACTGCCACGTCCGCCGGTGACGTCGTCTCGAACGGCTGCCACTGCCGTCCGTCCCACCTGCCCGTCCCGAGCACGTCCAGCCACGCGAACGGCGCGGCCAACGTGACCATGAGCCGAGGCAGCAGCGTCAGCGTGACCAGCAACGCCACCAGCCCGCCGGTGATCATGCCCGTCAGCCGGACCGTCCGCCAGGGCAGCCAGGAGGCGGCGAGCATCACCACGAGGGCGGGAACGAGGAAGGCCAGGGGATACCAGTCCGTGCCCGGACCGTCCAGCGTCGGCAGTACCAGCGCGGCCGGCACGGCGATCAGTGTGAGCGCGGTCCCGACGGTGGCCGTGGCGGCCAGGATGTCCTGCTCGACCCGGCCCGGCCTGGCCAGCCGCCATGTGACGAACCCGCCGAGCAGAGCCAGCGCGATCAGCGGCGCCGACCTGTTCAGGGCCTCGCCGACGGACGGGGATCCCAGCGCGTACGGCGCGCCGATCAGCATGGCGAGGGCTGCGAGGCCGCTGCCCGCCAGAGCGGCCGTCACCCTCACCGCTCCACGACTGTGGCGGAGCCGGGCGATGTCCGGCTCCGCCGTGCGGGCCGGGGCGACGTCTGGCGTCGCCGTGCCGACCGGGGCGGCGTTCCGTGCTGCCGTACCGGCCTGTGTGACGTCATGCCCCGCCGTACGGCCCGGCGCTGCGTTCAGGGCTGTCATGCGGACCACGATGACGTCCAGCGCAGCGGTGGCCACCAGCGCGGTTACCAGCCAGGTGGTCGACAGGTCGCCGGTCAGCAGTGGCAGGACCGGTTGTGCCAGCACCACGGCGACCGGAGCGGGTCCGCGAAGCTGAGTGACGCGGGCGTAGGGCACCAGGATGAGCGCGGTGACTGCGCACACGCCTGCCGTGTACTGCAGTGCGTCGAGGGTGTCCACTCCGAGGAGCCCCACCCGTCTGGCCGCGTAGCCGTCGAGCAGCAGCAGCGCGACCGCGAGACCCGCCACGGTCTCGGCCGTCGCGGTGAGCTTGCGCCGGACCAGCACGACCGGGGCCAGCATGACCAGCACGGTGAACGCGGCCAGCACGGCGGCGCGCCCGCCGATGCCCAGCCGGCCCCAGCTCACCATCGTGAACACCACCGCAGCCACCGTCAGCAGCAGGCCGCCGAGGATGAGCAGGACGTTCTTGGCGGCCCCCGGAGAGACCTCCCGCCTGGGCACACCCGCCCCCGCGGCTCCGGGCCCCGCAGGCCCGTATCCCGCAGGTCCGTATCCCGCAGGCCCGGGGCCGGTGGGTCCGGGGCCGGTGGGTCCGGGCGCTGGGACCCCGCGCCCCGTAGCGCCAGGTCCGGCCGCAGCCCACGACGGGTACGGCGGCTGTGCGGCTGTGTGCGGCTGTGCGGCCGGGTAGGGAGGCGCCGTACCCGTGGCCCCCTGATCCGCCGCGCCCGCACACGCCGTACCCACGCCCGCCGCGCTCGTATCTGCCGCCCCCTGACCTGCTACCCCCTGACCTGCCGCTCCCTGACCTGTTGCGCCCTGACCGGCCGCGTCAGCGCGCAGGAAGCCGAGCAGCTCCGTACGGCGGGCCTGTAGTCGCTCCTGCTGGTTCCTCAGCCCGGCGAGCGCCTGGTCCACCTGCCAGAGCTCGTACGCGGCCGGCCCCCGCAGAGGCAGTGCGCACGCCGGGCATCTGGCCGGCGGCCCCTGAGACCCGGCCCCCGAGACCGCCGCACCGCAGTCAGGACATTTCATATTTCCTCGCACCGCTACCCCGTCATGAACCCGTCGAGACGACCCCCATACTTCACCGTGACCTCCTTGCGCACCACTGTCACCGGAATGACGATCACCGGACAGCGGGCCGCCGTCTGACAGACTGCTGGCCATGGCAGATGCGCGGGTGCGCGTCGGCGTCCTCGGTCCCCTGACGCTGGAGACCGCCGCCGGCCCGACGCGGGTCGGGGGCGCGCGGTTGCGGGCGTTGCTGGCCCGGCTGGTGGTGGACGCCGGGCGTACCGTCCGGCCGGCGACCCTGATCGAGGCTCTGTGGGACGAGACGCCGAAGAGTGAGACGCCGGCCGATCATCTGCACGCGTTGCAGTCGCTGGTGTCCCGGTTGCGGCGCGTCCTGGGTGATCCCGGCCTGCTCACCTCCGGCCCGGCCGGGTATCGGCTGGCCGTGGAGCCGGAGGCGGTCGACGCCGTACGGTTCGAGCGGCTGGCCCGCGCGGGCCGGCGTTCGCACGCCGAATCCCGCCCCGCCGAGGCCGCCGCCATGTTCCGCGAGGCCCTGGGACTGTGGCGAGGTCCGGCGCTGGCGGACGTACGCGGGGCGCCGTTCGCCGCCGCCGAGGCCGAGCGGCTGGAGCGCGCCCGGCTGGCCGTCCTGGAGGACCGGGTCGAGGCGGACCTCGCGCTGGGCGGCGACCTCGACCTCGTCGCCGAGCTGGAGGCGCTGACCGCCGCGCACCCCTTGCGCGAACGGCTGCACGCCCAGCTCGTCCGGGCCCTGGCCCGGAACGGTCGTGGCGCCGAGGCGCTGGCGGCCTACCAGCGGGTACGGGTGCTGCTGGCGGACGCCTTCGGCAGCGATCCGGGGCCGCAGCTCCAGGAGGCCCACCTGGCGGTGTTGCGCGGTGAGCTGCCCCGGCCCCGCCGATCGGCCGGCAACCTGGACGTCCCGCTGACCAGCTTCGTGGGCCGCGACGACGATGTCCGCCGGGTGGTCGAGCTGCTCGGCCGGGTTCGGCTGGTCACGCTGGTCGGTTCCGGCGGGTCGGGCAAGTCCCGGCTGGCCAACGTCATCGGGCGAGAGCTTGGGGTGTCGGGCGGGCCGCCGGGCGGGGTGTGGTTCGTCCCGCTGGCCCCGGCGGGGCCGGACGACGTGCCTCGCGTGGTGCTCGAACGGTTACGGGCACGCGAGGAGCGGCCCGTCGCACCCGAGGGAGGCCATGGCCACCTCCGTCCCGTCGCGCCGGAGGCGGTTCTGGAGCACCTGGCCGAGACGCTCGCGGACGACGACCTGGTGCTGGTGCTGGACAACTGCGAGCACGTCATCGAGGCCGCCGCGACGCTCGCCGCGACCCTGCTCAGCCGCTGCCCGAGGCTGCGGGTGCTGGCCACCAGCCGGGAGCCCCTGCGCATCGACGGCGAGACCCTGCACCCCGTACTCCCGCTGGAGCTGCCCGAGCCTGGGGCGACGGCCGAACGGGCCCGCGCCTGCGCGGCGGTCCGGCTGTTCCGCGACCGGGCCGCGGCGGTGCGGCCGGGGTTCGCTCCGGAAGGCGGCGCGCTGACGGCGGTGGCCGAGATCTGCCGCCGCCTGGACGGCCTGCCGCTGGCGATCGAACTGGCCGCGGCCCGGTTGCGCGTCCTGCCGGTCGAGGCGGTCGCGGCGCGGCTGGACGACCGGTTCCGGCTGCTCACCGGGGGCAGCCGCACCGCGTTGCCACGGCACCGGACCCTGGCCGCCGCGGTGGCCTGGAGCTGGGACCTGCTCGACGCCGACGAACGGGAGCTGCTGGAACGGCTGTCGATCGTGCCCGGCGACTTCTCCGAGGACGCGGCGGAAGCGATCGGCCGGACAGGTGACGTCCGGGAGTTGCTGGTGGCGCTGGCCGACAAGTCCCTGTTGCACCCCGTGGAGCCGGCCGACCCGGTCGAGCCGCGCTACCGCATGCTGGAGACCATCCGCGAGTACGGCCGCGAACGACTGGCGCTGCGTGCCGAGGTCGAGGCCGTACGCGCGCGGCACGCCGCCTTCTTCCTCCACCTGGCCGAGACCGCCGATCCATGCCTGCGCACGTCCGGCCAGTTGCGCGTGCTGGGCCGCCTGGCGGCGGAGCGGGACAACCTGTCGGCCGCGATCCGCTGGGCGGTGGAGTCCGGTGACGCCGGTCTGGCGGTACGGTTCGGCGTCGCGTTGTGCTGGTACTGGTTCCTGCGCGACCATCCGCCGGAGTCGCTGGACCTGCTGGGACGAATCCTCCGGGCTCCTGGGCCGGCCGAGCCGGGGGCGCGTGCGCTGCTGGTCGCCGCGCACGCGCTCGCCACCACCGAGACCATCAGCCGGCCGGACGAGGCGGAGGAGGCCTTCGACCGGATCAGGAAGGCGCTGGAGGCGGGCCCTTCCAGCACCCACCCCATCGTGAGGATGGCCTGGCTGACGCTCGCCATAGGCTCGGGACGCGATCAGGACCGGCTCGCTCCCCCGCCCGCCGGGACGGATCCCTGGAGCAGGGCGCTGGACCTGCTGGTTCAGGGCGTGCTGGCCATGAACACCGGGCACGCCGGCGAGGCGACACGCCTGCTGTCGCGTGCGTGTACCGGCTTCGAGGAGCTGGGCGAACGGTGGGGTCTGGCGATCACGTTCAGCACCCTGAACGCGGCGCTGCGACGGTCCGGCGACCCGGACGGCGCGCCCGCGCTGGCCGAGCGGGCCACCCGGTACTTCCAGGAGCTGGGCATGCCCGAGCACAGCCTGGAGAACGAGGTGGCGGCGGCGCTGCACCAGGCTGCGGCCGGCGACGTGGACGGCGGGCGGCGGCAGTTGACGGACCTGCTCGATCAGGTACGGCGGGCCGGGTCGGCGGAGTCACGGGCGCAGGTGTGCCTGGGCCTGGCACGACTGGAGCGGCTCGCCGGCCGACTGGAGGCGGCCCGCGAGCACGCCCGGCTCGGCCTGGCCGAAGCACCGC
>NZ_JAHKRL010000212.1 GCF_019396405.1 Nonomuraea rhizosphaerae | reverse complement strand
GAGTGTCGGCGTGGCGCGGGCGAACGCGCCACGGGCGCCACGGAATCCGAGGACATATTGAGCGTTTCAGTGCGGCCGGACGGCATCTCCGTCTGGGTCCTTTTCGGGGCAATCATGCGCCTGGAGCGCGATCGTTCCGGCATGGGGCTGCGCGCCGTCGCGGCGGCCATCCCGGCGGACTACTCCCAGGTGGGAAAGTGGGAGCGCGGCGTGCATCGGCCTCCCGCCGACGCCATCAAGAAGATCGACATAACGCTCAAGGCGAATGGACGGCTGACCAATCTTTATGATGCAGTGTCGGAATTGGCTGACTTGCGGGCATATAACGTCAAACCCAATCCTTCGATCGGTGACGGGAAAATGGACGAAATACGCAGGCAGCTCCTCGGTGGGTTCGTGACCCTCAGCGCCGCCGCCCCCGCGGCCGACTTCCTCGGAGCCCTCGAGAACCTCCGCGCCTTTGTCAACGACCGTCTCGGCTCCTCGCAGCTCAGCGAGTGGGAGGAACGCGCCTGGGAGTACTCCCTCGTCGTGCGTGAACGCGTCGACATCGCCACTGACCTGTCCCAGGACCTTCTCGCCCTGCAACGCCTGACTCTCGCCGCACCCGCGCACGAGGCCCGGGCCTGGGAGCTCGTCAACGCCCGGATGACCATGCTCCTGGCGTACGCGCTCGGCAACGCCGGCAACGAGCGGGAGTCGCGCCAGTGGTGGGCGAGCGCCCGCCGCGCGGCGGCCCGCGTGGGTGAGCCCGAGTTGCTGGGCACGGTCAACGCGATCGAGGCGGTGCAGGCGCTGTACGAGCAACGCCCCCTGCCGTTGGTGCTCGCCAGGGTCGAGGCCGCCCTGGACGCGGTGCGGGGCCGTCCATGCCGGGCCGCGGCCAGCGCGTACGGCGCCCGCGCCCATGTGCTCGCGATGCGCGGCGACCTCGCCGGCGCGGAGAAGGCGCTCGCGGCGCAGGCGCACGTCTTCGAACGGCTGCCCGCCGACGTGGCGCAGGACCGGACCTCGGTGTACGGCTGGCCGGTGGAACGACTGCTGCACACCCGGTCCCTGGTGTACACGCTGATCGACCACAAGGTCGCCCCCGCGGCGCAGGAGGAGGCCCTGGCGGCGTATCCGGGCGCGTCCGGGATGTCAGTCGCCCAGGCCCGGCAGGTGGCGCAGGTGCGACTGCACCAGGCGATCACGGTGCTTCGCCGCGGCGGCGCCGTCTCGGACGGCATCGAGCACGCGCAGAAGGCTCTCACCGCGCTGCCTCCCGGCCGTACGCGCTACCTGCGGCACCTGGCCGGGACGGTTCTGGAGGCGGTGCCCGCCGCGGAGCGGAGCAGGTCACCGGTGGCGGAGTACCGCGCCTATCTGCGGTTGCCGCCGGGGGAGAGGGTGTGAGTGGTGGGGTTCGCGTTCCGGCACCTGACCGGAAAGAAGGCCGAGGCCGTCCTGGACGAGCCGTACGTGAGCATCTACCTGGCGATCCGGGCGGAGCCGCCGTACGACTCGGGACCGAACTACTCGCCCGAGCGCTTCCGGGAGCGTACGGGCAGGCAGGTCGTGCTGCCCGGCTTCGAGCTGGTCTCCGCCGACCTTGACGGAGTGCCGGTCGGGTTCGCGTTCGGGTTCACCATGGCCGCGGGCCGCTGGTGGGGCGGCGAGACCACCCCTCCTCCCCAGGAAGCGCTGGACGCGCCGAAACTCGCCGTCGTCGAGCTGGACCTCCTGCCGGAGCACCGGGGGCACGGCATCGGCAGGCAACTCCTGGCCCAGCTTCTCGACGGCTGTCACGAGCCGGCCGCGACGCTGCTGTCCCGGCCGGACACGGCGGCACACGCGATGTACCTGCGGTGGGGATGGAAGATCGCCGGAACGGTGCGACCGGCCCCGGACGCGGTGGTGGCCGATGCGATGGTGACCTACCCCGACCGGCGAACGCGGACGTCGCCCGGGCCGTTCACGCAGGAGGAGGCTTCGTGACAGGTCCGGCCGAGTGCGCGGCCGGAGGACACCTCCTCGGGGACTGGAAGGGGCACGCGCACAGGCTCGCGGTCGCCGCCACCCCGCCCGGGTCGCGGTGGCGGGCTCCGGTGGGTGCGACGCCGCGCCACCTGTTCGTGCCCCGGTGGTGGGCGCGGAAGGACGGCGCGTGGGAGCTGCGGGACGGCGACGGTGACCCCGCTCGCCTGCTGGCCGCCGCGTACCGGGACTGGACGCTGGTGACGAGGGTCGGCGCCGCGCACGCCGACCACGCCGAGCCCGGCGCCCGTACGCAGGGTCCGGCGACGTCGTCGGCCACCCTGCCGGGGCTGCTCGTGCAGATGTACCGCCACGCCTCGATCGGGGACGGCTGCACCGTGCTGGACGTGGGCACGGGCACCGGGTACGGCACGGCGGTGCTGTGCGCGCGGCTCGGCCAGGAGCGGGTGACCGCCATCGACGTGGACCCCTACCTCAACGAACGCGCCAGGCAACGGCTGGACGAGGCCGGGTTCCGGCCGCGGGTCATCACCGGCGACGCCACGGGCCCCTTGGACGGCGAGTGGGACCGGATCGTCGCGACGGTGGCCGTCGAGACCGTTCCCGCCTCCTGGCTGCGGGCGCTGAGGCCGGGCGGGCGGCTGGCCACCACGCTTGCCGGCATGGCCGTCATCCTCACCGCCGAGAAGCTGGCGGACGGGAGCGCCGCCGGCCGGATCGAGCGCGACCGGGCGATGTTCATGCGTACACGGTCGGGCGCCGACTACCCGCCCTGTGATCCGGCGTTGT
Source organism: Nonomuraea rhizosphaerae (assembly GCF_019396405.1). Taxonomy (GTDB): domain Bacteria; phylum Actinomycetota; class Actinomycetes; order Streptosporangiales; family Streptosporangiaceae; genus Nonomuraea; species Nonomuraea rhizosphaerae. The sequence continues at coordinate 4,450 of NZ_JAHKRL010000212.1, read as the reverse complement.
TCGAGCGCGCCTGTGCCGACGAAGGTGAGCATGTCGGGCCCGGCGGCTATCCGATGGTGCCGGACGTCATGGAGGCGTGGGACGTGCGGACGATGCTGGAGCTTCTCGCGCCGGGCATCCGGCACCACTACCAGGAGGCGGACGGGGCGCGGGTCGCGCTGATGGTCCACGACGACGGGTCGTGGGCCCGCGCGGAGGAGCGCGACGGCGCGGTGTCGGTGCATCAGTCCGGCCCCCGGAGGCTGTGGTCCTACCTGGACGCGGTACGTGATCGCTGGATTCGTGACGGTGAGCTGCCGTTCCATGGCGCGCGGGCGGCCGTCAGCCCCGACGGGGTGATCACACTCACTCGCGGAGCCTGGACGGCGACCATCGGCGGGCAGGGCACGTGAGGTGGAAATGCGGTGGTGTGGGCGGTTCGCCGGGGCCGACAATGATCACATGCCTGATGCCGCCGCCCCCGCTGGGCGCAGACCCCGGCTCGCGGTCCTGACCGGGGCCGGCATCTCCGCGCCGTCAGGGCTGCCCGTCTACCGGGGTGGCGACGGCATGTGGGATCGCGACCCCGGCCTCGCGCAGCTCACCAGCGCCTCCCGCTGGCACGGCAGGGCCCGGCAGGCGTGGGAGCACTGGAACGAGTTGCGCCGCGCCGCGGCCGGCGCCCGGCCCAACCCGGCGCACGAGGCGCTGGTCGCCGCCGAGGCCCACTTCGACGTGCACATCGCCACCCAGAACATCGACGGGCTCCACACCCGGGCGGGGTCGGCGAACGTCACCCAGCTTCACGGCGACGTGTTCTCCACCCGCTGCTCGGGGAGGGCGTGTCACGCCCGGCACGGCGCCTGGCGCGACGACGACGTGCACGAGACCGTGCCCGCCTGCCCGCGCTGCGGACGCGTCGCCCGCCTCGACGTCGCCCTGTTCGGGGAGCAGCTCTCCGGCCGGAAGATGCGGGCCTCGATCCACGCCGCCCGCCACGCCGACGTGTGGATGGCCGTCGGTACGTCCGGGACGGTGTTCCCCGCCGCCGGGCTCGTCGGCTTCTGCCATCGCGGCGCGGTCCGGGTGCTCGTCAACGCCCAGCCGTGGAGCGGCGGCGCTGCGGCGTTCGATCGGGAGGTGCTCGGGGACGCCGCCGCCGTTCTCGGGGACGTGCTCGGCGAGTTGCGTGGCGCGGTCCTCCGGTGATCGGCGCCTGAGTGATTCCTGCTCGGGCCGGTGATTTCGACTCGGGCCGGTGATTCCGGCTTGGGCTGGTGGTTCCCGCTTGGGCTGGTGGTTCCCGCTCGGGCGTCCCCGTGTGATCCAGGCGTGCCTCAGGCGTGTTTCAGGCCGTCGAAGACGACCGCGAGGGTGCGGGTGCGCAGGGCGTTGTCCCAGTGGTGGTGCTGGGCGGCGAGGCAGGTGGCGGAGAGCAGGGCCAGGAGTTCGGGCATGCCGATGTCGGCGCGTACGGCGCCGGCCTGCTGGGCGCGGACCAGGAGGCGTTCGATGGACGCCCTCATGTCGGGCATGCCGGCCTTGGCGTTGATGCCGGCGCTGGTCAGGGCGTCGACGAAGACCTTCCTGGTGGTCGCGTCCACGACGATCGTCTCGAAGTACTCGAAGAACGCCGCCCCGGCGTCGCCGGCGGTGGCCAGGGCTTCGGCGCGGGCGATCAGGCGGTGCACGCGGTCCAGGACGATCGCCTGGTAGAGGGCCTCCTTGGTGGGGAACTGGCGGTAGATCGTGCCCACCCCGACGCCGGCCAGGTCGGCGATGGCGCGCATCGACGCGGACAGGCCGTCGCGGGCCAGGACGACCTCGGCGGCCTCCAGGACGCGGGCTCGGTTGCGCTGGGCGTCGGCGCGCATGGCCGCACTCCTTTTCGTCGATGAGCCGATGAACGGCCCGTTGACAAGCGGAACAGATGTTCCGTATCGTTCAAGCGGAACATGCATTCCGCATTCTAGGGGGTCGTGGTGGAGCATCTGACCATGGGGCGTTCCGGGCTGCTCGTGTCGCGGGCCTGCCTCGGCACGATGAACTTCGGCACCGCCAACGGGCTGGCCGCCGGCGACGAGGGCGAGGCCGTACGGGTGATCGACGCGTTCCTCGACGCGGGCGGCACCTTCATCGACACGGCTGACCTCTACCACCGGGGTGAGACCGAGGAGATCGTCGGCCGGGCGCTGCGCGGTAGGCGGGAGGCGGTCGTCCTGGCGACCAAGGGAGCCATGCCGGTGGCGTACGAGGGGCGCGGGCTGTCACGCCGGCACCTGACGCGCGCGCTGGAGGCCAGCCTGCGGCGGCTCGGGACGGACTACGTGGATCTGTACCAGTGCCATCTGTGGGACCCGGTGACGCCGATCGAGGAGACGATGGCGACGCTCGACGGGTTCGTGAAGGCGGGCAAGGTGCGCTATCTCGGTTGCTCGAACTTCAGCGCCACGCAGATCGTGGAGTCGCAGTGGGCGGCGGAGCGGGTGGGCGGCACGGCGTTCGTGAGCCTGCAACCGCAGTACTCGCTGGTCCAGCGGGTGATCGAGGCGGAGATCCTGCCGGTGTGCGAGCGGCACGGGATCGGGACGGTCGTGTACGGGACGCTCGCGGGCGGGGTGCTGGCCGGTCGTTACCGGCGTGGCGAGGCCGCCGCCACTGGCTCCGGCTCACGCCCGGGCCCCGCCCCCGACCCCGACAGCCGTATGGGCAGGCTGCTCGCCCCCGGCATCCCGGCCGCGAACCGGCTGGCCGAGGTGCTGCTCAGCGAGCGTCACCTGGACATCGCCGACGAGGTGGTCAAGGTCGCGGCCGGACTCGGCGCCGCGCCGGCCGAGGTGGCGCTGGCCTGGGTGGCGGGGCGGCCCGGGGTGACGTCGGTGGTGATCGGGCCGCGGTCGGTGGAGCAGCTGCGGGGGAACCTGGCGGCGTTCGAGCTGAGCCTGCCGGAGGAGGCGGCACGGCGGCTGGACGAGATCTCCCGGGTGGAGGCGGGGTCGATGGACGGCTCCTTCTTCCACCTCACCTCCCGCTGAACACTGAACCCCAGGAGACAGGCCAGGCCGAGCCCGGTGAGCTCGGCCTGGCCCAGGTTCTCAAGGCGTGCGGGACGCCGGCGATCAGCTGCTCTCCTGGGCCGCCCCGGCCCGCTCGCCCCCGAAGACCTCCTCGACGAGCCGCTGCGTCGCCTTCTGAAACGCCTCACTCAGCGACAGGTCGGCGTCGTCCACATAGTTCAGCGCGCCGGTCAGGATCGTGCCGCCGTCAGGTGTGCTGTACATCAGCGCCGCGTTGCCCCCGTGACCGCCGTTGTGGGTGATGAGGGTGGCGCCGCCGTCGGTCTTCTGCACGAACACCCCCAGGCCGTAGCCGACCTTGGACTCCGGCGTGCACATCTCGGCCAGCAGCTCGGCCGGCAGGAGCCTGCCGCCCACCAGCGCGGAGATGAACGTCCGCAGGTCCTGAGGGGTCGAGATCATGTCGCCGCCGCTGGAGATCCAGGACGGGTTCTGCCGGGTGACGTCCACCGTCCTCTCCTGCCCGGCCTCCTCGTAGCGGTAGTAGGCGTGGGCGTGCGGCTCCGGCAGATCCGTCTCGGTGGTCGGCGCCATGGTGCCGGTCAGCCCGAGCGGCTCCACGATCCGCTGCCGCATCTCCTCGGCCAGTGAGTGGCCGGTGACGTTCTCGATCAGCAGCCTGGCCAGCGCGTAGTTGGTGTTGGAGTAGCTCCAGTCGGTGCCCGGCTCGAACCGTGCGGGCTTGGACAGCGCCAGCTCCACCAGCTCCCGCGTCGGGTAGGCCTTGAACCGGTTGTCCACCCACTCCTTGCCCGACCAGGCGATCCCCGGCGCGAACGTCCCGTCCTCGTAGAACTCGCCGGTGAAGTTGAACACCCCGCTGGTGTGCTGCAGCAGCATCCGTACGGTGATCCGCTCGTCCAGCCCGAGCCCGGGCAGGTAGCGCGCCGCCGGGGTGTCCAGCTCGACCTTGCCCTCGGCCACCAGTTGCAGCACCAGGGTCGCGGTGAAGGTCTTGGTGACGCTGCCGATCCGTACGTGTCCGTTGACCGGCGGCTTGGCGGTCCCGCCCAGCTCGGCCGCCCCGGCGCTGCCGGTCCAATCGCCCCGCGCGTCGTGCACGTGCAACGTCAGCCCGACGATACCGGTCTTGACGATCTCCTCGATGACCTGCTGCAGCTCCGGGCGATCCTGCCCGGCCGCACCGGCCGTCTGGGGCGGGCCCGAAGCGGCGTCGAGGGCTCCGGTGATCTTGCTGATCATGTCGGCCAGCGTGGGGCTGGGCTCGCCCTGGTGGGTGCGGGCGGCCGCCTCGACGGCGACGACGACGGTTCTGCGGAAGTTGTCGGCCTCGGCCGGAGCCTGAGCCTTGAGCAGGCTCATGGCCGCCGTCAGGGCCGGCAGCACGTTGTCGGCGATGGCGGCCACGGACCTGCCCTTCAGGTTCATGCCCG
>NZ_JAHKRL010000025.1 GCF_019396405.1 Nonomuraea rhizosphaerae | reverse complement strand
GGCCACGACGGGCGGCGCGGTCATGGCGCCGGCGCGGCGGCCGGCGCCGAGCCAGGACGCCGCGCTGGCGGCCACGCACACCGGTCGGCCGCGCAGGGACGGCAGCGCGCCCCACGGCACCGTGTGCAGCAGGCCGGCGGGCACCACCACCAGCGGTTCGTCGCGGAGCTGGAGCGGGCGCAGCAGCAGCCGTTCGAGCTCGGCGGCGGCCAGGGCAAGCGGCGACTCCGGGCCGGCGTGCGCCGCCGGGTCGGCCGAGTTGCCCAGGACGGCCCGGCGCAGCGAGTAGCGCAGCGCCACCACCGCCTCGCGGATCGGCCCCAGCTCGCCCAGCCGCCGCAACGCCACCCGGTCGCGGGAGACGACCACGGCCAGCAGCGCCGACTCGTCCGTCACGAACTCGACCAGCGCCCCGTCACCCAGCTCCCCGCGCAGCGTGTCAGGGTCGGTCCGTGGGCAGGCGTGCGCGGGAGCCACCACGGCCCGCCACCGCTCGGCCCAGTCGAACACCTCCCCGGCGCACCCGTCGCGCACCGCCAGCCGCAGCCCGAACGCCGCCAGCCGCTCACCCGACCGGGCCGCGTGCGCCCGCAGCGACGCGTCGTCGTACTTCTCCATGCCGTCGCCCACCTCGGCCAGCCCGTCGTCGACCGCGCGGAAGGCCTGGGTGACGTCCTCCCGCAGCGCCGCCTCCAGCGCCAGGGCGTGCTGGCGGACCGGGGCCGGGATCTGGGACGCCTGCGCCAGGTGCCTGGCCTGCAGCTCGGAGGCCAGGGAGGTGAGCCGGGTGCCGGCCGGCATCCAGCGTTCGGCCCGCTCGGCGTGGACGGTGAGGCGGGCCAGCTGGGCGGAGGCCGTCGGATGGTCGTCGAGCGTGAGCGCGGCCTCGGCCGCGATCAGGCGCAGCGCCGCCGCGCCCGCCAGGCAGGCGGGGCCGTCCTCCAGCTCGTCGGCGCACGCGATCAGCTCGGCGAGCAGCGCGGGGGAGGACCCTTCGAGCTCCAGGCGGGAGCGGAGCACGACCTCGTCGGCCAGTGGCAACCAGGAGCCGCGCTCCTGCTCGACCAGCTCGCTCGCCGCCTGCGCGGCCACCTCCAGGGCGCGGGCCGGGTCTCCGGTGAGCAGCTCCACCTGCGCCAGCTTCAGCCGCGCCTCGGCGAGCGTCAGCCGGGCGGTGGAGGTCTCCAGGTCGGGCACGGCCAGGCAGAGCAGTGCCCTGGCCTCGCCGGGAAGGTGCGCGCTCAGCAGCGCCCCGGCGAAGTCGGCGCGCATCGTGGCCAGGCGTTCGGGGAAGTCGAACAGGGTGTCCTCGGCCGAGCGGTAGTGGGCGAAGGCTCCAGCGATGTCGCCCCGGCGTACGGAGAGGAAGGGCAGGTTCGCGGCGGCGAGGCGGGCCAGGTGGTCGAGCCCGGCGTGGCCGGCGATCTCCAGGCAGGCGACGATGTCGCGGGTGGCGGCGTCCCAGTCGCCCCGGTAGGCGTAGACGAGGCCGCGGTTGAGCAGCCCGCCGGCCAGGAACCGGCGGTCGTCGATGGTGCCCGGCGCGACCACCAGCGCCTGCAGCGCCCGGTCGCACGAGGCGATGGCCTCCTGGTAGCGGCCCAGGTGGGCGAGGGCGACGGCCCGCTGGGTGTCGAGCTTGGCCCGGTCGAGCGGCGCCAGGTAGGCCCACGCCAGCGCGGCGACCCTGAGCGCCTGGAGCGGATGGCCGAGCTCGGTGAGCACGGTCACCAGCGACAGCCGTACCTGGGCCAGCCGCCCGCCGTGGGCGCCGGGGATGTCGAGGGCGTGGCGCAGGTGCCGTTCGGCGGTCTCGAGGTCGCCGGACTCGCGGGCGGCCAAGGCCATCGCCCTGAGCGCGACCAACTCGGCCTCCGGGCAGCCCGCCGCCTTGGCGGCGGTGATGATGGCGCGGCCGGCGTGAGTGGCCTGGTCGGGGTCCACGACGGCACGCAGCAACGCCGTCTCGGCGACGGCGACGAGGGGAAGGTCGGCCTGGGGTGTGATCATGAGGGTGCGGTCTTCGGTAGGGGGCTGGCGGGCGCCAGGCGGAGAAGGACGGACGGGCGCCGGCCCCGAGGAGCTGGGCGGCGCCGGTCCGCAAGGAGACGGGCGGGAGCCAGGAGGTGGGACGCGGCCCGGGCTCCCGCGACGTCACGGGCGGATGCGCACCCACCTGGTTTGGACGGGTGCGAGGCCAGGACGATGACACACCACACTGAGCCAGCCCGGAGGCAGCCCTGTGACAGCGAACTGGCCCGTACGCGCAAGACGCCTGGTGAGCGTCAGATGCGGGGTCCGCACATCGACGTGGCTGCCCTCGCCAGGGTGCGGGAACACCTGTCCCGCTACGTCGATGAGACCGTCGCCAACCGTCACCTCCAGGTCGAAGGTGAGGCCGGCAGCGACGAATCGGACCAGACCGGGACCGTCGCCCCCTCGTGCGCCGATGGGTGAGGCGCAGTCGGCGGGTGGAGCGGTAACGGCTTGGGAGACCCGGAGCCCGTAGGTGTCACGTGCGGCGGCGGAAACGTGCCCAGGGATCGGGTCGCTCCCGGCGGCGAGCCGGAGTGCCGCCAGGAAATACTCATCGTTGATCATTGCACCGTCTCCTGTAGTGAGATCAGGGTGCGCAGTTTTTCCAGGCACCGGATCCTGGTTGGACCCACGGTGCCCACGGGCATTCCCAGCCGCACCGCCATCTGTTGGCTCCCCATGTCCGTCGCGACCAGTTGGAGGAGGGTGCGGCAAGGCTCTTTCAGATCGGAGACCGTCTTCCACAACAGACGGCTGTCGTCGGCCTCCAGGACCGCAGCCGCGGGATCAGGGTCGCTCGCGACGTCGACGGAGAGGATCCCGGGTGAATCCCTCCTGGCGATCAGGAGTGCCTCGCGGCGCGTGGTCGTCGCCAGCCACGCCCCTACTCCTGACGGTTCCCTGATGGTGTGGAGATGTTCGAGCAGGCGCAGCCAGGCTCCCTGGACCGCGTCCGCCGCGTCGGCTTCGTTCAGCCCGCACACGCGGGCCACAGCCCACATCCGCGGCCCGAACCTGGACTCGAGCAGATCCCAGGCCGTCCGGTCTCCGTCGGCCGCGGACTTGAGCAACTCCGCCGGATCGCGTGGCTCTCGCATGCGGCCTCCTTCGCCGTGCTGGACGAGAAGACAGCCCACCCTGTCTCCTCGTAATTGGCCGAGGACTGAGCGTAAACTCTACCGACTCCAGGGGATGAGAACTCCCAGATCGGGAATTTGCCGGGTCGCCTCCCGGTCAAGGACTCGCGCCGCCGCCTCCTTGGCGGGCAGGTCCCTGGCGGCGTCGGCGATCGTCCCGGCGACGACGGCCGCGGCGAAGGAGGTGCCGCTCCAGGCCGCGTACCCACCGAACTCGTCACGTTCGAGGAAACTGCTGGTCAGCCACTCGCCGCGGGCGCAGGCGTCCACCCACGGGCCGTGGGCGGAGTAGGGGGCCCGCCGCTCCTCGGCGGCGTCCAGCGCGCCCACGCCGATCACCTCGGGCAGCGCGGCCGGCCAGAACGGCCGGTCACCGGCCGTGTTGCCCGCGCAGGCCACCGCGACCGTGTCGGGCAGCGCCCGCAGCGTGTCGGTCAGCAGGGGCGGCGGGCGGTCGTCGAAGGAGTGACAGCCGAAGGACAGGTTCAGGACCTGCGGCGGCTGCCGGCTCATCCGGTGCAGGGCGCGGATGACCCCGGCCTCGTCCCCGACGCCGTTCCCGTCGAGTACCCGGCGCACCCGCAGCGAAACGCCGGGCGCCCGCCGCAGCAGCAGGCCCGCCAGGAACGTGCCGTGCCCCGCCTGCGCGCCCTCCTGGGCGTCGTCCTCGTCCTTGGACTGCCTCTCGTACCAGTCAGTGCCGGCCCACCACTGATGCTTGGCGACGCCGGTGTCGAGCAGGCCCACGACGGCGGGCGAGTGACTCCTGCCCTGTTTGTACGGCACGGACGCCACGGGGAACGGCCTGGACGCGGGCCCGCCCCAGAACAGCGGCTGCCCGGCGAGCACGTGGTTGGGTGAGGCGCGGAAGCCCTGTCCGCGCAGGTCCATCGTGATCTCGCAGGGGTCGACGCCGGGCGTCAGATGGATCACGCAGACCCCGTCGGCCTCGGAGACCGCCTGCGTCCATCGGGTCGCGGTCGACAGCGCGCTCCGGTCGGTCAATATCTGACCTGGCCGGATGAGCGACTCGCCGACAGATTGGATGTCCATGGGCGAGTTCCTTTCCTCGCCGGTCACAGCTGTCACTCCTGACTGCCGCACCAACTTGGTATGGGCCCCCTCTGGTGTCAGGTTGCGACCGACGGTAGTCTTCCCCTAGTCACTTGTGATCATCCCGGGGCGAGGCCGTTGGGGAAGGCGCACCTCGTACCGAATCGGGAGGTCCGGTGTCTGCTCGTGGCGTGCTGTACGTCCACTCGGCTCAGCCCGCGCTGTGCCCTCATATCGAATGGGCAGTCGCGGGCGTCCTTGGCGTGCCCGTGGATCTGACGTGGACGCCGCAACCCGCCGCGCCCAACGTCGTGCGGGCGCAGGCGGAGTGGGAGGGCCGGCCCGGCATCGCGGCGGCCATCACCTCCTCCCTCATGGGCTGGCAGCGCATCAGGTTCGAGATCACCGAGGACGCCTCGCCGGGCGTCGACGGGTCCCGCCATGCCTACACGCCGACGCTCGGCGCGTTCAGCGCGGTCATCGGGGCGGCCGGCGACATCATGATCCCCGAGGACCGGCTGCGCACCGTCATGCTGATGGCCGCCCAGGGCCGGGCCGTCCTGGAGGACGAGCTCGACAAGATGCTCGGCAAGCCGTGGGACGAGGAACTGGAGCCGTTCAGGTACGCCGGCGACGGCGCCCCCGTGCGCTGGCTGCACGCCGCCGTCTGATCGACGAGCAGGACCACCGGAAAGCGCTGAGCAGGACGTACGGCGTCCCCTGACGCCCCCCGACGGACGCCGAAGGGCCCCGCACCGGAAGATCGGTGCGGGGCCCTTCACGTGTGTTTACAGCGGGATGTTCCCGTGGGCGCCCCTGGCCGGGGTGGCCTGGGCCAGGACCTTGGCGATCGCGCCGCGGGTCTCCTCCGGCTTGATGACCTCGTCGATCACGCCGAGCTGCTGCGCCCGCTCCAGCCCACCGGCGAGCCTGGCGTGCTCCTCGGCCAGCCGCTGCTCCAGCTCGGCGCGCTCCTCCTCGGGCGCGGCGGCCAGTTCGCGCCGCTTCAGGATGCGCACCGCGGCGACCGCGCCCATGACCGCGACCTCGGTCGTCGGCCAGGCGAACACCTTGGTGGCGCCCAGCGAACGGGAGTTCATCGCGATGTACGCGCCCCCGTACGCCTTGCGCGTGACCAGCGTGACCCGCGGCACGGACGCCTCGGCGAACGCGTGCAGCAGCTTGGCCCCCCGGCGGACCACGCCGTCGTGCTCCTGCCCGACACCCGGGAGATAACCGGGCACGTCCACCAGGACAACCAAAGGGACTCCGAAAGCGTCACACATACGAACGAAGCGGGCAGCTTTCTCGGCGGACGTGGCGTCGAGGCAGCCGCCGAGCCGCAGCGGGTTGTTGGCGACCACGCCGACCGTCCGGCCGCCCCGGGGGGCCGGGGGCG
>NZ_JAHKRL010000211.1 GCF_019396405.1 Nonomuraea rhizosphaerae | reverse complement strand
GCGTCGCCGCCCCCGGCGGCCGCCAGCGCGACCACCTCGGCCACCTTCTGCTCGGCGAAGGCCAGCCGCGCCCGCAGCTCCGGGTCGAGCCCGCCCTCCTGCTCCACGTCGTACGGCACGTGCAGCAACGAGCACGACGTGCTGACCACCACCTCCGCGGCGTGCTCCCGCACGGCCCGCAGCAGGCTCAGCGCGCGGGCGGGCTCGGTCCGCCACACGTCGCGCCCGGACACCACACCCGCCACGACCGTCTTGCCGGCCAGCGCCGGCAGCCGGTCGAGCCCGCCGCGCACCAGGTCCACGCCGATCGCCTCGACCGGCGTGGCCGCCAGCACGGGCAGCGCCTCGCCCAGGTCGCCGAAGTAGGAGGCCACGAACAGCCCCGGCCGGGAGGCGAGCGCCCCGAGCCGCTCGTAGGCGGCCCGGACGGCGGCCAGCTCCCGCGGCCCCCGGTCGGCCACCAGCGCGGGCTCGTCGAGCTGCACCCACTCCACGCCCTCGGCCGCCAGCACGCCCAGCAGCTCCTCGTAGCAGCCGAGCACCTCATCCAGCCGCTCCAGCGCCCCCGCCAGCAGCAGGAACGTCACCGGCCCCACCACCACGGGCCGCGTCGCGAAGCCCAGCTCCCGGGCCTGCCGCAGCTCTGCCAGCGGTTTGGCGGCATCCAGCTTGAACACCGTGTCCGGGCCGACCTCCGGCACGATGTAGTGGTAGTTGGTGTCGAACCACTTGGTCATCCGCAGCGGCGCCAGCCCGTCGGTGCCCCTGGCCATCGCGAAGTAGGGGTCCTCGGCCGCCAGGTAGCGCTCGGGCACCGCGCCCAGCAGCACCGCCGTGTCCAGCACCTGGTCGTACAGCGAGAACGTGTTGGACGGCAGCCCTTCCAGGCCCAGCCCGGCCAGCCGCCGCCAGGTCCGCTCCCTGATCGCGGCCCCGGCCTCCTCCAGCTCCGCGCGGCTCGACCGGCCCTCCCAGTACGACTCCAGCGCCCGCTTCAGCTCCCGGCGCGGCCCGATCCTCGGGTAGCCCAGCACCGTGGATCCAGGGAAAGACGACATCACTTCGCTCCTTGCGTCAGGCGGATGATCGAACGCAGGGAATCCTGCACACCGCCCACGCCTGGTGCATCATCTATTCGTGCTGCTTATGCTCAAGGAGGTCCAGTGCTTCGCCCGCGTGGCGGCCCGGCTCAGCTTCTCGGCCGCTGCCGCCGACCTCGGCATGTCGCAGCCCGCCATGAGCCAGGCCATCACCAGGCTGGAGCGGGCGGCCGGGGTCAGGCTGTTCGACCGGACGGCCCGCGAGGTGCGGCTCACCGCCGAGGGCAAGGCGCTGCTCGGGCACGCCGGCGAGCTGCTGTCGGCCGCGCACGCGTTCTCGGCCGAGGCCGCCCGGCTGGCCCGGCCCACCATTCACCTGGCTTATCCACCGCTCGTCGGAGCACTGGCCGCGCGGGTCGCCAGACGGCTCGCCCGCCGCAGCCCGGCGATCGGCGTCGAGCTGCGCGTGGCCGGGCGCGGCGCGGCCGGCGAGGCGCTGGAGCGCGGTGAGGTGTCGGCGGCGATCCTGGCCACCCCGGCGCCCGCCCGGTTCGTCACCGCCGCCCGCTTCCACGTGAGCGTGGACCAGCTCGCCGTCCCCCTCGGTCACCCGCTGGAGTCCCGCTCCCGGGTGGGGCCGCCCGACCTGGCCGGGCAGGTGCTGCTCACGCCCGGCAGCCGGGCCTGGGCCGGGCTGCCCGGCCACGCGCGGACGGTGGCCGACGACGACTTCGCCGCCGCGCTCGACCTGGTCGCCGCCGGTGCGGGGGTGCTGCCGATCCCGCAGCTCCTGGCCAGGACGATCCGGCGCGACGACCTGCGGTTCGTGCCGCTCGACGCCGGGGACCTGCGCATCACGTACGCGCTGGCCTGGGCGAGGGAGCGGGTCACCCCCGAGCTGATGGCCCTGGTCCAGGCGGTGCAGGACGCCCTCTGGACCCGCTGACCCGCCTCCCGGCCGCGCTCAGCCGGCGGGCAGGTTGCGCAGCGCCTCCCGACGGCTCAGCCCCGAGATCCCCTTCGCCCTGACGTACCGGACGACCTCGGCGGGATTGGTCTTGGCGTACTCGCGCAACGCCCACCCGATCGCCTTCCTGGCGAAGAAGTCGTTGTCCGACAGGCTCGGCTCGATGCACGCGTACAGCAGCGCGGTGTCCGTCCGCGCCTTGAACCTGTTCTGGCACAGGATCGCCGTCCGCCGCTTCCACAGGTCGTCGTCGCCGGCCCACTCCAGCATGAGCGGCCGCATCGAGTCGGGGAAGGCGCCCAGCAGCCCGCCGATCCGGTGCGTGGCCAGCTCGTCGACCAGATCCCACCAGGCGCCGGTGACGATCATCTCCTCGTACATCGGCACCGTGTAGAGCGTCTGGAACTCCCGGTAGAAGTGGTAGCCGGTCAGCTCGATCGCCGCGTACCGCTCCTCCCGGTACCCGGCCCCCCGCCACAGCCCGAGCACCGCGCGCCGCCACTCCGGCGCGGTGGTGATGCGGTGGGCGGCGAACACCCGCCGCAACGCCGCCCGCCTCGGCACCGCCTGGACCCCCAGGAAGGGCATGTCGGACTTCATGTACGCCCGCATCGTGGCGGCCTTCTCGGGCTCCGCCGCGTCGCGCAGCGCCTGCCGCACCGCCGTGCCGAGGTCATCATCGGCCGGGCGGCCCGTCGTGCCGGGGCTCATGCCTGCTGGCTGGTCCGCTCGCCCGTGGCCAGGCCGTCGAACAGCACCGTGATGTAGTGCTCGGCCAGACCCGTCGTGTTGAGCCTGCCTCCGGGACGGAACCAGCGCACCGCCACCCAGATCGTGTCGCGGATCATCCGGTAGGTCAGCTTCGGGTCGACGTCGGCCCTGAACTGCCCGGCCGCCTGGCCCGCCTTGATCTGGGCGACCCAGATCTGCTCGACCTCGTCCTCGGCCTTGACCAGGTAGTTGAACCGCTCGAACTGGCGCAGGTAGTTCCAGTCGTTCTGCATGACCGTGATCGCGGCCCGGTGCGGCTCCAGCGTGCCGAACCCGATGCGGACCATGTCCGACAGGATCGTGCGCGGGTCGGAGCCGGAGCCGACCGCCGTGCGGTAGCGGGCGACCAGGTCGTCGAGGAAGGTGGACAGCACCTCGTCGACGATCGTCTCCTTGGAGTCGAAATGATGGTAGAGACTTCCGGAGAGGATTCCCGCCTCGTCGGCGATCTCGCGTACGGTCGTGGCCTGGAAGCCCTTGCGGGCGAAGAGCTCCGCGGCGAGCTTGACGAGGTGGTCCCGGCGCTCTGACGCCGCCCCCGAGGAGGACGCGCGCTGGCGCTTCGCCGACGTGGCCGTGTTCGGCCCGGAGTTCTTTCGCGTTGTCACGTCTCCATTATGAGCCCTCGCACAATCGCTTGTTCACCAAACTTACGCAGCTCATCAGGCGTTCCAGATGCGACCAAGCGCTTGCTACGATGCAGAAGTGAACGAGGCATACATCGTCGGCGCGGTCAGGACCCCGGTCGGGCGCAGGAACGGCGGCCTCGCCCCCGCCCATCCCGCCGACCTCGGCGGCCACGTGCTGCGCGAGCTGATGACCCGCACCGGGGCCGATCCGGCGGCCGTCGAGGACGTGGTGTTCGGCTGCGTCGACACCATCGGGCCGCAGGCCGGGGACGTCGCGCGCACCTGCTGGCTGGCCGCCGGCCTGCCCGAGGAGGTGCCCGGCGTCACGATCGACCGCCAGTGCGGCTCCTCGCAGCAGGCGCTGCACTTCGCCGCCCAGGCCGTGCTGTCGGGCACGAGCGACCTGGTGGTGGCCGGCGGCGTGCAGAACATGAGCATGATCCCCATCTCCTCCGCGATGCTGGCCGGCCGCGCGCTCGGCCACGACACGCCCTTCTCCGGCTCCAAGGGCTGGCTGTCGCGGTACGGCACCCAGGAGGTCTCCCAGTTCGCCGGGGCCGAGCAGATCGCCGCCAGGTGGGGCATCTCACGCGAGGACATGGAGGCGTACGCGTACGAGTCGCACCGGCGCGCCATCGCGGCCATCGACGGCGGACGCTTCGAGGCGCAGATCACCCCGTACGAGGGCGTCACCGCGGACGAGGGGCCGCGCCGCGACACCACGCCCGCCAGGATGGCCGCGCTCAGGCCGCTCGCCGAGGGCGGCCGCCTGACCGCGGCCCTGGCCTCGCAGATCTCCGACGGCGCCGCGGCCCTGCTGATCGCCTCGCCGGCGGCCGTGCGCGATCACGGGCTGCGCCCCTGGGCCCGCGTCCACCACCTCTCGGTGCGCGGCGGCGACCCGATCGAGATGCTCTCCGCGCCCATCCCCGCCACCGCGTACGCGCTGCGCAAGGCCGGGATGGGGATCGGCGACATCGACGCCGTGGAGATCAACGAGGCGTTCGCCTCGGTCGTGCTGGCCTGGCTGAAGGAGACCGGGGCCGACCCGTCGGCGGTCAACCCGAACGGCGGCGCGATCGCCCTGGGCCACCCGCTCGGCGCGACCGGCGCGGTCCTGATGGTCAAGCTGCTGCACGAACTGGAGCGCGCCGGCGGACGCTACGGCCTGCAGACGATGTGCGAAGGGGGCGGGCAGGCGAACGTCACGATCATCGAGCGCCTCCAGGCTCTCCCGAGCGGCGAAAACACCACTAGCAAATAGGAAACTTTCCTATTAGATTGCGGTTCATGCGTGAGAGCCGCGATCTGCTGCGCCTTGCCGACGCCGTGCTGCTGCCGGGGTTCGTCGGCACGACACCCCCCGATTGGCTGCGCCGCCGGCTGGGGGAGGGGCTGGCGGGCGTGGTGCTGTTCTCCCGCAACATCGCCGGCCCGGCCCAGGTCGCCGCGCTGAGCGCCGCGTTACGCGCCGAGAACCCCGCCGCGCTGGTCGCCACCGACGAGGAGTCCGGCGAGGTCACCCGGCTGGAGGTGGCCACCGGCAGCAGCCGTCCCGGCGGCTACGCGCTGGGCGTCGTGGACGACGTCGAGCTGACCGAGGCCCTGGCCATGCACCTCGGCGGCGAGCTGGCGGACGTCGGCATCACGCTCGACTTCGCCCCCTCGGCCGACGTCAACTCCAACCCGGACAACCCGGTCATCGGCCTACGCGCCTTCGGCGCCGACCCCGACCTGGTCTCCCGGCACACCAGGGCGTTCGTCCGCGGCATGCAGTCCGCCGGGGTGGCCGCCTGCGCCAAGCACTTCCCCGGCCACGGCGACACCTCCACCGACTCCCACCACGGCGTGCCGGTGGCCGACGGCTCGCTGGAGCACGCGCTGCGCCCCTTCCGCGCCGCGATCGACGAGGGCGTGCGGGCCGTCATGACCGGCCACGTCCTGGTGCCCTCCTGCGACCCCGAGCTGCCCGCCACGCTCAGCCACAAGATCCTGACCGGCCTGCTCAGGGAGGAGCTGGGCTTCCAGGGCATGATCGTCACCGACGGCATCGAGATGGCCGCCGTCTCCGGCGAGTACGGGATCGGCGGGGCCTCCGCCCGCGCCATCGCCGCCGGGGCCGACGCGATCTGCGTCGGCGGGGAGAGCTCCGACGAGGCCACCGCCGTCGGCGTGCGCGACACCGTCGTACGGGCCGTGCGCGAGGGGCTGCTGCCCGAGGAGCGCCTGGCCGACGCCGCCGGCCGGGTCGCCGCCCTGGCCGCCTGGACCGCTGGCGCCCATGCCCCGGTGCCCCCGGACGGCTACCTCGGCCTGGCCGCCGCCCGCCGCGCGGTCAGGGTCACCCGCCGCTCCAACGCCCCCGTCCTGCCGCTGACCTCGGCCGCGTACGTGGTGGAGCTGGCCCCCGAGACCCACCTGGCCATCGACAAGGGCACCCCGTGGGGCGTCGGTGAGCCGCTGGCCCGGCTGCTGCCCGGCACCGCCGTGACCCGCTTGACGGCGGCGGAGACGACCGGGACCGCGATCGAGTGCCTGGTCCGGGAGGCGGGCGGGCGGCCGCTCGTCGTCGCGGTCCGCGACGCGCACCGGCACGCCTGGCAGGAGGAGGCGCTGCGGCACCTGCTCAGCGTCCGCCCCGACGCCGTCGTGGTCGAGATGGGGCTGCCCGGGCGCTCGGACCTGGGGGCCGTGCACATCGCCACGCACGGGTCCGCCCGGGTGTGCGGCCAGGCCGCCGCGGAGGTGATCACCGGCGTCGCCTGAACCGGCCGCTCTCGGACCGGCCGCTCTCGGACCGGCCGCTCTCGGACCGGCCGCTCTCGGACCGGCCGCTCTCGAACTGGCCGCTCTCGAACTGACAGGCGATAGGCTGGGCCACCGTGAACTTCGACGGCGAGGACCTCTCCCGCACCGCCCTGGCCCACCGGCTCGCCCCGGACGAGACCCACCTCTTCCGCGACTGCGACCTCACCGAGGCCGACCTGTCCCGGGCCGCGCTGGCCGGGGCGCGGTTCGAGTCGTGCGTGCTGGAGCAGGCCGACCTGCGCGGGGCCGACCTCGACGGCGCCGTCTTCGCCGGCGGCGGCGGCATGCGGATCAGGTTCAACGACGCCGACCTCGTGGACGTGAGGTTCACCGACGTCGACCTGTCGTCCGCCCAGTTCGGCGGGGCGCTGCTGACGGACGTGTCGTTCACCGGCTGCCGCATGATCGGCGCCTCGCTCACCGCCTCGCGCGGCACCGGCTTCACCGTCTCCCGCTCCAACCTCACCCTGGCCAACCTGGGCGGCTGCTCGCTGCGCGGCGAGACGATCGAGGGGGTCCGCTTCGACGACGCCGACCTGTCGGGCTGCGACTTCACCGAGGCGACGTTCAGCGACTGCCGGCTGCGCGGGGCCAAGCTGCTGGGGGCCGTGTTCGCCAAGGCCGACCTGCGCGGCGCCGACCTGGGCGAGCCGGACGACGGCAAGCTGCGCGCGTACACGGGGGCGACGATCAACCGGGCGCAGGCGGCGGCCATCCTGGCCGCCCGCGGCATCACCGTGATCTGAGCCCTTCGAGCACGGCCTCAGCCTCCGACATGACCCGTCCGACCAGCTCCGCGCACGACGGCAGGTCGTCCAGCACCCCGACCACCTGGCCCGAGGCCATCACGCCCAGGTCGGCGCGCCCGGCGACCATCGCCTCGCGCAGCAGGACCGGCGTGTTGGCCGCCTGCAGCACCTGTGCCCAGGTCAGGTCCCTGCCGTGCCGCATCCGGCGTCCCTCGCGGACCATCTGGCCCCAGGACATGCCGGTGAGCTTCCTGAACCTGGCGGCGTTCACCACAGCCCTGAGCAGCCGCGAGCGCTCCAGCGAGTCCACGAACGGCGTCCTCAGCACCCGGTGCGGCACCCCGTCCACCTTGGTGGTGACCACCGTCTCCGCCGCCGCCAGATAGACCTTCTTCACCTCGTCCGGCACCGTCGAGTCGCTGGTCAGCAGGAACCGGGTGCCCATCGCGATCCCGCACGCCCCGTACGCCAGCGCCGCCACCAGCCCGCGCCCGTCGAAGAAGCCGCCCGCCGCGATCACCGGGATGTCCACCGCGTCCACCACCTGCGGCAGCAGCAGCGTCGTCGCGACCGGGCCGGTGTGCCCGCCGCCCTCGCCGCCCTGCACGATCAGCGCGTCCACGCCCCAGGCGGCGACCTTCTCGGCGTGCCTGCGCGCACCCACGGACGGGATCGTGACCACGCCCGCGTCCTTCAGCCGCCCGATCAGCTCCCGCTTGGGCGCCAGCGCGAACGACGCCACGCGCACGCCCTCGCGGATCATCACCTCGACCCGGTCTGCGGCGTCGTCGGCGTCGGAGCGGATGTTCACGCCGAACGGGGCGTCCGTGCGCTCCTTGACGCCCCTGATCGCCTCGGTCATCTCGGCCACGGTCATGGTGGCCGCCGCCACGACGCCGAGCCCGCCGGCCGCCGAGGTGGCCGCGGCCAGGCGCGCGCCCGCCACGTACCCCATGCCGGTCTGCACGATCGGGTGGCGGCAGCCGACCAGCTCGGTCAGGGCGGTTCTCATCCGGCGACTTCCTTGTGGCGGGCTCCGCGGGGGTCCAGCACCTCCTCCAGCACCCTGGCCTCCTCGGGCGTCGGCCCGCGCGTCTCCGGCACGTCGTCGCCGACGCGCAGCTCGAACCCCGTCGCCTCGACCACCTCCGCCACGCTCACCCCCGGGTGCACGGACGCCAGCCGCATCGACCCGTCAGGGGTGCGGAAGTCCAGCACCGCCAGGTTCGTCACCACCCGCCGCAGGTCGTACGCGCCCCTGTCGGTGCCCAGACCGCTGACCATGTCCACGCGCGGCACGAACACCTTGGGGGAGTGCCGCGGGATCCAGTAGCTGGTGGGGTCGCAGCGCGTGTTGCCCGGCGCCCCGCGCACCCCGAGGAGCTGCGCCCTGGGCCGGCGCCAGTCGCCGATGCAGGAGATGTTCGAGTTGCCGTACCGGTCCATCTGGCTGGCGCCGAGCATGACGTGACGGCGGCCGTTCAGCACCAGCCACAGGTGGTCACGGAACGGCAGCCAGCCCTCCACCACCTCCGGCCGCCCGCCCAGCGCGGGCACGTCGCCGGTGAGCAGGCAGTTGCCGTCGTGCGTGATCAGGTCCGGCTCGAACGTCAGCCTGGCCAGCCGCGCCCCGAGCACGGTGACGGCCCCGCCGATCCCGGCCGCCAGGATCTCCCCGTCGCCCCTGAACGCCTCGGCGCAGGCGACCACGCACACGTCGGCCCTGCTCACGCCGGCCCTGCTCGCATCGGCCTTGTCCGCCTCAGCCCTGCTCACGGTAGTCCTCCCAGGGGGTGCTCGCGTAGCGGCGCTGCTCGTCCTCGTCGCGGCCGTAGTCCGGCTCGCACGCCGTGAAACCCGCGCCGCCCGGCGCCTCCACCACGCCCGCCACCATCGACCTGCTGATCAGCAGCGACTGCACCGGGCCCTCCTTGAGCAGGTCCGCGGTGTCCACCAGGCGCTCGCACGACACGTAGCAGCGGCCCGCGGCCTTGGCGTACAGGTCGTCCAGGAAGGGGTCCGGGCCCAGGTATTGGGCGTTGCCGCGCCGGTCGGCCCTGTTCAGGTGCACCAGCGCGACGTCCATGGTCAGCGCGGGCACCGCGACCAGCTCCTCGCCGTCCTCGTACGGGCTGCGCACGGTCCGCAGCCCCGGGTTGACCCGCATGACGTCCGAGCCCAGCCCCGCCCGCGTCGGCAGGAACGGCAGCCGGTGCGCCGCCGCCAGCAGCCCGAACATGAACATGCCCTCGTCGTACTCGGTGAACTCGATCGTCCCGTTCTGCCGGGCGCGCCGGAAGTGCGGTTCGAGCGGGATCGAGTCCAGCGTGACGAACGGCGCCACCACCCTGCGCACCTTCCCGGCCGCGCACAGCATGCCCACGTCCGGGCCGCCGTACGAGACGAGGGTGAGATCCCGTACGGGGGTGTCGAGCAGCCCGCGCACCAGGGCCATCGGCTTGCGGCGCGACCCCCAGCCGCCGATCCCGACCGTCATGCCGCTCTCCACCGACGCGGCGACGTCCGCCACGGACATGACCTTGGTCACGAGCCCTCCACGAAACGGTCCCTGTGCCTGTCGCCCGCGCCCATCAGGTTCAGCTCGAACGTGAAGCCCTGCTCGAACCGGTAGCTCCGCTTGACGTCCACGGGGTCGATGCCGTTGAGCGACTCCTTGGCGCGGCGGATCACGTACGGGTCCTTGTCCGCGATCTGGGCCGCCACCTCCATCGCCGTGTCGCGCAGCTTGTCGCGCGGCACCACCTCCAGCACCGAGCCGAACGTGTGCAGCTCCCGCGCCGTCACGTTCCTGCACGTGTAGACCATGGCCCGCATGAGCTGCTGCGGCACCAGCCTGGCCAGGTGCGTGGCGGCACCCAGGGCGCCTCTGTCCACCTCCGGCAGGCCGAAGTAGGCGTCGTCGCTGGCCACCACGATGTCGGCGTTGCCGGCCAGGCCGACGCCGCCGCCCAGGCAGTACCCGTGCACGGCGGCGATCACCGGCACGGCGCAGTCGTAGACGGCCGCGAACGCGGCGTAGCAGCCCCTGTTGGCGGCGATCAGCGCCGTGTGGCCCTCGGTGGCCTGCATCTCCTTGATGTCCACGCCCGCGTTGAAGCCGCGGCCCTCGGCGCGCAGCACCACCACCCGGGCGCTCTCGCCGGCCCTCGTGATCGTCTCGGCCAGCTCGTGCCAGGTCCGCGCCTTCAGGGCGTTCACCGGCGGGACGTCCACGACGACCTCGGCCACGGGGCCGTCGTCTCGCAGGGTGATTGCCAAGCCTGCTCCCTGGTTGCACCTAACGCTTGCTTGGTACCGTAGCACCCGTGACGGTGACTTACGACTACACGGGCAAGGTCGTCCTGGTGACGGGCGGCACCCGGGGGATCGGGGCGGGGGTGGCCGCGGCCTTCGCGGCGGCCGGGGCGCAGGTCGTCATCTGCGCCCGCCACGACCCGGCGGCCGCGCCGGAGGGTGTGCCGTCCGCTGACCCGGGCGTCCCGGCGGCCGGGGCGCGGTTCGTGCGGGCCGACGTGCGCGACCCCGGTGACCTCGACCGCCTCTTCTCCGGGCTCGACCGGCTCGACGTGGTCGTCAACAACGCGGGCGGATCGCCGTACGCGCCGCTGGAGGGCACCTCGCCCCGCCTGCACACCCGCATCGTCGAGCTCAACCTGATCGCCCCGCTGCTCGTCGCCCAGCGGGCCTACCCGCTGCTGGCCGCCTCCGGCGGGTCCGTCATCATGATCGGCAGCTCCAGCGGCACCCGCCCGTCGCCGGGCACCTCGGCGTACGGCGCGGCCAAGGCCGGTCTGCACCACCTGGCGAACTGCCTGGCCGCCGAGTGGGCCCCGCTCGTCCGCGTCAGCACGGTCGTCGTGGGCCTGGCCGCCACCGACGACTCCCGCGACCACTACGGCGGCAAGGACGTGGGCGCGGCCGTCCCGGCGGGCCGCATGGCGACGCCCGAGGACGTGGCCGGCGTGTGCCTGTGGCTGGCCGCGCCCGGCTACGTGACGGGGGCGCAGGTGCAGGTGCACGGCGGAGGGGAGATCCCCGCCTGGCGGCACCTGGCCTCGGATGACATGTCCTGATACTGGTCTCTGATCTTGAGTGGGAGGTCCGTGTGGGAATCTGCGACGGCCGCGTCGTCATCGTGACCGGAGCCGGGCGGGGCATCGGCAGGGAGCACGCGCTGGAGTTCGCCAGGCAGGGCGCCCGCGTCGTGGTCAACGACCTGGGCACCGCCCTCGACGGCGGCGGCCGGTCGAGCGGGCCCGCGCTCGCGGTGGTGGCGGAGATTCACGCCCTCGGCGGCCAGGCCGTGGCCAGCGGCGAGGACGTCGCCGACTGGGACGGCGCCGCCCGGCTGGTGGGGACGGCCGTCAGCGCGTACGGCGGGCTCGACGTGCTGGTGAACAACGCCGGCTTCGTCCGCGACCGGATGCTCGTCTCCATGGGCGAGGGCGAGTGGGACGACGTCGTACGGGTCCATCTCAAAGGCCACTTCCTGCCGCTGCGGCACGCCGCCGCGTACTGGCGCGAACGGGCCAAGTCCGGCTCACCCGCCGCCGCCCGCGTCGTCAACACCTCCTCCGGCGCGGGCCTGCTCGGCAGCGTCGGCCAGGCCAACTACGCCGCGGCCAAGGCCGGGATCGTCGCGCTGACCCAGGTGGCCGCCGCCGAGCTCGGCCGCTACGGCGTCACCGTGAACGCCATCGCCCCCGCCGCCCGCACCCGGATGACGGAGGAGGTGTTCGCCGCGACGATGGCCGCGCCGGGGTCGGGGTTCGACGCGATGCATCCCGCGAACGTGTCGCCGCTGGTGGTGTGGCTCGGGTCGGCGGCGTCCGGGGACGTGACGGGGCGGGTGTTCGAGGTGGAGGGCGGGACGATCTCCCTGGCGACGGGCTGGCGGCACGGGCCGCGCGCCGACCGCGGCGACCGCTGGTCGCCCGCCGACGTGGGGGAGGCCGTCACCAAGCTCCTCGCGGAGGCTCCGGAGCCGTTCCCCGTGTACGGGGCGAGCTGACACCGCCTCGCGGCCCGGCCGGGCGCTCCCGCTTCGGGGCCGGCCGCGTGGAAGCCGGTCGTCGATCACGGTCCGAGCCGGTACGTCCCCTCGTCCAGCCGGGCCCGCACCTCGGCCGCCGTGCGCTCGGCGCTCAGCCGCGTCGAGTCGAACGCGTGCCGCTCCAACTCCCTCAGGTCGACGAACTGCTGGTACATGTGCAGCACGGGCTCCGGATCGGTCAGCGCGTCGAGCCCTCGCCCCGTCGCCCTGGCCAGCACCGTCTCCTTGTCCGGCCGCAGCACCACGTAGTGCAGCGGCGCCCGCCGCGCCTTGGTGAACGCGCCGACGAACCACGGCCCGACCACGCCGTCGACCAGCACGTGGTAACCGCCGCCGGCGTACCCGAACGCCGCGCCCGCCAGCACCCCCATGACGGTCTCGTTCTGGTGCTCCGACTCCGCCAGGTACGGTGCGACGGCGCCGCGCCGGATGAACCCCCAGAAGTCGTCCGTGTGCAGGTGCACGCTGGGCGTGACGGCGTCGGCCAGCAGCCGCGCCACGGTCGACTTCCCGGCGCCCGGCGGCCCGGACACGATCACCACTTCCATGCCCGCCATTGTCGTCCATCCGGACGCCCGGGGCCGCCTCAGCCGTCGCTCAGCGCAGCGCCGACCGGGCTGTGGGCGCCAGCCGGTACCGCTCCGGGGCGGCGGTGAAGCGCGACTCCAGCCCCGGCAGCGCCACCTCCCGCTCCTCCTCGGCCCGCTCGAACCGGGCGAACCACACGAACACCTCCTCCTCCGCCCGTACGGGCAGCGCCGGGAAGGTGTTCTCCGCGTGCTCGCTCTCGAAGCAGGCGCCCGGAGCCACCCCGGCCTCCTCCAGCACCGGCACGCCCTCACGGGCGAAGACCTCGCCGAACCCCTGCTCCACGTGGTAGATCGTCGCTACGTACAGCGACGCGGGCAGCGCGGTGGCTCCCATGGGCGGCCGGGCAGATGGCTGGGCGGACGACCGGCCGGCGCTCGACGGGAACGGCTCGGCGCCGGCGAACGCGGGCCGCAGCAGCAGCACGTTGTCGGAGTCGATCATCGTCGCGTTGGCGGCGTCGCGGTGCGCCTTCCAGATCGGCCCGCCGTAGAAGGCGGCGAGCGCCTCACGCCGCACCTCCATGTCCTGAAATTTCCGCATCCAGGGGTACGTGTCGGGGGCGTCCAGGTCGCGGAACTGGCCGACTACCTCGATCCCCACGTCCTCCTGCCCCTCGACGAACTCCCTCTCGAACAGCTCGATCAGCGTGTCCCGCTGTCCCGGACGCAAGGTGTAGTACCGCCACTCGTAAACCATGCGGGCGACCGTAGGGCCGCATCACTGACACCCTCTGTCAGTTGTGCTCCAGAAGAATATTCTGATTACTAAGAGCTATGGATTGACCACCCTTGGTTATATGATCGCTTTGGCTTTGACCTTCCAAGGTCAAAGAAAGTCAAGAGGAGCCGTGCCGGGCTCGTGGGCCCAGTCCGGCGTCGCTCCACGGGCTCAGGCCCAACTGGCGAAGGAGTTGAAGTGATCAGAAAGCTGTGCGCCGCCGGCGCCGTCCTCGCGGCGGCCGCCGGAGTCACACTGCTGGCCGTTCCCGCTCACGCTGACAGCTGGACCGAGAACTGGAGCGACAACTGGTACTCGTCCCAGTCCGGAAACACCTTCGACGACGTCGCGGCGACCAACGAGGGCGGTGACGGCTCCACCAACGTCAACAACCTCAACGGCATCACCACGACCGCCACCAACGGCAGCACGACGGTGACGTACGTCTTCTACTGACCCGAGATCCCCTTCCCCGATCGACCGGACGTCCATGTCCGGCTGACCTCCGAAGAACACCAACCTCCCGGAAGGAAATCGAAATGATCAAGAAGCTCTGTGTCGCCGGTATCGCAGTCGCCGCCGCGGGCACCGTCCTGCTCGCCGCCCCGGCCTACGCCGACAACACCACCGGCAGCTCCAACAACTCCGCCTCGCAGTCGGGCAACACCTTCAACAACGTCGTGAGCAGCAACGTCGGCGACGCGCACACCACGAACGTCAACAACGTCAACGGCAACACCCTCACGGCCGCCAACGCCAGCCGCCTGGGCTCCTGGACGAACATCGACGACTAGCGGCGGCGCCCGTCCGCGGGCTCGCAGGTAGAGGTTGCGAGCCGGGCCGGGAAGGCCCGGCTCGCGGCGTATTAGCATCATTCGGATGACTACCTGCGCATATGTGACGTTTGACAACCCTGAAGATCATGACGACGAGCGGGACGAGGTCCTGGCCGCCTGGCGCGCGGCGGGCATCGACGGCCGCGCCGAGATCTGGGACGATCCCGCGGCCGACTGGAGCGCCTACGACGCGGTGGTGGTCCGCTCGGTCTGGGACTACCTCGACCGGCGGGCGGAGTTCATCGCCTGGGCGCGCCGCGTGGAAGGCGTCACCCGGCTGCTCAACCCGGCCACCGTGCTCGAGTCCAACACCGACAAGACCTACCTTCGCGAGCTGGGCGTTCCCGTCGTCCCGACCCACTGGTCCCCTGAGCGCCTGCCGTACTGGAAGGAGTACGTCGTCAAGCCCGCGATCTCCGCGGGCGCCCGCGACACGATCAGGACCACCGGCCGCGGCGAGGCCGAGGCGCACGCCGCCGCG
>NZ_JAHKRL010000210.1 GCF_019396405.1 Nonomuraea rhizosphaerae | reverse complement strand
CCCCCCCCCCCCCCCCCCCCCCGGGGGGCCGGGCGCCCTCGCGGCCCCCTACGTCACCAGCAGCGCGGTGACGAACTGCAGCAGGTGCCAGGCCACATAGGCGCTGAGCGAGCAGAACGCCCACTCCTTGGCCCGCGAGATCCGCGACACCCACCGCAGCACCTCGGCCGGTTCGCGGCGCGGACGAGCGGACAGGCCCAGGAAGTACGCCGCCACCAGCCACGCGCTCCCCGACCCGACGGCCAGCCCGATCGAGATGGCCAGCAGTGCCTTGTCCCCCTCCGCCACGATCCCGGCCACGAACTCCGGCGAGAGCTGCCGGAACCACACCGCGATCACCCCGGCGAGCACCGCCAGCGTGATCCGCCTGTCCTTGCGCGCCTGTCGCTTGAGCGAGTTGAGGTCCCTCGTAAGCCAGCGCGGTTGACGGTGTCCGAGCATCTGGATCACCTCCGTGGAAAGTAGCTGGTGAGATCCAGCTAACGGCAGGTGTCCGCTCCCGTTCTGCGACTTCGGTTCCCCGGAATTCACGACATTTGGCGGAGTTCCCGGAGCTCGGCGGTGGCGCGTTTCAGCTCGAACACGTCGCCCACCTCCTCCAGCAGCCGCACCGCCTCCGTCAGGTGCGTCACGGCGGCGGCGCGCTCGCCGGACCGGTGCGCGATCAGCCCGAGCGCCCGCAGCGCGCACCCCAGGTCGCGGCGCGTGCCGCACATGAGGTGCACCTCCTTGGCCTGCGACGCGAACGTCAGCGCCTCCTCCGGCCGGTCCAGGTCGAGCAGGATCATCGCCAGCGTGGTCAGCGCCGCCGCCCAGCGGTCCCGGGTGCCGCTCTCGTTCTGCAGCTCGACCGTCTCCCTCGCGTACTCCAGCGCGGTGGCCGTCCTGCCCGCGACGTGCAGGGACTGCGCGATCGACAGCAGCGCGCTGGCCTTGTTGTCGCGCACCTCCTCCCTGATCGCCAGTGACGCCTTGGCCGCGCGCAGCGCGTCCTTGTGCTGGTCGAGGGAGAGGTAGGTGTAGGCGAGCGTCTCCTGCACGTCGGCCTCGGCCCGGCGGTTGCCCATGCCCTGGACGATGTCGAGCGCCTCCAGCGCGTGCACGAACGCCACCTGCGGAGCCCCCTGCCGGCGCCGTACCCGGGCCAGCCGGTTGAGCATCCGCGCCTCCACGGGCAGGTCGTTGATCTCGCGGCTGATGGCCAGCGCCTGGGTGAGGTAGTCGTCGGCGTGCAGGTAGTCGGCCAGGCGCCAGTGCACCAGGCCCATGTCGCCGAGGGTCTCGGCCCGGCCCTGCTCGTGGTGGAGCTCGCGCTGGACGGCGAGGGCCTGCTCGTAGTGTTCGAGGGCCTCGTTGTAGCGGGAGCCGTTGCGGGCGATGCGGCCCAGCGTGCACAGGGCCCGGCCGCAGCCGTGCTGGTCGCCGGTGGCGGTGTAGCCGGCGAGGGCGCGTTCGGCGTCGCGCTGGGCGTCGTGCGGCAGCCGGAGCGAGTCGTAGATCTCCGCCAGGCAGAGCAGCGTCTCGGCCTGGCTGTGCTCGTCGCCCAGGTCGTGGCAGATCGACAGCGCCTCCAGGCCCTCCGACAGGGCCGCGTTCGGCTCGCCGAGCTGCTGCTGGACCCGGGCCAGGATGATCAGGCTCTGGGCGGTCCCGTGCAGGTCGCCGAGCTGCTCGCGTACCTCCAGGGCCTGGCCGGCGTGGTGCAGCGCCAGCTCGTGCCGCTCCTGCGACAGGTGCAGGCGCGACAGGGAGTGCAGGCAGTCGGCCACCCCCGCGAGGTCGCCGATCTCCTGGTAGACCTCCAGGGCCTCGTTCGCGCACTTGAGCGCGTCGTCGCTGTTGCCGGCGATGCCGTGCACCTCGGCCAGGTCGTTCAGGGTGCGGGCGCGGCCCTCGCGGTCGCCGAGCGCGGTGAAGTCCGCCAGCGCCTCGCCGATGTGCCGCGCCGCCTGGGTGGAGGGGCCGACGTGGCGGTGGATCGAGCCGAGGTGGCTGCGCATCAGCGCGATCGCCCGCCGGTCGCCGACGGCGATCGCCGAGTTCAGTCCCGTCTGCTGGATCTCCAGGGCGTTCTGGTAGTAGCGCAGCCGCCTGAACGGCTCGAACACCGCCTCCGCCAGCCGCCACGCCGCGTGGTGCGCGCCGCTCTCCTCGGCCATCCGTACGACGGACACCAGGGAACGCCGCTCGGCCTCGAACCACTCGCGCGGCGTCCCCGAGCCGGTCGCGACGGCCAGATAGTGCTCCAGCAGCCGCACCCGCGCCTCGCGCACGCCCGCCTCGGCGTGCCTGCCCAGCTCCTCGGCCAGCCCCTTGACCAGGTCGTGCACCCGGTAGCGCGGTCCGGGCAGCGGCTCGACCAGGTAGGCCCGGTGCAGGCCCTCCACAGCGATCACCGCCTCGCTGACGGAGACGCCGAGCGCGGCGGCCAGCACCTCGGGCGTGAAGTCGCGGCCGGGCAGCAGCCCGACGTGCCGGAAGGCCCGCCGCTGCGGCGGCGTCAGCGCCTCGTAGGCCAGGTCGAGCGCGGAGCGGAACGCGTCCTCCGGGTCCCCGGAGAGCGGCTGGCGCCGGTCGGGGCCGCGCAGCTCCCGTACGCGGGACTCGACGCTCATCGTCGGGTCCTCGGCGAGCTTGGCCGCCGAGATCCGCAGCGCGAACGGATGGTAGGAGCACACCCGCGCCAGCTCGGCCAGCGCGTCGCGGTCGGCGGCCCGCGGCGACTCCTCGCCGAGCACCGCGACCAGCAGCGCGACGGCGTTGCCGGGGTCGAGCACGGGCAGGTCCATGAGGTCGGCGTGCCCGGTCGCGCGCAGCGGGGCCATCCTGGTCCTGCTGGTCACCAGGACCACGCAGTCCTTGCTGCCCGGCAGCAGTGTGCGCACCTGCGCGGGGTCGCAGGCGTTGTCCAGGACGATTAGCAGCTTGCGCCTGGCGAGCCTGCTGCGGTAGAGGAGCATCAGCTCGGCCTCGTCGGAGGCGGGCATGTGCTCACTGCTGACGCCGAGCGAGCGCAGGATCTGGCCGAGCGCCTCGGCGGGGTTCATGGGCGGCTGGCTGGGCGACTGGCCGCGCAGGTCGATCACGATCTGCCCGTCGGGGAAGCGCCCGGCCTGCTGGTGCGCCCAGCGCGTGACGAGCGCCGTCTTGCCCACGCCGGGCAGCCCCTGCACGACCATGGTGTTGGTCCGCCGAGGGCGCTCCAGCCAGGCGTTGAGCAGGTCCAGGCTGTGCTGCCGCCCGGTGAAGTCCGGCAGGTCCGCGGAGAGCTGGGCCGGTCGCGGCACCTCGCCCGCGGGCAGTGGCTCGTCCCGCATGCCGGGTTTGGTGAGGAACGGGGTGACCCGCCCCTCCCAGGGCGCCGACAGGTGCTCCCACGGCCCGGCGACGGCCCGCAGCGCCGCCGCGTCGGCGATCCGCAGTCGCCGGTATCCGGGCCGGACCAGCCAGCCCTGCCGTACCCACTGGGTGAGCTGGCGTTGCACCACGTCCGGCGCGCTGCCGACGAGGTCGGCCAGCGTCTCCATCGACAGGGGCGGCGCCGACTGGCCCGCCAGCCCGTAGCGCTCGTCCAGGTGCAGCAGCCACACGGCCAGCCGGGCCGCGACCGGGGCCCTGGCCAGGGCCTCGTGCCTGCGCGCGGCGACGTTCCTGGCGAACAGCTCCTGCACCAGAGCCGTGGCGACGGCGGTGTTGGCGGCGGCGTGCTCGCGCAGCGTCCTGACGTCGATGGGCCAGGCCCTGACCTCGGTGAGCGCGTCCACGCGAACCCGCTCGGCGGGACTCCAGAACGCCAGCTCGCCGATCAGGTCGCCGTCGGAGCGCAGGTCGTGAATTCCCTCGCGCTCGCCGCCCGGCAAATACTCCCGGGCATATCCATAATCGATGACAAAAACGCGGTTGGCTGGTCGAAATGACGAAAGAATGCTTTCATTGCGGCGGAAAACCCGGGGACGCGCGCCCTCTTCGACAAGTGCCCGAAAGATCCCCACCCCGACACCACCCCCATCCAGGGACGGCGGTGTCCACGCATAACAGCGACATGGCGACATGTGCGACGCCCTGTCACAACAGTTGACCCCCGCAGCCTGCCGGTGTCAACAGACCCCCACGCGCACCGGTCTTCTGGGAGGCCGGCGCCGCGTCACACGTGCGCCGTGTCCGCCCGGTCGGGGACGAACCGGTACCCCACGTTCCGCACCGTCCCGATCAGGGACTCGTACTCCGTCCCCAGCTTCGCCCGCAGCCGCCGGACGTGCACGTCCACCGTCCGCGTGCCGCCGAAGTAGTCGTACCCCCACACCTCCTGCAGCAGCTGCGCCCGGGTGAAGACCCGACCGGGGTGCTGCGCGAGATACTTCAGCAGCTCGAACTCCTTGAACGTCAGGTCGAGCACCCGCCCCCGCAGCCGGGCCGTGTAGGTGGCCTCGTCGATGGACAGGTCGCCGCTGCGGATCTCGTCCGGCACGTCCTCGCCGTGGCTCTGCGACATGCGCCCGGTGGCCATGCGCAGCCGGGCCTCCACCTCGGCCGGTCCCGCGCTGTCGAGCAGCACGTCGTCGACGCCCCATTCGGCGGTCATCGCCGCGAGCCCGCCCTCGGTGACGACCACCAGCAGCGGGCAGTCGATGCCGGTCGTGCGGATCAGCCGGCACAGGCTCTTGGCCTGCACCAGCTCCTTGCGCGCGTCGACCAGGACGGCGTCCGCGGGGGGCGTGTCGATCAGCGCGGAAGCCTCCGCGGGCGAGACGCGGACCGAGTGGAGCAGCAACCCCAGCGCCGGCAGCACCTCGGCGGACGGCTCGAGGGCGTTGGTCAGCAGGAGCAGGTTGCTCATTACGGCCTCCTCAAACACGCAAGGACCCGGGGGCTACGTCGCCCAGGTCCTTAGGCGAGGATATCCCACGCGTAAGTCGCGTCCATTGAGCGTCCAGCAGGTGAACAGGGCAACTCGGTGTTAACGCCGTCGCACAATGGACCTGAGCCGATTGTGAGGTGCCTATGGCCACGGGAAAGATACGTTATTGGGCTGCCGCGAAGGAAGCCGCGGGAGTGTCCGAAGAGGCGTTCGACGCGGTAACTCTTGGCGAACTCATGACCAAAATCACAGAAAACCGGGCCGAGCTGGCCCGCGTGGTGAGCCGTTCGTCGTTCCTCGTGGACGGGTCGCCGGTGGGCAAGCGGGCGTATGAGGAGGTGCTTCTGGGCGAGGGCGCCACGGTCGAGGTCCTGCCGCCCTTCGCCGGGGGGTGATGATCCTCTTTGCCAGGGCATGAGGCTTTCTGACGATAGGCTCATGAAACCCCCGCCATGAGACAGGGAGCCAGATGCGCAAGCTGCTCATTTTCCTGATCGTGCTGGTAGTCCTCCTCGCTGTCGTCGATCGGGTGGCGGTGGCGGGCGTCCAACGTGACCTCGCCAACAGGATCGCGGCGTCGGCCGACCTCAGCGGCACGCCGACGGTGACAATTGAGGGCATCCCATTTCTCACACAGGCTCTCTCCGGGCGGTATCCAGAGGTACGGTTCAATCTCGGCACCCTCACCTACGGGGGAGTGCCGGTGAAGAACCTGCAGGGCGTCGCCTACAACGTGACGGCCCCGCTGGCCGACGTCCTCCAGAACAGAGCCAACATCAAGGCCGAACGCCTGACCGTGCGCGGCACTCTGACCAAGGGGACGATCGACAAGTACGCCCCGCCCGGCGTCAAGATCTCGGGGAACGGTCAGCGACTCGTCGCGTCGGGTGAGGTGACGGTTGGGGTGAACAAGGTGAGGTTCAACGCGGAGATGGGCGTACGGGTGGCCGACGGGAGCATCATGCTGCGGGCCGAGAAGCTCGAAGGCGTGCCCCTGCCCGACAGCGTCGCGCGCCTCATCAGCTACTCCATCCCCTTCCAGGGAAAGCTGCCCTTCGACGTGAAGGTTACCGGGGTGAGAAGTGTGACCGAAGGATTGGAGTTCTCGGCCGAGGCGACTGACGTGCCGCTCCGTGGATGAAATCGAACCGGCCAGGCCCGCCGTACGTGATGAGGGTGTGACCGCAGCCGACACCGCCGACGAGGAGCTCGTCAGGACCCTCTTCGAGGAGCATGCCGGGCCGCTCTACGGGTACGTGCTGCGGCTCACCGGCGATTCGGGGCGGGCGGAGGACGTGGTGCAGGAGACGCTGCTGCGTGCCTGGCGGCATCCTGACGCGCTCGCCGGCCGTCCGATCCGGGCCTGGCTGTTCACGGTGGCCCGTAACCTCGTGGTGGACCAGCACCGCGCGCGCAGAGCACGTCCGCAGGAGACCGGCGACGAGGCGCTCGCCGTGATGCCCGCCGACGACGAGCTGGAGCGGGCGGTCGAGTCGTGGGCGGTGGCCGAGGCGCTGGCGGCGCTGCGGCCCGAGCACCGCGACGTGCTCATGGAGGTCTACTACCGGGGGAAATCGGTGAAGGAGGCGTCGGCCACGCTGGGCATCCCGCCCGGCACGGTCAAGTCGCGCACCTACTACGCGCTGCGCGCGCTCAGGCTCGCGCTCGAGGAGCGGGGGCTGGCGCCATGACGTGCGAGGAGGTACGGCTGGCACTGGGCGCCCACGCGCTCGGCGCGCTCGACTCCGACGAGGCGATGGAGATCGACACCCATCTGGCCACCTGCGAGGTGTGCGGCGCGGAGCTGCTCGACCTGGAGGGCGTCGCGTCCTTCCTGGGCAAGGTGTCGGAGCGGGACGTCGAGCTGGTGACCAGCCCTCCCCGGGCGGTGCTCGACCGCCTGCTGAACGCCCGGGCCAAGCGTCACCGGCGCGGGCGGGCGCTGCTGGCCGTGGCCGCGTCGGTCGCGGTGATGGCCCTCGGCGGGACGGTGTGGACGCTCTCCACGCAGGCGAACAACGCCGAGCAGACGGCCGCCGCGCCCGCCGCCGCCTCGCCCACGTCCCAGGTCCCGCGCGAGGCGGAGTCGAAGTCGGCGGGCGACAGCACCATGCGGGGCGCGGACAGCCCCACCCA
>NZ_JAHKRL010000209.1 GCF_019396405.1 Nonomuraea rhizosphaerae | reverse complement strand
GAGGAAGCCGAAGCCGCCGAGGATGTTGGCGCTGTCGGAGGAGTAGGCGATCACCCAGCGGACCTTGTCCAGGCGGCTCGCCCGCCGCAGCCTGCCCCACGGCGCGCGAGCCCACGACGATTCCCAGGAGGGCACGTTGGCATGGGGCCCAGCGTTCACCGGATGCCGGTCCGTGGATGTCATGGGCGCACCACCGCACGCAGCACGAACTCGCCCGACGCCGTCGGGGCCGCGGTGAACGAGCCGCCCGCCGAGGACATCCGCTCGGCCAGCCCGCGCAGCCCGCTGCCCGCGTTCGGCGGCACGGCCGGCCCGCCCGCCGCCCGGCCGTCCGTCGCCCGCCCGTCCGCCGTGTGCCCGTCCGTCGCGTGCGCGGGGGAGCCCTCCCGGGGCACGCCGTTGTTGCGCATCTCCAGCACCCCGCCGTCGATGACGATCGCGCACCGCGTCGCCGTGCTGTGCTTGAGCACGTTGGTGGCGCCCTCGCGGACCGCCCAGGCCAGCAGCGCCCGCCCGGCGGGTGACAGGTCGTCCGCCCGGGCCTCGACGACGCACCGCGCCCCGGCCGCCTCCAGCGCCTCCCGCGCCCCGGCGAGCTCCTCGTCCAGGTCGAGCGACTGGTACCCCTCCACGGCGACCTGCACCTCGGCCAGCGACTCGGCGGCGAGGCGGCGTACGTCGGCCATCTCGGCCGCGGCCTTGCCCGCGTCGATGGTGGCCAGCTTGGCCGCCAGCTCGCTCTTGAGCGAGAGCACCGACAGGCTGTGCCCGAGCAGGTCGTGCAGGTCGCGGGCGAAGCGCAGCCGCTCCTCCGACACGGCCAGCGTCGCCTTGGCCTCCCGGCTGTCGTGCGCCTCCCTGATCGTCCACCAGAGCCAGCGCCAGATCCTGGTCAGAGCCGGCAGCAGCACGGTCGAGACCACCTGGACGGTCAGGACCGCCTGCCACGGCTGCTCGCCGATCACCGACACGTACGTCGTGACCACCGCGACTACCGCGGCCCCCAGCCAAACGGTCGCCCACAGCGGCAGGTACAGGGCCATGGCCGACAGCCACAGGGTGGCGATCACGTCCCAGGACCCCTCGACGCCGCCGGGAGGCCGCGGCGGGATGAGCGCCACCGTGACGGCCGCCAGGACCCCGCTCAGGGCCAGCTTCACCGTGGGCCGCGGCCGGTCGTCGTAGGCGTCCCGCAGGACAAGAGGGACGAACGCCAGCGAAGCCATCGCACAGACCTCGACGACCAAGGCGTGCGGGACGGAGATCAGCGACTCGGCCGCCGTGGCGTAGACGGTCAGCGACAGGGCGACGGCCATGAGAGCGAACGTGCCGTCCATCCAGTACAGGAGGATCTTCTTCGCCGTCTCAGGACGGGTCGCCACCCGGCTCCTCCCCTCTCCCGCTGATTCCCTCTCGAATCGTATAGTTCACCCGCGGGTGCGGCGCAGGGCGCGCGCGACGGGGGCCTGTGGCGGGGTGCCGCGCAGCGACAGCCAGGCCAGCTCGTGGCGGCCGGCGAACGCCGCCAGCGTCGTCGCCTCCGCCTCGCTCAGGTCCGCCGGCGAGGTCAGCACGCAGGTCACCGCGACGCGCCGCCACGCCTCGCCGGTGTCGGGCACGGCCTGGGCCTCGGCGACCTGGGTACGGGCCGCGCGCAGGGCGAGCGCGATCCGGTGCGTCCCGCCGCCGAAGGGACCGGACGGCTCCATCGCGGCCAGGAGGTTCACGGTGCCGACGTCCGCGCCGGCCTGGCGGGTGAGGCGCAGCATGGCGGCGTCGCGGGCGGCCAGCCCGTACGGCTCCAGCGGCAGCGAGAAGCTCACCCGCAGCCGCCGCTCGCGCTGGAGCGCGCGGATCGCGTGGGCGCGGCGCGTGACGGCGGCCCGGTCGGCGCTGTCGCGGACCTCGAACTCCGCGTACGAGGCGCCGAGGCCGCCGATCACCCGCCGGTACGCCGGGACGAGCCGGTCCGGCCGGGCACAGGCGGCGGCCAGCTCCCGCCCCCGGGGGCCGCCGAACACGGGCCCGGCCTCCGCGCCCCCCGCCCGCAGCCGGCGGAGCCGCTCTGCGGAAAGCCCCGCGGGACGCCCACCTGCGGAAAGTCCGCCGGGACGTTCGCCCGCGGAAGGCCCTGCGGGACGTTTTGCGGGACGTTCGCTCGCGGAGAGCCCGCCCGTCCACGTCCCCGTACAGCCGTCGCCCCCCGCGATGACGTGGCCGATCGTGTACCAGCGCGTCCGGGACCGTAAGCCGGAAACGCCGTCGGCGAACGCGACGAACCCGGCCGGCCCCTGCCTGACGGCGTCCTCGACGGCGGGCGACGGCCGGCCCGCGAGCGCCGGCGTCGGACGGGCGGAGGCCGTGGGAGGCGGAGGAACGGGCCCGGGCACGGCCCCCGGGGGCAGCACGGAGACCCAGAAGCCGGTCCCGCCGATCAACCCCAGCGCGGCCAGGAACGCCAGCGGGCGCGGAAGCGTGCCAGGCTCCCGCCTGCGTCGCGATTCCGACATGAGCCACCTTGGGTGATCGATCGGCTACGGTGAGCACTGGCTGGTGAAGGTTAGCAAGCATCCGGGGGCGGCGGAGCCCTTTCTCCGGATGCCGTGAAATGTGCGCCGACGCTGCGCGGATAATGGCGTCATGAAGTTGCGGATCTTCACCGAGCCCCAGCAGGGCGCCACCTACGATGACCTGCTAGCCGTCGCCCAGGCCGCCGAACGCCTGGGTTTCGACGCGTTCTTCCGGTCCGACCATTACCAGCGGATCGGCGCCGGCGACCCCGGCCCCGGCTCGACCGACGCCTGGCTCACGCTGGCGGCGCTGGCCAGGGACACCTCCAGGATCAGGCTGGGCACACTGGTGACGCCGGCGACGTTCCGGCTGCCGGGGCCGCTGGCCATCAGCGTCGCGCAGGTTGACCAGATGAGCGGCGGGCGGGCCGAGCTGGGCCTGGGCACGGGCTGGTTCGACGGTGAGCACAGCGCGTACGGCATCCCGTTCCCGCCGGTCGCCGAGCGCTTCGGCCGGTTCGAGGAGCAGTTGGAGATCATCCGGGGCCTGTGGTCGGCGGAGAAGTCGTACTCGTTCGAGGGCAGCTACTACCGGCTCGTCGACTCGCCCGCGCTGCCCAAGCCGGTCCAGCGGCCGCACCCGCCGATCATCATCGGCGGCGTCGGCGCCAAGCGGACGCCCAGGCTGGCCGCCATGTACGCCGACGAGTACAACGTGCCGTTCAGGACCCTTGAGGCCACGGGCGAGGCCTATGACCGGGTACGGGAGGCCGCCTCCGGGCTGGGACGCACGCTGACCCTGTCGGTGGCCCAGACCGTGTGCGTGGGCCGCGACCAGGCCGAGATCGAACGCCGCGCGGCGGCCATCGGCAACGACCTCGCCTCGCTGCGCGCCAATGGCCTGGCCGGAACCCCCGCAGAGGTGGCCGACAAGATCGGCAAGTTCGGCGAGCTCGGCGCCGAGCGCGTCTACCTGCAGGTCATGGATCTGTCCGACCTCGAACACCTGGAGCTGATCGCCGCCGAGGTGCTCCCCAACGTGTGACATATCCGTTGGCGTCCCTTCACGGCGCTGCGGCAGACTTGGGCCGTGCTGCTGACCATCTCGACCACCGCCACGCCCGCCACCGATCTGGGCTTCCTCCTGCACAAGCATCCCGACCGGGTGCAGGAGTTCGGCCAGTCGTTCGGCACGGCCACGGTCTTCTACCCGGAGGCGGACGAGAGTCGCTGCACGGCCGCGCTGCTGCTCGACGTCGACCCGATCGCGCTGGTCAGGTCACGCGGCAAGAACTCCCCGGACTTCAGCCTGTCCCAGTACGTCAACGACCGGCCCTACGCCGCCTCCTCGCTGCTGGCCGTGGCGCTGGGCGACGTGTTCCGCACGGCGCGGGCCGGTCGCTGCGTGGCCAGGCCGGAGCTGCCGGGCCGGGCCATGCCGCTGGAGATCCGGCTGCCCGCCCTGCCCTGCCGGGGCGGCCCCTCGCTGGCCGAGCGGCTGTTCACGCCGCTCGGGTGGGCGGTGGAGGCCGAGGCCGTGCCGCTCGACGAGGGCTTCCCCGAGTGGGGCGACTCGCGGTACGTACGGCTGACGCTGCGCGGGGACGTACGGCTGGCCGACGCGCTCAACCACCTGTACGTGCTGCTGCCCGTGCTCGACGACGGCAAGCACTACTGGGTCGCGCCCGACGAGGTGGACAAGCTGGTCAGGGCCGGTGAGGGGTGGCTGTACGGGCACCCCGAGCGGGGGCTGATCATGCGGCGCTACCTGGGGCGGCGCTGGTCGCTGGCCCGGACGGCGCTGGCCAGGCTGGCGGAGCTGGGCGACGAGACCGAGGAGCAACTGGAGCCCGCGGTGGCCGAGGAGCCGGAGGCGGGCGAGACGGCGGCCGACGAACTGGCGGCCACCGAGGCCGCCTCCGAGGCCGAGCCCGGAACGGAAGCCGAGCCCGCCGCAGAAGGCGAGCCCGGAGCCGAGGACCCCAAGCCCAAGTCGCTCAACACCCGGCGCCGCGAGGCCGTGCTGGCGACCCTGGAGGAACTCGGCGTCACCACCGTGATCGACCTCGGCTGCGGCCAGGGCGAGCTGGTCGGCGCGCTGCTGTCGCGCCCCAGGTTCGCCAGGGTCGCCGGGATGGACGTCTCGCCCATGGCGCTGACCATCGCCGCCCGCAAGCTCAGGCTGGAGCGCATGCCCGACAGCAAGCGGGCCAGGCTGAGCCTGTTCCAGGGCGCGCTCACGTACACCGACAAGCGCCTGACCGGCTACGACGCCGCGGTGCTGATGGAGGTGGTCGAGCACGTCGACCCGCCGCGCCTGGCCGCGCTCGAACACGTCGTGTTCGGCCACGCCCGCCCGCAGCACGTGCTCGTCACCACGCCGAACGTCGAGTACAACCCCCGTTACGAGTTCCTGACCGGGCTGCGCCACTCCGACCACCGCTTCGAGTGGACCCGCGCGGAGTTCACCGCCTGGGCCACGGGCGTGGCGGAACGCAACGGCTACCAGGTCGCCTTCAGGCCGGTCGGCGACGACGACCCCGAGGTGGGGCCGCCGACCCAGATGGGAGTGTTCACTCGATGATCAGCGTCCCCGAGCTGTCCCTCGTGGTGCTCGTCGGCGTCTCGGGCAGCGGGAAGTCGACGTTCGCGGCCAGGCACTTCAAGCCGACGCAGGTGATCTCGTCGGACTTCTGCCGTGGCCTGGTGGCCGACGACGAGAACGACCAGGCCGCCACCCCGGCCGCCTTCGAGCTGCTGCACCACATCGTCGGCGTGCGCCTGAGCAGGGGCCTGTTCACCGTGGTCGACGCCACGAACGTCCAGTACGCCGCCCGCCGCGGCCTGCTCGACCTGGCGAAGAGCCACGACGTGCTGGCCGACGCGATCGTGCTCGACACGCCGGAGGAGGTGGCGATCGAGCGCAACGCCTCGCGCCCCGACCGCGACTTCGGCCCCGGCGTGGTGATCCGGCAGCGCAAGGACCTGCGCCGGTCGCTGGCCAAGATCTCCCGCGACGGCTTCCGGCGGGTGCACGTGCTGCGCGGCCTGGAGGAGATCGAGAGCGCGCGGCTCACGTACGAGAAGGCCTGGTCGGACAAGACCGAGCTGAGCGGCCCGTTCGACATCGTGGGCGACATCCACGGCTGCCGCGCCGAGCTGGAGACGCTGCTGGAGGGCCTCGGCTGGGTGGTCGAGCGCGTCGCCGGCCGCGCCGTGGGCGCGCGGCACCCGGAGGGGCGTACGGCCGTGTTCGTCGGCGACCTCGTGGACCGCGGCCCCGACACGCCGGGCGTGCTGCGCCTGGTCATGGGCATGGTCGCGGCCGGCACGGCGATCTGCGTCGCGGGCAACCACGAGGTCAAGCTCGTCCGCGCCCTGAACGGCCGCAAGGTCACCGTCGCCCACGGGCTGCGGGAGTCGCTGGACCAGCTCGCGGCCGAGCCGCCGGAGTTCGTCGAGGCGGCCAGGACGTTCATGGACGGCCTGCTCAGCCACTACCGGCTCGACGAGGGCAAGCTCGTCGTCGCGCACGCGGGGCTCAAGGAGGCCTACCACGGCCGCGCGTCCGGACGGGTCCGCTCGTTCGCCCTGTACGGGGACACGACGGGCGAGACCGACGAGTACGGGCTGCCGGTCCGCTACCCGTGGGCCGAGGAGTACCGCGGCCGGGCCATGGTCGTCTACGGCCACACCCCCACGGTCCGGGCCGAATGGGTCAACAACACGATCTGCCTCGACACCGGCTGCGTGTTCGGCGGCACGATGACCGCCCTGCGCTACCCCGAACGCGAGCTGTTCTCCGTACCCGCCCAGAAGGTCTGGTACGAGTCGGTCAAGCCGCTCGGCGGCCCGGCGCGTGAGCCGGGCATGCTCGACATCGGCGACGTTCAGGGCACCCGGCACGTCGAGACCCGGTTCGGCATGCGCGTCAAGGTCAGGGAGGAGAACGCCGCCGCGGCGCTGGAGGTCATGAGCAGGTTCGCGGTGGACCCGCGCTGGCTGGTGTACCTGCCACCGACCATGGCGCCGCCGGAGACGTCCTCTCTGGAGGGGTTCCTGGAGCACCCGCACGAGGCGTTCGAGGAGTTCGCCGCCGCCGGGGTGAGCGAGGTCGTGTGCGAGGAGAAGCACATGGGCTCGCGGGCCGTCGCCGTGCTGGCCAGGACGCCCGAGGTGGCCCGTGAGCGCTTCGGCGTGAGCGACGGGTCGGCGGGTGTCGTCTTCACGCGTACCGGCCGGCCGTTCTTCGGCGACATGACGCCGCTGGTGGACAAGCTGCGCGAAGCATGCGAACCGCTCTGGCCGGCGCTCGGCTCCGACTGGGTCGCGCTCGACTGCGAGCTGCTGCCCTGGTCGGCCAAGGCGGGCGAGCTGATCAGGGCCCAGTACGCCTCCGTCGGCGCGGCGGCGCGCGCGGCCCTGCCCGAGGCGGTGTCGGTGCTTGAGGCGGCGGCCGGGCGTGGGCTGGATGTGGGCGAGACGCTCACCCGCGCCCGGCGCCGCTCCTCCAACGCTGCCCTGTTCAGGGACGCATATGCGCGTTACTGCTGGCCGGTCGACGGGCTGGACGGGGTGCGGGTGGCGCCGTTCCAGATCCTGGCCTGCGAGGGGAAGGCGCTCGCGCTGCAGCCGCACGCCTGGCACCTGGAGACGCTGGCCGAGCTGTCCTCGCCGCTGATCACGCACACCCGGCACGTCTTCGTCACGCTCGGCTCGGCCTCGTCGCGGGCGGCGGCGGTGGACTGGTGGACCTCGCTGACCTCCGCCGGGGGCGAGGGGATGGTCGTCAAGCCCGCCACCTACGTGGGGGGCCGCGTCCAGCCCGGGGTCAAGGTGCGGGGGCGGGAGTACCTGCGGATCATCTACGGGCCCGACTACACCGAGTCGCTCGACGTGCTGCGCCGCCGCTTCCTCGGCAAGAAGCGCTCCCTCGCGCTGCGCGAGTACGCGCTGGGGCTGGAGGCGCTGTCGCGGCTGGCCGACGGCGAGGCGGGGTGGCGGGTGCACGAGCCGGTCTTCGCCGTGCTGGCCCTGGAGTCGGAGCCGGTGGACCCGCGGCTGTAGTTCCTTGGGCTGCCGTTGGCCGTACGCTTGGTCACGCTGGGTAGTCGGTTGTGTATGGCTACTCAGCAGGGCCACCAGGAACAGCTCGGCCACGTCGTCTTCATCACCGCGGCGGCGGCCATCGGCGGGTTCCTGTTCGGCTACGACAGCTCGGTGATCAACGGGGCCGTCGTCGGGATCCAGAAGTACTTCCGCGTCGGCTCGGTGGAGACCGGGTTCGTGGTCGCCATCGCGCTGCTCGGCTCCGCCGTGGGGGCCTGGATCGGGGGGCGGCTGGCGGACCGATGGGGGCGTACCAGGACGATGCAGGTGGCGGCCGTGTTGTTCGCGGTCAGCTCGATCGGGCAGATGCTGCCGTTCGCCATCTGGGACCTGGCGCTGTGGCGGGTGCTGGCCGGGATCGCGATCGGGATGGCCTCGGTGATCGGGCCGACGTACATCGCCGAGGTCGCGCCGGCCGCCTACCGGGGGCGGCTGGGGTCGTTCCAGCAGCTCGCGATCGTGCTGGGGATCGCGGTGTCGCAGCTCGTGAACTACCTGCTCGCGCGCCTGGCCGGAGGCGACGTCAACAACTCGCTGTGGGGTCTTCAGGCGTGGCAGTGGATGCTGGGCGCGTGTGTCGTGCCGGCGCTGCTCTACCTGCTGTTCGCCTCGACGATCCCGGAGTCGCCGCGGTACCTGATCGCGGCGGGACGCACCAAGCGGGCGCGGGCGGTGCTGGCCGAGGTGGAGGGGCCGGGCGTGGACCTGGACGAGCGGGTGGCGGAGATCTCCCGCCTCATCCGGACGGAGCGCGTGCCGACGATGCGCGACTTGCGGGGACCCGCGCTCGGGCTGCTGCCGATCGTGTGGATCGGCATCGTGCTGTCGGCCTTCCAGCAGCTAGTCGGCATTAACGTGATTTTTTACTACTCGTCCGTTCTGTGGCAGTCGGTGGGGATCGACCAGAGCAACTCCCTGCTGATCAGCTTCTCCAGCTCGGTCATCAACATCATCGGCACCTTCATCGCGATCGCCCTCGTCGACCGCATCGGCCGCAAGCCCCTGCTGATCATCGGCTCCGTGGGCATGGCGGTCTCGCTGGCCACGGCCGCCTGGGCGTTCTCGTACGCGTCGGGCGAGGCCTCCGCGCTGCCGTCCCCGCAGGGACCGATCGCGCTCGTGGCCGCGAACGCGTTCGTGCTGTTCTTCGCGCTGTCGTGGGGTGTCGTGGTCTGGGTGCTGCTGGGCGAGATCTTCCCCAACCGCATCCGCGCCGCCGCGCTGGGGGTGGCGGCGGCCGCGCAGTGGATCGCGAACTGGGCGGTGACGGTGTCGTTCCCGGCGCTCGCGGAGTGGAACCTGCCTCTGACGTACGCGGGGTACGCGTTCTTCGCGCTGTTGTCACTGCTGTTCGTGCTGCGCTGGGTGCGCGAGACGAAGGGCCGCCGCCTGGAGGAGATGGGCTAGGAGCTCACGGGGGACGGGACCTGCCCTTTGTCGGCTACCCTCTCCTGACGTGATCGAGGATGTCCTGGGCCCTTCCCTGAACGTGCTGTTCTGCGGCATCAACCCCGGCCTGATGTCGGAGGCCACCGGCCACCACTTCGCCCGCCCCGGCAACCGCTTCTGGCCCGCCCTCCATCTGTCCGGCTTCACCCCTCGCCTGCTGGCCCCCTCCGAGCAGCACCTGCTGCCCTCGTACGGGCTGGGCATCACGAACGTCGTCCCCCGCGCCAGCGCCAAGGCCTCGGAACTGTCGCGGGAGGAACTGGTGGCGGGCGGGGAGCGGCTGGCCGGGTTGGTGTCCTCCGTACGGCCCCAGGTCCTCGCCGTCCTGGGCATCTCCGCGTACCGCACGGCTTTCGCCCGTCCGAAGTCGGTGATCGGGCCGCAGGGGGAGACGGTGGGCGGGGCGCGGGTGTGGGTGCTGCCGAACCCGAGCGGCCTGAACGCCCATTGGACGGTGGCGACGATCGCGGGGGAGATGCGGCGACTGCGGGAGTCGCTGGAGTCATAAGCCGATTTAAGGTTGAGGCCTGCTCGTATCAACGGTTCTGTGTGCCCAGAATTGGCGCAGGAAAGTGGCGGGGCATCGGGGTGGTCACATAGTCGCTCGTCAGCGGGGAGCCTCTCCGGGCAGGGGCGTCTCATCATCCTGGAGCCCAGACGTTACAAAATGTGTGTTTGAACGTTGAGTGACTTATCTCATATTGTTGCCCCGCCCGGGCGAGGATATTGATCTTGTGTCATGTCCTCTCACGCCTGATTGAGGGTGTTGGCGGCGGTGGGCTCGCGCCCGCCGGGTGGCTTTGTAACTACGACGACGGAGCCAGGGGATAAATCCGGGACGGTGCATCGCGCGGCCTCGTCAGAGTCCACCGGCACAAGCATGGTCGGACGTGCGCTTGACCAGATGCGGGAAGGCTGAGGAACGTGGACCGGCCATACTCCCCAGCCCTCCCTGTCGCAAATGTCTCACGTTTCGGAAAGGCCGGCCTTGACATCGCGGCGGATAGTGCTCCTCATGGCCATGACGGCAGCGAGTGCCATCGCCTTGGCCGAGATCATTCATTTTCTCGCCGATGATCCCGGGCGTTTTCGCGAGGTGTATGGCGGTGCCGTTCAAGTGGCGCATCCAGAGCAATGGCTGCTCGCCTCGGATGCGTCGATCGATCCGATCTCGACGCGCCTTGAGTTCTGGGGTGACAAATATGGGGGATCGGAGTCTGGGTTCCTTCACGGCTCGGTGAGTATGAGCGCTTCGAGGCTCCTCAGCAAGTCGCTGCCTCCGAACACGAGAATGACAGGAATGCTCCAGTCGTTCAGAGGTGGGCAAGGCGCGGATGAGAGCGAGAAGACACAGGCGCGTCGTGAGCTCGCAAGTCTGCCGGACAACAGTTTCTCGACCGCGATAATCGAGCTGGCCGATCCTTTGGATGAGCGGGAGCTGAGCAGGATATTCGCAGACTCTGTAGACACGAGGACCGACACTTCGTTTCTGTTCCTGTCCGGCCTGCAGGAGGGGATGAGGAAGCCCATCTTCTGGCGGCCTTGCGCGATTTATCGTAGCGCCGAATGTGAGCAGAAATCCAGTTTCGAGCTGTATCGCCGATGGGTGTCCCGGCTCACTTGGCTGGACAGCAGCGGTCTGACGCAATTGGATCTGGACATCAATCGACTGCGCGATGCCGCACTGGAGGGGCGTGCCTATGGGTTACTCACGAACGGCTATCCCAAGCCCCGGCTGTTGGAGATGTTGAAAATTCCCGCAGTTCGTACGATACGCATTGTCGAAACGCGGGCCATCGGCTGATTGGAGGATTGCTGACCTTGAATTTTCGCGATCTTTCTGCAACGTCCACGGATTCGACGACTGCGATCCTGCTTGACTCCTTCGGGCTCAGCCTCTCCGAGCTGCGGAGCGGAATGGCCGATGGCCTGTGGTACGGAATGATTCTCAGCGCGCGACCTGAGCTCGCGAGGGCCATCGCCGGGGTTTCGCGGGTCAGCGTAATCATGATGAGACGGGCAGCGCTCTGACTGCGTGGGCGGAGATAACATGCTTCGATGGGTTCTGACATGCGCCTTTTTGGCGCTGGTGAGTGGCTGCTCGCTCGTCCCCGAGCAGAAACGTGGAGAATTCGACGGGCGTCCTGCTGACGTTCCGGTGTTTTCTGTGGATGATGTCGTGAAACTCGCCAAAGGACGAACCCTGCTTCGTCATGTCGGTCAGAGCGGGCAATCTCCCACCTGGTCCGGGCGCTTCAAGGCTTCGGATTCCTATGGAATCACCTTTGACTGCTCCGGCGTCGTCGGCAAGGCTTCCATAAGAACAGATCTCTTGTCCATGGAGCACGAATGTTCGAAGGGGCCGAACAAGCTCAGGATCGGACGTTATCCAGCAGGGGAGAAGGAGTTCCGTCGGGTGACAGTGAGTGTTCCGAAGGGGAGTGGCTGGGCCATTGTGGTTTCGGAGCAGGGCGCCTAATAAATGTGTCATGGGATGGCTGGTGTTCCTGGTCGGCGGATGTGCGATCATACTTGAAATTCCGGGTCCGAACACTGCTGTGACGTTCGCTGTTTTGCTGGCGACCGTCGTCATGTCGCTTCTTGTCACTGCGGTTGTCATGGCATTCCGGGCCTTACCCCCGTTCCGGCAGGCGGCCATGGTGCTGCGCTGAGCACGACGTCCCCAAGCTCAGCCGTGACCGCCGCCTCTCGCGCGCGAAGGACTGGCATACGTAATCCCGGACAGCACTCTGATTCCCGTGGATCGCTGCGTTGGGCAGACCCTCAGCGTCAAGGGCAAGTTCATCGACCTTCGGTGCCCAGGCGAGGCTCACCAGTACCTCGGCAATCTTCAAGCGCTGTCGGCGCCGGGCGGTTGCTGTTGTGGGGCGGCGAGGTCGAACCCGGCTCGGTGCACGATCTGACCGCCGCCCGTGCCCACGTGCTGGGCGCCGCCGGTTGTCATGCCGAGGTCCGACGGGCTCCGGACGTGGGCGTGCGCGCGTATCTCGCCGTGATCGGCGCACGGGACGACAAGGCCGTACGTGTCTTTTCTCAGCGTCGGCGTATCACGAGCGCGTCCACGGCTGGCTGGACGACCTGATTGACACTTGGGTGAGCCGGGCCTTGACGAGTACGGGCCGGGGGATATCGGGAGGTGCGGCGGGTCTATGTCGACATCGTGGTGAATTGCTGTGACGAGGAGCCGCCGAACGACGACCGCATTTTTCCTGAAGCTTCTCACTCGGCGGGCAGCAAGCCGCCGCACCCTGGAAGGTGATCGACCTTGGGGCTTGGTTGAGGGAAGAGAAATGCGTACGACCCGGTGGTTGAGCGTGCAGGAGAACAGGGGCGTTTCCAGGGGCTTGTGGGTGTGCGATGCTCGGTCCCGTGACTCAGTCGGAAGGTGAGAGCAAGGCCGGCGATCGGGCGGGGGCGGTGCGTCGGCTTGGCGACTGGACTCTTGTCGGAGGGCCTTCTCTGGGAGTATTTGTCTTTCTGCTGGGGAATGGGCAGCTGTCGTTCGAGTGGATTCTCATCGTTGTCGGCGTCACGGTGGTCGGGGCGTATCCATTCAGGCCGGTCCGAGCTGAGGTGTCCTGTTTGCGGTAGACGCGCCGGTTTCTATTGAATAGAGAGATCTTGGGTTGGTGCGTCGTACCTTGAGCGGGTGGATCTCGATCCAGCGCGGTTGAGTCGTGAGGAACTGCTGGCTGCGCTGGCCGAGCGGGACGCTGTGATCGCCGCGTTGATGGCCGAGATCGAGCAGTTGAAACGGCG